>DATNFC010000109.1:0-2983 GCA_035606545.1 Candidatus Methylomirabilota bacterium
CAGCGACTCCGGCCGCGGGAACGCCGCCGGCGTGACCCAGAGGTGATAGAGGCTGTTGGTGACGAAGCCGTGCCCGGCGCGCAGGTGTCGCGCCACCCGATGTCGAGCAGCACCCGCAGGCCGCCGTAGGTGACACGCAGCGCGTCGATCGGATGGGTGAGCGCATAGCCCGGCAGCGTGGGCGGGCGCTCGAAGCGCGCCCAGAACCGGAGCTCGTCGCCGCCCAGCCCCCAGTCACAGAGCAGGTTCCACTTGATCTCGGTGTAGAACGGGTCGCCGAACGCGAGCAGGTTCCGCACCCACCACGGCGCCATCACCAGCGCGAAGCCGATCGCGGCCGTGGCGAGCGTCCGCGCACCCTCCCGCCCGCCGCGGTCGGCGATCACCGCGGGCACGAGCCCCAACCAGACCAGCCCCGATTGATACTTCTGGAGACAGGCGAGGCCCGCGGCGACGCCGAGCAGCCATCCGGCTCCGCGCCCGCGCCGGAACGCGAGCACCCACACCAGCGTGACGAGCGCGATCGTGCCCATCTCGGTGAGCGGGCGCGCGGACCAGGTCACGAGCGTGGGATCGAGTGCGGCGAGCAGGCCGGCGATGCAGGCGATGTCGCGGCGACCGGTGAAGCGCTCCGTGACGAACAACGTGAGCGCGGGCACGCACAGCCCGAACAGGAGCGCGACGAGCTTCGCCGCGAGCCAGAGGTCGGGGACCACGGCGCCCAGCGTGGCGATGGCGTAGGGCTGGAGCGGGTTCCACAACGACTCCGGCCGCGGGAACGCGGCGGGCGTGACCCAGAGGTGATAGAGGGTGTTGGTGACGAAGCCGTGCCCTGCGCGCAGGTGCCGCGCCACCTCCATGTAGGCGACGGCGTCGCAATCCGAGCCGCTGATCGCGGGCACCGGGAAATAGAGCACGCGTGCGACCGCACCCAGCAGCGTCACCCCCCACGCCGCCCGGGTCGGCGAGACGCGTTCGAGACCGTGGAGCAAGGCGGCGGGACCCCGTGGCATCTCCTCAATATAGCGGCTACCGTGACTGTGGAGGGCGTGCTAGGAGCGCGCGCGAGCGCGGTGGCGAGGCATTGCCTCGGCGGGAACCGGGGCATAACCTCGCCGGCCTCCGCGGGCCGCGTGCGACGCGGGGACGTTCCCCGCCCGGTTCCGCGCGCTTCCTTTCGGAGCACGACGATGCCCCGCGTCCCCCTCCTGCTGATCCCCGCAGTCCTCGCCGCCGCGCTCGCGAGCGCGCAGGCCGCGCCGCTCACGCTCGAGCGCATCATGGCCGACGCGGACTGGATCGGGCCGCCGGTCGAGCGGCCGTACTGGTCGCTGGACGGCGGCTCGGTGATCTACAGCCTGAAGCGCACGGGCTCGCCGGTGCGCGACCTGTGGCGCGTGCCCGCCGGCGGTGGCGCGCCGCGCCGCGTCGCGCCCGCGGAGCTGGCCACGCTCGACGCCACCGCGCCGGTGTTCGACCGCGAGCGCCGGCGCGCGGCGTTCGTGAGGAACGGCGACGTCTTCGTGCGCGACCTGAAGTCCCGCCAGTTGGTCCAGGTCACGCGCACGCCAGGGGTCGAGAACGCGCCCCAGTTCTCCGCCGACGGCCGCACGCTCCAGTTCCGAGGGGGGACCGACTGGCTGGGCTACGACCTGGGGAGCGGCGTCACCGGACCGCTCGCACTGGTCGTGCCCGGCAAGGATCCCGACGAGAAGAAGCCCGGCGACCTCGAGCGCATGCAGCTCCGGCTCATCACCACGCTGCGAAAGGATCGCGCCGATCGCGACTCGCTCAAGCGCGAGGCCGAGCGACTGCGAAGCGCCGACCCCACGCGCTCGCCGCTCCCCGTCTACCTCGGCGACGACGTGAAGCTGGACAGGAGCGTGCTGTCGCCGGCGGGGCGCTGGCTTCTCGCGGTGACCACACCGAAGAGCTACGACGAGGGCCGCGCCGGCAAGATGCCGGTGTACGTGACCGAGTCCGGCTACGAGGAGACGGAGGAGACGCGCACGCGCGTGGGCCGGAACGAGCCCGCGCCGCAGACGCTGTGGCTCGTCGACTTGAAGACCCGCACGCGCGAGAAGATCGCCTACACGCCGCTCCCCGGCATCAAGGACGACCTGCTGGCGAGCGTGCGTGCGGAGAACCAGCGCGCGAGCGGCGCCAAGGCAGCGGGCGGCACGGATGGCGCCGGCGCGGACCCGGCCAAGGCCGACAGCGCGGGGGCCGGGAAGAAGGATGCAGGAGAGCGCTCGCTCGAGGTGTCCTCGATCGTGTTCAACCCGCAGGGCAGTGAGGCGCTGCTGCGGCTGAGCTCGAACGACAACAAGGACCGCTGGCTCGCCACGGTGGACTTCGAGAAGCACGCGCTGCGCCCCGAGCACCGGCTCACGGACAGTGCGTGGGTGAACTGGGACTACAACGACCTCGGCTGGCTCCCCGACGGCAAGCGCTTTTGGTTCCAGTCTGAGGAGACCGGCTATGCCCACCTCTATATGAAGGCCCCGGGCTCGCCGGCCACGGCGCTCTCGAGCGGGAAGTTCGAGGTGACGGCGCCCGTGCGCTCGCCGGACGGCCGCTGGCTCTACGTGCTCACGAACGCCGAGGCGCCCTACGCCTACGACGTCTATCGCGTGTCCACCGCGGGCGGCACGCCGGCGAAGCCCGAGCGGCTGACGAAGCTCCAGGGTGTCAGCGCGTTCGGTCTCTCGGCGGACGGCACGCGGCTGTGGGTGCAGCACTCGAGCACGCACACGCCGACGCAGCTCGCCGTCGCGAGCGCGTCCGGCGGCGCGGTGCGCGAGCTCACCGACACGCGCACGGCCGAGTACAAGGCGCTCCACTGGCCGGAGCCGCGCATCGTGGCCGTGCCCTCGAGCCATGGCGCGGCGCCGATCTGGTCGCGGCTCTACCTGCCCGCGGACACCACCGGTTCGCACCCGATCGTGATGTTCGTGCACGGCGCCGGCTACCTGCAGAACAC
>DATNFC010000110.1:0-6833 GCA_035606545.1 Candidatus Methylomirabilota bacterium
GTATCGCGCTGCCCGAGGAGTGGCGAAGCTACTACGACGGCGAGGTGCCGACCCGTCGCATCCGCAACGAGCGGCGCCACACGCTCAAGCTCGCCCACTGAAAAACGCTACGGCCCCGGTGCCGGACGCCGCCCCGGGGCCCAGCAACAATCTTCTGCGCACAACCTTTTCGTTACTGCCCGCCGCCCGACGTGGCGCCGTCCTTCGCCTTCTTGCCCTTCGACGCCTTCGCGTCCGCCGCCGGGGCCGCCGCGATTGCGTCTTCGAGCTGCTTCGCCAGGTCGTCGGCGTTGAGTTGCTTCAGCTGCGCGAGTTGCTCCTCGGCACCCGCGCGGTCACCGCTCTCGAGCAGCGCCTGGCCGTAGTACTCCCGCGCCGGCGCGTAGTCGGGCTTGATCTTGATGCAGGCGGCGTACGCCTCGAGCGACTTCTTGTAGTTCCCGAGCTTGCGCCACGAGAAGCCCTGCAGGTTCAGCGCCTCGTAGTATTCCTTGTCGAGTTTCAGCGCCTCGTCCGCGCGATCGATCGCGCGCTTGAACATCTTGTCGGCCTTCTTCTTGTCGGGCGATTCGGCAGCGAGCAGCTCCTTCGCCTTCGCCACGTCGCCGTAGGCATCGTTGTACCAGGCCTCGGCTTCCTGCCGCGGCGTCTTCTGCGCGCTCGCCTCGGGCGACGAGGCGGGCGAACTGGGGGGCGGCGTCTCGGGCTTGGTGCCGAACGAGGCCAGCGCCGGCGTGGCGACGAGCGCGATCAGCACCAACGGCATCAGCGTTCGAATTCTCATCGGGTCCTCCTTGGGGCCGCCGCGCCCGGGAGCGTTGGGTGCGGCTTCGGCGCGTGTGGGCGACTCGGGATGGCGGTATTCTGGCCCAGCGGGGTCGCCGTTGCCATCGTGTTTAGGGTACATGGTTTTCCGACGCGGCAACCTTGCGCTCGGGGCACGGAATTGGAGGGGTCTTGACAGCCACGGCACCGACGCTGCTCACCGCGGCCACCGGCGTGGGCATGCCCGAGCTCGCCGAGCTGTTCAATCGGGTGTACGAGGGCTACGAGGTGCCGCTCCACGTGGACGCCGGCGCGGTGGCGTTCATGCACGAGGCGTTCGACCTCGCACCCGAGCGCTCGCGCATCGCCTGGCGCGACGAGCGCGCGATCGGCCTGGCGATGCTCGCCGTGCGCGGCGCACGCGCGTGGGTGGGCGGCATGGGCGTGGCGAGCGAGGCGAGGCGCGCGGGCGTGGGCGAGCAGCTGATGCGGGCGCTGCTGGACTCGGCGCGCGAGGCGGGCGTGAAGCGCGTGCAGCTCGAAGTGCTGGAGCCGAACACACGGGCGCGAGCGCTCTACGAGAAGCTGGGCTTTCGCACACTCCGGCGGCTCGAGGTCTGGACGTGGGAGAACCCGGGACCGGCACCCGCCGTGCCGGTCGAGGCCGGCGACCCGCGGGCGGTGCGACGGCGGATCGCCGCCGCCCGGCGCGCGCCCGATCCCTGGCAGCGCGAGGACGCCACCGTCGATCGCCTGGACGTGTCGACGCCGGCGCTGCGCGCGCTCCACACCGAGGGGGGCGACGTGGTCTATCGCGTGACCGACGGCCGCGCCAGCGTGCTGCAACTCGCGGCCGCCGACGTGCGTGCCGCGGGCGCGCTGCTCGCGGCGATCCGCTCGCGACCGGGCGTGAGCGTGCTCCGCTACCTGAACGTGCCCGACGACGACGCGGCCGCGGCGGCGCTGCGGGCCGCAGGCGCCACGTGCAGCGCGGCGCAGTTCGAGATGGCGCTGGAGTTGTAGCGCACATCGCCTGACGGCTACGCTGGCGCGTATCGCGAGTCATCCGCGTGGCGGGAGGGAGCAGGACATGATCCGTTGGATCGCCGGCGTGCTGGTGGTGGGCCTGCTCGCGCTCGGGTTCGTGACCTGGAAGCGCTCCGTGGAGCCGGCGGCTGCGCCAACATCGGGCGCTCCCGCGGCTTCGGAGCCGGCACCCGGCGGAACGCAGGATGCGGAGGCGCTGGCGGAGGCCTCGGGGATCCGGTGGACGGCGCCGGCGGGCTGGCACGCGGGCGGCGAACGCCCGATGCGGCTCGCGACCTACACGGTCGGCCCGGACCCGCATCACGTGGCGGAGTGCGCCGTGTTCCATTTCGGCGCCGGCCAGGGCGGAGGCGTGGACGACAACATCGATCGCTGGGTGGGACAGTTCGAGGGCACACCGGGTTCCTCGCGCCGAACGATGACCGTGCACGGCCTGAACGTGACGCGCGTGGAGATCGCCGGCACGTTCCTCGCCCCCGGCGCCGACATGCAGTCGCAGGGCCGGCTGCCGGCGTGGAAGCTGCTGGGCGCGATCGTCGAGGGGCCGCAGGGCCCGGTGTTCTTCAAGTTCACCGGCCCCGCCAACGTGATCGACGGCGCTGCGCAGGAGTTCGACGCGCTGCTCGCCAGCCTCGAGAAGCGCTGAACCGCCGGTGACGGTGGAGCGCGACCTGGCCGCAGCCGGCGCCGCGATCGTGCGGGCGGCATTTGAAGTGCACGGGCAGCGTTACGCGCGCATCACCGCGCGCGCGCGCCGGCACTTCGAGCGCGCCGACTGGCTCGCGGGCCAGCGCGATTCCGCGCGGCGGCTCGACCTCTACGGCGAGTGCATCGCCGAAGCGCTCCCGCGCCTGCACGAGCGGTTGGGCGCGCTCGCCGCCGACCCGGACGCGTGGCACGCGATCCGCGACGCCTATGCGCTCGCGGTGGCCGAGCGTGGCGACGCCGAGCTGGCGGAGACGTTCTACAACTCGTGCGCGCGGCGCATGCTCAAGATCGTCGGCGTCGACCCGCGGCTGGAGTTCCTGGGTTTGGGTGAGCGCAACGCGCCCGGCGGCGCGTCGGGGCGGACCGGGTTCGATGCGCCCGACGCGGCCGGCCTGGTCACCGACGAGGTCGCGGTGACGTTCCCGCGCGACGGCGATCTCGCCCAGCTCGTGCGGCACGTGCTCGAAGACGGCGGTTTCAGCGTGCCCTGGGACGACATCGACGGCGACGCCCGGCGTGTCGCCGACCGCATCCGCGCCGCGGTCGACGTGCGCCGCGTGCGCGCGATCGAGCTCGCGCGTCCGGTGTTCTTCCGCGGCAAGGCCGCCTATCGTGTCGGCCGGCTGCTCACCGACGGCGCCGCGGTACCGCTCCTGATCGCGTTCCGGAACCCGTTCGGCCGCGTGATCGTGGACGCCGTGCTCACGACCGAGGACGAGGTGAGCATCGTGTTCAGCTTCTCGCGCTCGTACTTCTTCGTCCGCTGGGAACGGCCGCGCGAGCTGGTGGCGTATCTCCGGGCGATCATGCCGAGGAAGCCGGTGAGCGAGCTCTACACCGCGATCGGCTGGCACCGGCACGGCAAGACCGAGCTCTACCGCTCGCTGCTCCGTCATCTCGTGGCGAGCGACGACCGCTTCGAGATCGCACCCGGCCAGCGCGGCATGGTGATGTGCGTGTTCACGCTCCCGAGCTTTGACGTGGTGTTCAAGGTCATCCGCGATCGCTTCGAGCCGCCGAAGACGGTGACCCACGCCGAGGTGCGCGAGAAGTACCGCCTCGTGTTCCGCCACGACCGCGCCGGGCGGCTCGTCGACGCCCAGCAGTTCGAGGAGATGGAGTTCCGCCGCGAGCGGTTCGCACCCGAGCTGCTCGCGCAGCTGCTCGAGCTGGCGAGCGAATCCGTGCACCTGCGCGGCGACACGGTCGTGCTCCGCCACCTCTACACCGAGCGCCGCCTGCAGCCGCTCGACCTTTACCTGCGGCAGGCCCCGCACGAGGCCGCGCACGAGGCGGTCATCGACTACGGCCAGGTGCTGCGCGACCTCGCGGCCTCGAACATCTTCCCCGGCGACATGCTGCTCAAGAACTTCGGCGTCTCGCGCCACGGCCGGCTCATCTTCTACGACTACGACGAACTGGCCCCGCTTTCGGAGTGCCGGTTCCGCGAACTGCCGCACTCGTCGGACGACGGCGACGAATCGGCCGGTGAGCCTTGGTACTACGTGGGCGAGCGCGATATCTTCCCCGAGGAATTCCGGACCTTCCTCGGACTTCGCGGCGAGCTGCTGGCGACGTTCCTCGCCCACCACGAGGAGCTGCTCGGCGTGGCGTTCTGGCACCGCATGCAGGCGCAGCACGCGCGGGGCGAGGTCCCGGACATCTACCCCTACCGGACTGCGCGCCGGCTGCGCCGCGATGGCGGCACGGCTCCGGCGGGCGGAACTCCCGAGGAGTCCACGCGATGAGCGTCACGCAAGGCGAACCGATCGTCCTCAGGGCCGGCCGCATGGTCGTGCCCGACCATCCGGTGATCCCGTTCATCGAGGGCGACGGCACCGGGCCGGACATCTGGCGCGCGTCCGTGCGCGTGCTCGACGCAGCGGTGGCGAAGGCCTACGGCGGCAAGCGGCGCATCGGCTGGCTCGAGGTGCTCGCCGGGCAAAAGGCGTTCGACGAGACCGGCAATTGGCTCCCCGACGCGACGCTTGATGCGTTCCGCACCTACCTCGTCGGCATCAAGGGCCCGCTCACGACTCCGGTGGGCGGCGGCATCCGCTCGCTGAACGTGGCGATGCGGCAGATCCTCGACCTCTACGTCTGCCTCCGCCCCGTGCGCTGGTTCCAGGGCGTGCCCTCGCCGGTCAAGGCGCCGGAGAAGGTGGACATGGTGATCTTCCGCGAGAACACGGAGGACATCTACGCCGGGATCGAATTCGCGGACGGCAGCCCCGAGGTGAAGAAGGTCCTCGAGTTCCTGCAGCAGGAGTTCCCGAGCAGCTACAAGAAGGTGCGCTTCCCCGCCTCGAGCGCGATCGGCTTCAAGCCGGTCTCGCGCGAGGGCAGCGAGCGGCTGATCCGCGCCTCGATCGAGTACGCGCTCACGCAGAAGCGGAGGAGCGTCACGTTCGTCCACAAGGGCAACATCATGAAGTTCACGGAAGGCGCGTTCCGCAACTGGGGCTACGCGCTCGCCGAGCGCGAGTTCGGAGCGAAGGTCTACACCTGGGAGCAGTGGGAGCGCACGAAGGCGGCGAAGGGCGAGACGGCGGCGAACGACGAGCAGAAGGCGGCGCTCGCCCAGGGCCGCGTGCTGGTGAAGGACGCGATCGCCGACATCACGCTGCAGCAGGTGCTCACGCGGCCCGACGAGTTCGACATCATCGCCACGCTCAACCTGAACGGCGACTACCTCTCGGACGCGCTGGCCGCGCAGGTCGGCGGCATCGGCATCGCGCCGGGCGGCAACATCAACTACGTCACCGGGCACGCGGTGTTCGAGGCCACGCACGGTACCGCGCCCAAGTACGCGAACCAGGACCGCGTGAATCCCGGCTCGGTGGTCCTCTCCGGCGAGATGATGCTGCGCTACATGGGCTGGAACGAGGCGGCGGACCGCGTGCTGCAGGGTATGGACGGCGCCATCGGCGCCAGGACCGTGACGTACGATTTCGCCCGGCTCATGCCCGGCGCCACCGAGGTGAAGTGCAGTGCGTTCGCCGATGCGGTGATCGCGCACATGAAGTAGCGCTCCCCGAGGCTGCACCCGAACACCCCCCGGCAGCGCCGTCGGCGCTGCCGGTCCCAACCATGGAGAAACGATCGATGCGTCCGCGCTCCACCCTCGTCCGTCTCGGCCTCGTGCTGCTCGCCGCGCTCGCGTTGGCGCTGCCGGCGAGCGTGTTCGCCCAGTCCACGCCTGCGCTCACCGACTCGCTCACCTGGGATCCGACCGTGCGCCGCGGCGTGCTGCCGAACGGCATCCGCTGGTTCGTGAAGAAGAACACCCGGCCCGAGGCCCGCGTGTCGCTGCGCCTCGCGGTGCCCGTCGGCTCCACCGCCGAGGCCGACGACCAGCAGGGCATCGCGCACTTCACCGAACACATGAACTTCAACGGTTCCGCCCACTTCAAGGATGCGGACGATCTCGTGGGCTACCTGCGCTCGATCGGGCTCCGCTTCGGCGCCGACGCGAACGCCTACACGAGCTTCGACGAGACCGTGTACATGCTCGACGTGCCGACCGACAAGGACTCGCTGCTGGTCACGGGCCTGCATGCGCTCTCCGACTTCGCCGGCCGCGCCACGATGAGCGACAAGGAGATCGACAAGGAGCGCGGCGTGGTCATGGAGGAGTGGCGTCTCGGCCGCGGCGCCGACGAGCGCATGCAGCGCCAGCAGTTCCCGGTCATCTTCCACGACTCGCGCTATGCCGTGCGCCTGCCGATCGGCAAGCCGGAGATCCTGCAGGGCGTGCCGTACGCCCGGCTGCGCGACTTCTACCGCGACTGGTACCGGCCGGAGTGGATGGCGGTGATCGCGGTGGGCGACGTGGACCCGGACAAGATGGAGCGGCTGATCCGCGAGAATTTCTCCGACCTGCCGAAGCGCACCGATGCCAAGGAGGTCCCCCGCTTCGACGTGCCGGGGCACGAGCAGACGCTCATGAGCATCGTCTCCGACAAGGAAGCCACGAGCTCGAGCGTGGCGCTGCTGGTCAAGCGCCCGCGGCGCCCGAACAACAGCGTCGGGGCCGCCCGCAACGAGCTCAAGGCCGACCTGTTCTCGGCGATGCTCAACGCGCGCTTCGACGAGATCGCGCACCGCGCGAACTCGCCGTTCCTGAGCGCGTTCGCGGGCAGTTTCCAGTTCACGCGCAGCGTGAACCTGTACTTCGCGCAGGCGCAGACCGAGGACGGCAAGCAGGCGAAGGGCTTCGAAGCGCTGCTCGAGGAGACCGCGCGCGTGCGCGCGCACGGCTTCCTGCAGAGCGAGCTGGACCGCGCCAAGCGCGAGCAGGTGGCGCAGCTGGA
>DATNFC010000111.1:0-5371 GCA_035606545.1 Candidatus Methylomirabilota bacterium
CGTCGCTTGATCTCGATCGCCTTTTCCAAGTTGGCTGGATCCCCCGGCCTGCCCTGGGCCTCGCAAGCAACGTGACCGAAGTATTCGCTGGGCCTTCAAGCGCTCATGGCGGAAGCGACGGCAGCAGCGCACCGATCCGTCGCGGCATGGAGCTCCGCCCGGACCGTTGACGCCTGCAAAGACACGGAATCCTTATCGGCGCTCTGCGCCAACGACTTCAGGTTGATGTCGACGTTGAGGAGCGCCCCGTCCCCGGCGGCCCGGGCGAGCAGGCCGGCAACCCCGGCATCCGAAACGGCGTTGACATTTCCTTGACTTGCCGCGCCCTCAGCCAGCGCACCGACCCGCGCACAGGCCCGAGCGGTCTCGAGGGGCACCCGGCAGGCCTCGAGGTCGGCAGCGGTCATGGCCAGCGCTCGTGCCTCGCGCTCCGCCTCCGAGGCTTCCGGGAGACGGCGGGCGCGCAGCACCGCGTCGAACGCCTCGCTGTCGCGGCGACCGAGCGCGAGCAGCTCGCGGCGCAGGGCTTCGGCCTCGCGCTTCACCTCGAGCATCGCCCCCTCCGCCGCGGCGTACTTCTTCCGCCCGATCGTGAGGTTCGCCACCATCGCGGGCAGGCACGAGGCGAGCGCGCCCACGAACGCGGCCACGGTGCCGCCGCCGGGCGTGGGCGTGGCGCCCGCGACCTGGTCGAAGAACGTGGCGATCGGCACCGCCTCGGTGAGCGGCGGTGTGCGCAGCCGCAGCTCCAGCACCTGGTCGCGGCGGAAGCCCTCGAGCTGGAGCGAATGCTCGCCGGCCGCCAGCAGCGCCGCCTCGGGGACCAGGCCCACGACTTCGCAGCCGCTCACCTGGGCCCCGTGACGTGCCGCCTCATCGCGAACCAGTGCCAGGACGCGATGGATGGGCGTCGCCTCGACGTTCACCAGGTTCATGCTCACCTGCGCGCGGCGGCCGTTCTCGATGCTGAAGCCCAGCGCGCGCACGTTCTTCAAGCCCCCGCTCTGCTCGCGGATCGCGGCCGCGATCGCCTTGGCCACGCGCACGTCGGCGGTGTTCAGGTTGGCGTTGAACGCGACCAGGAAGCGACGCGCGCCGATCGCGGTGGCGCCGGCGGTGGCGTGGATGCGCTCGGGGCCGAAATCGGGCTTGCGCGTGGCGTCGCGTCCGATCGCGTCGCGAAGCCCCTCGAACTCACCGCGGCGCACGTCGGCGAGGCTCGTCCTCGCGGCGCTGGTGGCGGCCGCCTCGTAGAGAAACACCGGGATCGCGAGCTCCTCCCCCACGCGCTTCCCGAGCCTGCGCGCCTGCTCGGCGCAGTCATCGAGCGTCACGCCCTCGACGGGCACGAACGGCACCACGTCGGTGGCGCCCATCCGCGGATGCTGGCCGGAGTGGTGGTTCAGGTCGATCAGCGTCGAGGCCTTCGCGATCGCCCGGAACGCCGCCTCCGCCACGGGCTCGGGCTCGCCCGCGAACGTGAGCACGGAGCGGTTGTGGTCGGGGTCCATCTCGCGGTCGAGCAGCGTCACGCCGGGCACGGCGGCGATGCTGTCCAGGATCTGGTCCACCACCTCGCGGCGGCGGCCTTCCGAGAAGTTCGGAACGCATTCGACGAGTCGCGGCATGTTCGGGCACCTGCTCGGGTTGGGGGCGGCAGCGGGTATGGAGGCGCTCGCATGCTAGCGCCCGGTCGCGGTGTTTCGCTAACTCACGGCCACACGCGCCGCTCGATCGCCGGGAGCGCAAGGTCCGCGCCGCGCATGAACACCGTGTCCGGGCGCACCGCGGGCATCCAGTACGGCAGCTCCTCGAGCGCTTCGCACTCCCATTGCACCGCGTCGCCCCACGCACCGGGGTTCAGGTGTCCGACCTCGTTCTCGACGCCGAGCGCACGCGCGGGATTCCAGGTGATCGCGAGCAGCAGCTCGCTCGCATCGAAGCCACACAGGCGGCCCGCGAGTTGGGCGCATTCCATCAGCGACTGGGCCGGCGCGGTGCCGGGGTTGAAGTCGGTCGCGATCGCCACGCGCGCGCTCGTTTGCCTGAGCATCGCTGCCTCGGGAAGTCTCAGGCGGAGCGTCAATGCGGCCGCAGGAAGCAACACGCCGACCACGCCCGCGTCGGCAAGCGCGCGCCAGTCGCTGTCGTCGGCGCACTCCAGATGATCGGCGCTGCGCGCGCGCAGCTCGGCCGCGAGTCGTGCGCCGCCAAAGCGCGCGGTCTGCTCGGCATGGAGCCGCAGCGCGAAGCCAAACTCCGCGGCACGCCGGAGCACGCTCCGGCACTCGTCGACGCTGAAGCCCACGGGATCGCAGAACACGTCCACCGTATTCGCCATGCCACGGCGATGGACCTCCTCGAGTAGGATCTCGCGCACGTCGTCCACATACGCTTCGCGCCGGCCGGCGTACTCGTCAGGGAGCGCGTGCAGCACGAGCGCGGTGCGGTGGACGCGCCCCGGCACGCGGATCGCGGCGCCGCTCATCAACTCCAGCAGCCGCACCTCGCGTGACGTGGTGAGCCCGTAGCCGCTCTTTACCTCCACCGTGGTGCAGCCGTTCGCGCGCCAGCGTTCGAGCCGGTTCGCGAGCTGCTTCTCCAGCAGCTCCTCGCGCATCGCGGTGGTGGCGCGAACGGTGGAGCGGATGCCGCCGCCCTGCGCGGCGATGTCCGCGTAACTCGCGCCCGCGAGCTTCATCTGCAGCTCGGCCGCGCGGTGGCCGCCGAAGATCATGTGCGTGTGGCAGTCCACGAGCCCGGGCGTGACCAGCCTGCCGTGCGCGTTCAGCGGCCGCGCGTCCGGATGGTTGCGGAAGAGGTCCGCGGCCGGGCCCACCTCGAGCACGCGGCCATCACGGAACACGATCGCGCCCTTGGGGAAGCGCACGACCTCGCGCCCTTCGACGTCGGGCGTCACCACCTCCGACGTGTTGTGCAGGATCACGTAGGCCGTGCGGCCCGTGACCTGCTTCGCGGACGGATCGTTCGCCGGCCAGGTGCTCATCGCGTCCGGGAGCCTAGGAGACCCCGGGAAGCTTCATGCCGGTCGTGCGCGCGTGCGCGATCGCCTTCTCGTAGCCGGCGTCGGCGTGGCGCATCACGCCGGTGCCCGGATCGTTCACGAGCACGCGCTCGAGCCTGCGGTCGGCATCAGCGCTGCCGTCGCACACGATCACCATTCCGGCGTGGATGGAGTTGCCGATCCCGACGCCGCCGCCGTGGTGGAGCGAGACCCACGACGCGCCCGAGGCCGTGTTCAGGAGCGCGTTCAGCAGCGGCCAGTCGGCCACGGCGTCGCTGCCGTCGCGCATCGCCTCGGTCTCTCGCCACGGCGAGGCGACCGAACCGGTGTCGAGGTGATCGCGGCCGATGACGATCGGGGCCTTCACCCTTCCCTCGCGCACCAAGCGATTGAACTTCAGGCCCAGACGATGCCGCTCGCCATAGCCCAGCCAGCAGATGCGCGCCGGCAGGCCCTGGAACTTGACGTGCTTCTGCGCGAGCGGGATCCAGCGATGGAGCCGGGCGTCATCCGGGAACTCGGCCAGAGCCGCCTCGTCGGTGACGCGGATGTCGTCCGGGTCGCCTGACAGTGCGGCCCAGCGGAACGGCCCCTTGCCGACGCAGAACAGCGGCCGGATGTACTCGGGCACGAACCCGGGATACGAGAACGCCTGGTCGTGCGAGAGCCCGCCCTGCTCCGCCTCGCCGCGCAGGTTGTTGCCGTAGTCGAACAGCACGGTGCCGCCCTCGCGCATGCCGAGCAGCGCACGCACGTGCGTCGCCATCGACTCACGCGCGCGGCGCACCACGTCGTCGGGCCGCACGCGGCGCGCCTCGGTCACCTGCTCGAGCGTCATGCCGGCCGGCACGTAGCCATGCAGCGGATCGTGCGCGCTGGTCTGGTCGGTGGCCACGTCGGGGATCACGCCGCGCTTCAGCAGCTCCGGGATCGCTTCGGCCGCGTTCGCGACCAGGCCCACCGAGAGTGCTCGTTTCGCGGCACAGGCCTCACGCACCCAGGCGAGCGCCTCGTCCAGCGAGCGCGTGACGCGGTCGGCATAGCCGCTCTGCACCCGGCGCTCGGCACGCGCCGGATCCACCTCGACGCACAGGCAGACGCCGCCGTTCATGGTCACCGCGAGCGGCTGGGCGCCACCCATGCCGCCCAATCCTGCCGTGAGCACGAGCCGGCCGGCGAGCGAGCCGCCGAAGTGACGATCCGCCAGCTCCGCGAGCGTCTCGAACGTGCCCTGCACGATGCCCTGCGAGCCGATGTAGATCCACGAGCCCGCGGTCATCTGCCCGTACATGATGAGCCCGCGCTTCTCCAGCTCCCAGAAGTGTTCCCACGTCGCCCAGCGCGGCACCAGGTTCGAGTTCGCGATCAGCACGCGCGGCGCGTCGGCATGCGTGCGGAACACGCCCACGGGCTTGCCGCTCTGGACGAGCAGCGTCTCGTCGTGCTCGAGCGCGCGCAGTGACGTCACGAGTTGATCGAACGCCTCCCAGCTCCGCGCCGCCTTGCCGGTGCCGCCATAGACCACGAGATCTTCCGGACGCTCGGCCACCTCGGGATCGAGGTTGTTCATGAGCATGCGCAGGGCCGCTTCCTGCACCCAGCCCTTGCACGTGCGCTCGCTGCCGCGCGGTGCGCGCACGGCCCTGGCCGGAACGACCGCGCTCACGACGCCAGCACCTCCTCGGCCAGGCGCTGCGCGCCGCCGGCCAATACCCAGCGCGCCAGCTCCTCGCACGGCCCCTGGAGCGGGCGGTCGCCCTCGGGTGCGGGCACCACGCGGCGGACCGCACCGTAGAGCATCTCGGTGCCCTCGCCGCCGTGGAGCGGCCGGCGCAACTCCAGCGCGCGGCAGCCGCAGAGCAGCTCCATGGCCACCACGCGCGCGGCGTGGTCGGTGATCGCCCGCGCGTGGCGCGCCGCGATCGGCGCCATGCTGACGTGGTCCTCGACGCCGGCGCCGGTGGGGATGCTGTCGACGCTCGCCGGGTGCGCGAGCGTCTTGTTCTCGGAGACGAGCGCCGCCGCGGTGTACTGGGCGAGCATGTAGCCCGACTCGAGCCCCGGGTTGCCCGCGAGCGCCTCGGGCAGACCGGAGACGCGCGAATCGAGCAGGCGGTCGATGCGACGCTCGGAGAGCGACGCGATCTCGGCCACGGCGAGCTTCAGGTAGTCGGCCGCGAGGGCCACGGGCTGCGCGTGGAACAGCCCCGCCGACACGGTCTCGCCCGACTCGGCGAACACGAGCGGGTTGTCGTTCACGGCGTTCAGCTCCACCTCGAGCTGCTGCTCCACGTGCAGGATCGCGTCCCACGACGCGCCCATCACCTGGGGCACGCAGCGCAGGCT
>DATNFC010000112.1:0-13312 GCA_035606545.1 Candidatus Methylomirabilota bacterium
CGCATCGGCGCGGCCGCCCGCTGCTGTTCGGATCGACTCGGGGTCAGGGCTTCCCTGCCGCCGTCTCACCCGGAGTCGTCGACGCCTGGGCCGGCTCCGCTTCCGCGACCTGCTTGAGGCTCGCGAGCCCGGCCTCGAAATCCTTGCCCATCATCTTGTCCATGCTCACGAACAGGCACATCACCTTGGAGACGAAGTTGTAGTTGCCGTCGATCGCCCACGTCACGCGACTGCCGCCGCTCTCGGGCGCGATCGTGAAGTGCACGAGACACTCGTCCTTGAATGGCTTCAGGAACTCGAGCTTCTGCGTCAGGGAGCCAGGCGGCTCGACCGCGGTGATCGTCATGCGGCCCTCGCCCGCGTCGGCGTTCCCCACCCAGGCGTAGGACGAGCCCACGCCGGTCGGCGGGCCGTCGAACGTGACCTTCATCGCCGGGTCGAGCTTCTGCCACGGCGACCACTCGTGGAAGCGATGAAAGTCGTTCAGCACGGCGAACACCGCTTCGGGCGGCGCCGCCATCGACTGGCCGCGCTCGACGTGGTACGTGGGCGGCCTCGTCGCCGCGATCGAGAGCACCGCGACGATCGCCAGCGTGATGACGAGGAACAACGAGACTGCGATCTTCTTCAGCATGGGGCCTCCTTACGAGGGACCGGGCCGCGCGAGATCTGCGACTGCCGGGGGGGCGGCCTGGGGCAGTTGCGCATCGCGTGCAGGCAGTGCGGCAGCGTAGTTTCCATCGTTCCACCCGTCCAGCAGCGACAGGACGGACGGGGCGCGGGCTCGCCCGGACGCGGGCGAGAAGGTCTCAGTCGTGGTCGCCGGGCGCGGGATGTCGTCTCGCGAGTGCGACCGCTGACGGCTCCGACGTCACCTCGCGAAACGGGACGTTCACCGCCACCGACCACGTCGCCCATGCCGCCGGCGAGTCCCACGCCGGGCCCGCGGCCGAAAGTCGGAGCCGCGCCCCGTGCGCGGCCGCGACGGCATCATGTCCGTTCGCGCGCCACTCGCCGAGGAAGGCATCGACGAATCGCCTCGCCTCGCCATCTTCGACCGGCCGCAGGCTGCGCAGCACGGCGCGCGCACCCGCATCCAGGAACGCGTCCGCCATGCTCGGTCCCACGCGTCGCCGTCCAACGTACGGGACGCCACTCGCGCACGTCGAAAGCACCACGAGCTCGCAACGGGAGAGGTCGCACTGGCGCACGTCGGCCACCTCGAGCGTCGCGTCTCGTGCCCCGGTGCGATCGGGCGCCAGCGGGATGAAATCGTAGTAGGGGATCTCGTCGAGCCTGACGAGGTGCGCGGCGATGTGGATGAGCCCCGCATCGGTCCAGCTCTCGAGCACGGCTGCCTCGGTCGCCGCGGCGCCGTTGAGCACACGCGCGCGCGGCCACGCCCGGCGCACGTCCTCGGCCTCGGCGGCGGATTGCTGGAGCGGAACGAGCCCGGGATGAAGCCGCTGTTCGGCTTCGGAAAGCTCGGGCGCCGCGACGACGGAGACACCCGCCGCGGGCGCACGTTCCGAAGCCGCGCCGCGCAACGTGGCTGCCTCGAGCCTCGAGCCGAGCGGCTCATAGCGCTCTCCCGACCCGACGTCGAGCGCCTCGAGCGGAATGGCGGCCAGCGGACCCGCGGGACTCCAGTAGAGCCGGCGGAGCTGCTGGTCCGCACGCAACCGATCGGGCAGCAACTCGCGCGCGAGCGAGCGGAGCGACGCGCGTGCGCTCGACTCGCCGCCGGGTCGAGCCAGGGACTCCCGAAGTGCGCTCACGCGCCGACGCCACTCCGCCGGGTCGCCCGCCAGTGTGTCCAGGGAGACACCGCCCGGCGTTGCGCTCCAGCGGCACAGTCGCCCGCCCACGAACGCGAAAAGCACGTGCGCCTCTCCCGGCTGGAGACTCGGCGCGAGCGACGTCGTGTGCCAATCCCAACGCGCTGCGGGCTCGCCGCGAGCCCGACCGCCGAGCACGCGGACCCAGGCTTGCAGCGCCAGCTCGCTCCGGTACGTTGGGCCCGGAGCATGCGGAGACACCTCGAACAACGATTCGCGCAGTCCGGGTGGGTCCGCGAGCGCCAAGTAGGATTCCGCACCGGCGTCACTCGTGTACGCCCATGTCCACAGCGTCTCTAGGGCATGGGTGAGGCTCGCGCGCGCCGCCGACCGGTCGCCCAGGCGCGACTGTGCCTGCGATCGGATGCCGAGCAGCTCGACGTGGACCGCAGGCTTGAGCTCCAGCCTGGGGAACCGGGCGTCGAACCACCGCAGCCGCCGGAGTGCCGAGTCGGGTGCCCCGTTGCGGACCAGGAGCCTGGCGCTCTGCGCCAGGAGCGGCGGGATGGCCGACGGGAGCGGATAGTCGAGGCAGAAGTCGATGCCCCGCTCGAGTTCGGCGAGAGCCTCGTCGTCGTGACCCAGTGCCTCGTGAACGCTTGCGAGCTCGGAGTACGCTGGCGGCGCGAGCACGGGCCGCAACGTGCGTATCCGGGCAGGATCCAGCCGCTCGAGCACGGGCAGGGCTTCGCGCTCGCGCCCGTCATGGGCCAGTGCTTGAGCCCGGTAGAGTGTCACGTCGAGCATGGCCATGTCGCGCAAAGGCTTCCGGAACCCGGCCGCATGGGCCTCGCTCCGGCGGATCAGCGCGCTCACCTCGTCCCAACAATCGAGTCCGACGAGGAACCCGGTCAGCTCGACGAGAGGGCGCACCCGGCCGGCGGAGTTCGGAACGCCATCCCAGGCCTCCAGGGCCTGGAATCGCAACCGGCGCTCGAGCACGAGCCGTCCCTGCCGCTTCGCGACCGACGCCTTGAAAGCGTAGAAGCGTCCGACCTGGTCCACGATCCCGTGCCGCTGTGATTCAGCCTGCAGGCTATCGAGAAGCGCATCCTCCTGGGCCACGGACAGCGTCGAGTCGAGGTGCATGAGCTCGCCCGCAAGCTGGCAGCTCTTCAAGACGTCGCCCGTGAGCCGCGCCAGAGCCAATGCTTCACGCTTGTGCCGCCGCTCCTCGTCGTACCGACCGCCATGCGCGTGGCAGTTCCCGGCGAGCCACTCGCGGAGCCCCATCAGCTGCCGCCAATGTCCTCCAGCCTCGCACCACGCCACCTGCTCGGCGATTGCCGCGGGACCGATCGGTAACCCTGCGCGAGACCGCGAATTCAGCGAATCGAGGTAGAGACCAAGCGACCGGGTCTTCCATCGCTCCTCCACCGTCAACGAGTCGATGTGCGCGAGATCTCGCGCGTATGCCCGGAGCCCGAAACACTGCTCGAGCGCGGTCGTGGCCCGTCCCCAGTAGGGCCGAACCAGGCGGTAGGCCCGCTCGTAGTCCGCCGTGGGGGCTGCCGGTACCAGGCCCGCGAAGGCTGCGACGGCCGCGCGCAGGTCCAGGGTGTAGGAGGCTGCGGCGAACGCTTGGAACTCCGCGTCCGAGTCGAGGATCAGGTGTCGCGCCAGCTCGGGCTCCAGCGCCGGGGCCACACGGAGGATCGCCGAGACGCGATCCTGCTCGCGGCAGGTGATCAGCCCGATCGCCGTGGCAAGGACCAGGCAGCGGGCGAACGTGGACGAGCGCACGCGGTGTATGTTCGCTCGCGGTCCGGTCCGTCTCAAAGCGGAAACAGCCACCTCGTAATCTCCCGTCCGCGTCCGTCCAACCACCCGGAAGCGTCTTTCCGGGGCGTGGCGCCCCGCGCTCGCACCTGGCCGAGCCCGGAGCCGCCGCACTCTGGCCCAAGCCTCCCCTTGTCGCTGCACGTTCGCCAGGACCTTAGAGGCGCGCCATGCCCGTCCCACCCCGAGGCACCTACCCCGGTGCCTCGCCCCGGGATCCGGCAGCCCCCGTGGTCGCCGATCACAGCCAGGACGTGGCACTGGTGCGCGATGTCCTGGCGGGTTCGCGCACGGCCTGGGAGCGGTTCCTCGAGGAGTACACGGGGTTGCTCTGGGCCGTGATCCGGCGCTACCTGCCGCAGCGGGAGCGTGAGGAGGGCCACGCGGTGTTCGCGGAGTTGCTCACCGACCTCTACCACCACAAGCTCGCGACGTATGAAGGGCGCGCGGCGCTCTCCACGTGGCTCACGCTCGTCGCGCGTGGCGGCGCCGTGGACCACCTGCGCCGGCGTTTCGGCCGTCGCGCCCTCCCGCGCGGACTGCGCCGGTTGAGCGCGGCGGACCAGGACATCTTCCGCATGTTCTACGTCGAGGGCCGTGGGGTTCGAGAGGTCCTCGTCGAACTGCAGCGAACGGAGCGATCCTGGACGCATCAGCGCCTGCTCTCCTCGCTGCAGGCGATCGAGCAAGTGGTGGACGACCGTTCGCTGCGCCGGATCGCGTACGACCTGCACGCGCAATCGAGCGGCGCGGCGTCGGGGCGGCTGCTCGCCTACCTCGATCACGTGCGCGAGGAGTTCAAGCAGCTCGAGGGCGCCCACCGCCCCGAGTACCACATCATGGAGCGCGAGGCGCGGCGGGTGCTCGAGCGCGTGCGCGAGCTGATCGAGGAGCTTCCACCTCAGGATCGGCACGTCTATTCGCTGCGGTTCGAGCGCGGGTGGACCGCGCACCAGATCGCCGAGGAGCTCGGGCTCCCGGATCCGCGTGGCGCCTACACGCTCGTGGATCGCATCGTGAGGGGATTGCGGAGGAGATTGAAGGGCAGCATGCCCACGGAGGAGTGAACACGGCACTTGAGGCCGCCCTGCGCGCCGGTGACCGGCAGCGCGCACGGGTTGGATCGCCAGGCCAAGGACGCCGGCGACCGGGTTCCGGTCTGAACGAGGACTCACCAACATGTCATCCGAGCCACACGTCGCTCCCGAGGACATCGCCCGGCTCGCCGAGGGCGGGTCCCCACCCGAGCAGGCCGAGCCGATGCTCGCGCACTTCAGTCGATGTCGCTCCTGCATGGCCGCCTACGCCGAGGCGGTTCGTTATCGCGCGGCCTGGCTCGCGGAACGCAAGGCGTTCGAGCCGCCCGGCGACGTGCTCGCGCGCGCACGCGGCGCAGTCCGGCACGCGACGCCGGCCCGTCGCCAATGGCCGCGCCGGCTGCTGCGCCTCGCCCCGACCGCGGCGGCGGTGGCGCTGATGGTCATGCTGGCCGTGCGCCTGGGCCGTCCACCGGGAACCACCCGTGAATCGCTGCCGCCGCCGGTCGCTCAGGCGCTGGCGAAGAGAACGCTCGCGGGCGGGCTGTTCGTCCCCGGCACTGAGGCTGTCCACGTGGACGCTTCGGACACGCTCAGGGGCTCGGCCGACCAGACCGTGACCAGTAACCTGGAGGATTCGCTGCTGAAGGTGTACACGCAAGCACAGGCTGGACCTTCGCGCGAGCGGGCGGGCTACTGCTTCGCTTCCGCGCTCACGGTGCGGGGACGTGAACGCGACGCGCTTGAGCTGGTCGGAGAGCTCCTGAAGGACAATCCGCGGAATTGCGCCTGCATGTCGCTTGCGGCCCATCTCGAGTATCAAAGGTCGCGGCTGGATCTCGCGGAGCGACAGCTCAGCACCGCCGTGGCCGCCGGATGCCGCGACGACGTGACGCGGATCAACCTGGCGATCGTTCAGCAGGCACTGGGTGACACCGCGGAAGCTCGCCGCACGTTCGTGGAACTCGCGAACCGGGTGGACGCGCTGGGCGAGCGGGCGCGGGAAGAGCTTGGGCGGAGCGCCGCGACGCACTGACGATCCCCCGCGCGTGGGGCGACCGATGCGGTGCCCGGGCGCTGCACCCGAGCGACCCCGCACCGGCGCCGCCACGCTCAACGCTCGCCGGTGGACCCGGTGCGCAAGCATCCCCCAACGCTTGCGGGGACCGTCCGGCGGCGTTCGGCACGACTGGGCTCCCCGTGCGAGGCGGGCCGCCCATAGGTCTTGTGACGGACGCGATCCGCGGATTCCCACCTCGGAACCACACTTTTTTCGGCGCGCGTCCACCCGTCGCCGACGTGCGCAGGTGCCACCAGAACCTCGCAATCCACCGCGAGTTGACCGGTTCCGCTTGCAAGTTGTGGCCCCCGCGCTAGCGTCGATTCCAGCGGCAGCACCGGCAGCACTCGAAGTTTTCAGCCGGTGCCACAGACGTGCGCTGGAGACCGCCTGGGCCTGCCGCGGGCCCGTTCCGGGCGGACCGCGCACAGACCCCACAGGGGTGAGGAGTCATGTCGGCAGTCGTTTCCCTGGTCCCGCTCGTTCTCCTTGGTCTCGGCGTGCTCGTCGTGCTGTTCCTGCTCGCCGGTATCCGGTTCATCCCGAACAACAAGGTGGGCATCGTCGAGATGCGCATCAGCCCGCTGGGCTCGATCGACAAGGGCGTCATCGCCCTCAAGGGCGAGGCCGGCTTCCAGCCGGGCGTGCTGCGCGGCGGGCTCCACTACCTGCTGCCCATCCAGTACGACGTCCACATCGTGCCGTTGGTGACGATCCCGCAGGGCAAGATCGGCTACGTCTTCGCTCGCGACGGCCAGGCGCTGCCGTCGACGCAGACACTGGCGTCGAATGCCAGCGCGACGGACTTCCAGGACGTGCGCGAATTCCTGCAGAAGGGCGGCCAGCGAGGGCCCCAGCGGAAGATCGTGCGCGAGGGTACGTACGCGCTGAACCTGGCGCAGTTCGTGGTCATCACCGAGGAGCGCCTCTACTACCTGCCGCTCGAGAAGGGCGAAGAAGAGGTGTTCCAGCGCATGGCGAAGGTGCTGCGCGAGCGCGAAGGGTTCGCCCCCGTTGTGATCAAGGGCACGGACGACAACATCGGCATCGTCACGGTGCACGACGGCCCGTCGCTGCCGTCGGGGCAGATCATCGCGCCGACCGTGGGTGAGGACGCTTCGATCCACGAGACCTACCACAACAGCTTCCAGGATCCCGAGCGGTTCCTCGCCGCGGGCGGCCTGCGCGGTCGCCAGCTCCAGGTGCTGGTCGAGGGCACGTACTACATCAACCGCGTGTTCGCGACCGTCGAGATGGTGCCGAAGACCGTGGTCGATGTCGGCACGGTGGGCGTGGTCGTGTCGTATACCGGCGAAGTGGGCAAGGACCTGTCGGGCGCGGACTACAAGCACGGCGAGCTGGTGTCGAAGGGCACGCGCGGCGTGTGGAGCGAGCCGTTGTTGCCGGGCAAGTACGCGTTCAACACGTACGCCGCCAAGTGCTTCATGGTGCCGACCACGAACTTCATCCTCAAGTGGACGCGCGGCGAGGTGGGCTCACATCGGTTCGACGAGAACCTGGCCGAGGTCGCGCTGATCACGAAGGACGCGTTCGAGCCGTCGCTGCCGCTGTCGGTCGTCGTGCACATCGACTACCGCAAGGCGCCGCTCGTGATCCAGCGCTTCGGCGACATCAAGAAGCTGGTCGAGCAGACGCTGGACCCGATGGTATCGGCCTACTTCAAGAACATCGGGCAGACGCGCACGCTCATCCAGCTCATCCAGGATCGCAGCGAGATCCAGAAGCTCTCCGGTGAACAGATGAAGGAGAAGTTCGCGCAGTACAACCTCGAGCTGCAGGAAGTGCTGATCGGCACGCCCACGTCGGGCCCGCAGGGTGGCCAGATCGAACAGATCCTGCTCCAGCTCCGCTCGCGGCAGATCGCCACCGAACAGGTGGAGACCTACAACCGGCAGCAGCAGGCGGCGGTCAAGGAGCGCGAGCTGCGCGAGGCCGAGGCGCGTGCCAAGCAGCAGACGAACATCACCGAATCCGAGCTATCGATCATGGTGCAATCGAACAACGGCAAGGCGGACCTGGCGCGCGCGCAGCAGGAGGCGACGAAGATCCAGACGCTGGCCGGAGCCGAGGCCGGTCGCATCCGTATGCTGGGTGAGGGCGAAGCCGGCAAGATCCTGGCGCTGGCGGGCGCCGAGGCGCAGCGTGCGGCTCGCGTGGGCGTGGCGCAGGCGCTGGCGATCGAGGAGCAGGTGCGCGCCTATGGCGGCCCGCGCTTCCAGCTCACGCAGATGGTGATGAATCGGTTCTCCGAGGCCATCCAGGCCTCGGGCGTGGACGTGGTGCCGCGCATCGTGGTGGGCGGCAGCGGCCACGACGGCAACGGCGGCGGTCAGCTGACCGGCAACGTCATGCAGGCGCTGCTCACGCTCCTGCTCTCGGAGAAGATGGGCGGCGACGCGAGCGCGCCCACGACCCCCAGGAGCGCCGAGGCCGAGGCCGTGCGCCGGCAGATCCGCGAGGGCATGGAGGACGGCAAGCAGGAGCGATAGCGGCAGTTGGCATTGAGGCCAGCCGGGCGGCGCGAGAAGGGCGCCGCCCGGCTTCGCTTGGGGGGTGGGGGGATTCACCCCCCACGGCGCAAGACCGTGAACCGATGCGCCTTGCCCGCCGATACCCGGCCTCGTGGGACGCCGCCGATTCCGCATCAGCCCCTTCCTGCTCAGCAAGACCATGCGCTTCGCCTGGCGAACGGCGCGCAAGGCCTTGATGAGTAGTGTGTTGCTGGGCTTTCTCGGGCTCTGCCTGCTGGGCTTCCTGGTCGGCCGCGAAGAGGTGCGCAACCCCATTCCCGTTCCCACCGACCAGGTGTTCGACAACCTGCAGGTCTACTCCTACCGCGACTCACCCTCGGACACGACCGTCCACTTCGTCGTGGAGCTGACGGCGTTCGGCAAGCCGTTCGCGGAGTACGACGTCGACCAGCGCCGGTTCGTCACGAGCGGCTTCGGCCGGCGCTACGACCGCGCGTTCAGCGGCGCGCACTATTCGCGGCTGCGGCTGCGCGGGCACGCCGGCGAGGGCTGCTGGATCGCGGTGCCCGACTCCTCGACGATGGCGCTCACGCAGGGCCAGTTCGATGAGTTGACACGCAAGACGCTCGACTACGTCAAGCCGTTCGGCGTCTTCACCAGCATGCTCGGGCTCTGCTCCGGCTACTCGATCGGCTACCGGCTCGGACAGTGGGAAGCGTCGATCGCCAACCCACGTGTGCAGCGGGCGCTGATGCAGGTGCCGGGCATCCAGCGCATCCTCACGCGCGAGGCGTGGCGGCGCGTGCTGCTGGAGCCCTCGTTCATGAGCTCGCAGCCCGACGCGGGCACGTTCGCCGCCGTCCTCGAGCAGCAGCGGCTGTACAACCGCTTCTACCTGCTGGCGCTGGAGGACACGAGCGGGTTCGTACAGCACGAGGCCGACCGGCTCATGCGCTCGGGCCAGCCCGAGTATGCGCGCGCGATGACGTCGTTCGTCGCCGCCGTGCGCCGCGCGAACTCCGACAGCGTCACGCTCACGTCCAACGACTTCCGCGCCATCGAGACCTGGGCGAGCATGCTCTTCAGCCGCGGCCACTGGGCGAGCTACGTGCGCGACACCACCGATGACGCCCGCTTCCGCTACCTGGGCGCGCTCTCGCACTACAACCTGAGCCCGCCCGAGGGCCCGAGCTCGAGCGGCCGGCACGCACGCCAGGTGTGGATCGGCCCGCGCGCGCTGGTGAAGATCGATGGCGAGGAGGGCTACATCTCCGACGAGATCCCGGCCACCAAGCTCGGCTGTCCCGTGGGCTGGAAACCGTTCCTACTCCCCGGCGGCCGCGAGGCCGAGCGCAACTACTTCGCCATCCGCTGGGTGAAACCGCCGGGTGCCGAGTTCCTGCAGGTGGCGAAGGCGCTCACGAACATCACCATGCGCCTGGCCTCGCTCGCGCGCGGCGGCCGCACGCACACGACCGAGACGAGCGCGGTGGAATCCCCTTCGCGCCACCGCGCGCCCACGCCGCCCGCGCACCTCGGCCGACTGCGTCCCGACTCGCTCACAGCCTCCGCGCCGTTCGACAGCACGGTCTCGCCGACCGACAGCCTCGCCCACGCGTGGGCGGCGCTCGTGGACACGGTGAAGAGCCTCGTCCGCCCGAACAACGCCGCGCCGGCGGATTCGACGCGCTGAGCGCGCGCGACCGCTCAATCCAACGCTTCGAGGTCCAGCCGCAGCGCTTCGGCGTTCTCGATCTCGCCGTGCGGCTCGAAGTTCGAGACCCCCGCGCCGAGCAGGCGCACGGGTCGCTTGCCGGCGTCGGTCTTCTCGAGCAGGGCGAGCGCCCGGCGGACGATCTCTTCGGGGTCGCTCGTCGGGCGGTCGGAGTGGTTGCGCGTGACGGTCGTGAAGTCGTCGTAGCGAACCTTGATCGTCACCGTGCGCGCGACGAGTCCCTTGCGGCCGAGCCACAGCGCGTTGTCGCGCGCCATCCCGGCGATCTCGTCGCCGATGCGGCCGCGATCGATGAGGTCTTCCGGATAGGTGACCTCCGACGACGATGACTTGGGTTTGCGGTTCGGTTGAACCGGACGATCGTCCTCGCCCGCCGCGAGCTTCAGCAGCCAGTCCGCCATGCTGCCGACGGTGTCCCGCAGCGTCGCCGGATCGGCGGTCCGGACGTCGACGAGCTGCTGGATCCCGCGCTCGCGCAGGCGCTGGGCCGTCACCGGACCGACGCCCCAGAGCGCCTCGACCGGGAGCTGCTGGAGGAACGACTCGATGCGCTCCGGAGCCACCACGGTCAGCCCGTCGGGCTTCCTCCAGCCCGACGCGATCTTGGCGAGGAACTTGTTCGGCGCCACCCCGGCCGACGCCGTGAGGCCGGTCGTGTCGCGGATCGCCGCCTTGAGTCGCTTCGCCACCTCCATGCCGAGCGGCTCGTGCCACGAGTTCTCGGTCACGTCGAGGTACGCCTCATCGAGCGACAGAGGTTCGACGAGCGACGTGACCTCGCGATAGAGCGCGAACACCTGCGCCGACACCGCGCGGTACTTCGTGAAGTCCGGCGGGACAACCGCGAGCTCGGGACAGAGGCGGATCGCCCGGCCCATCGGCATCGCCGAGTGGACGCCGTGCCTGCGTGCCTCGTAGCTCGCAGCGGCAACGACCCCGCGTGACTCCGGCGAGCCGCCCACCGCGACCGGGCGTCCGCGCAGCGCCGGCTGGTCACGCTGCTCGACCGACGCGTAGAACGCGTCCATGTCGATGTGGAGGATGCGCCGGGTGTGTGCGACAGGTCGAATCGACATGCCTCGACTCTACCGCACCGTCCGTGACCGCGATTCAGCAGTCACCACGGGATCACACTCAGGTGGAAGGTGGAGCAGGTAGAGCAAATGCCCGAGGGGGTAGGGCCCACAGCGCCATGGACACGAGGAGAGCGCAAGGCGCAGTCTCGCGGTGATGAAGATCGTGCTGCCCGGTGGATCGGGCCAGATCGGAACGCTGCTCGCCCGCGCATTCCATGACGATGGGCACGAGATCGTGGTGCTCTCGCGCCATGCTGCCAGGCCCGCGCCGTGGCGCGCCGTGCGTTGGGACGGCGCGACGCTGGGACCCTGGGCGGACGAGCTGGATGGCTGCGACGCGGTGATCAACCTCGCGGGCCGCAGCGTGAACTGCCGCTACAACCTCGAGAATCGCCGCGAGATGATCGACTCGCGCGTGCTCTCGACCCGTGTCGTCGGCGAGGCGATCGCGCGCGCGGCGCGACCGCCGCACACGTGGCTGCAGATGAGCAGCGCCGCGGTCTATTCCCATCGCTTCGACGCGTGGAACGACGAGGCGACGGGCCAGCTCGGTTCCGGCGAGGCGGACTCACCGAGGGCCTGGGGCTTCAGCGTCGGCATCGTGCGCGCATGGGAGGACACGCTCGCCCGTGCGGTCGTGCCGCACACGCGCCGCGTCGCGCTGCGGACCTCGATCGTGATGCGCCCAGAGCGCGGCGGCACGTTCGACGTCCTGCTCGGGCTCGTGCGCTGGGGTCTCGGCGGCACCGTGGGCAACGGGCGCCAGATGGTGTCGTGGATCCACGAGGAGGACTTCGTTCGCGTCGTGCGCTGGCTCCTCGAGCACGCCGAGTTCGACGGCGTCGTCAACGTCACTTCTCCGGGCTCGCTCCCGAATGCCGAGTTCATGCACGTGCTGCGTGCGGCCTGGGGCACGCGCATCGGGCTGCCGGCGTCGTCGATGGTGCTGGCGATGGGGGCGTGGATGCTCCGCACCGAGCCGGAGCTCGTGCTGAAGAGCCGGTGGTCCTACCCCGGACGGTTGCTCGAGCAGGGCTTCACGTTCGAGTGGCCCCGCTGGTCGTTCGCAGCGGTCGACCTGTGCCAGCGCTGGCGGAACGCGAAGGCCGAGCCGGTCCCGTCGCCGAGAGCCGCTTGACCTTCGCGGTCGCGCCACTCATGGCGCGAGGAACACCAGCTCGCGCAGCTCGCACTCGCCCTCCCAGCCGGGCCAGTGGTCGATGTGGAGCTGCATGAACTCCTTCGTCGAGCGGATCACCGCCTCGCGGCTCTCCCCCGCGAGCACCGCGTAGCCACCAATCACTTCCTTGGTCTCGGCGAACGGCCCGTCCGTGACCGTGATGCGGCCGGCCTTGATGCGGATGCGAACGCCCGCCCCACTCGGCGCGAGTCCGCCGGTCGAGACGACGGTGCCGTTCTGGAGCGTCTTCGCCACGTAGACATCCATCGCGTCCATGAGGGCCTGGGGCGGCGCGCCCTGGTTCTCGTCGGCGCGGATGATCGAGAAGTAACGCATGGTCGACTCCTGTTCTCAGGCAGTCCGGAGGGACTGCGGGCGACGGCCCACGGCGACGATGCCCGTGAGCACGCAAACGACGAGCGGAAAAGCTGCGGCTGCGACACCGTGCGTGATCACGGTCACGGTCACCGCGCCGATCATGATGACGACCAGGCCCGCGGCGGCAAGCGGCGTGAGGCCGATCCGCACGTGGAACAACCCGGGCAGCACGAGTCCGAGCGCGCCGAGCAGCTCACACACACCGACGAACTTGAGGAAGCTTCCCGACAGCGGCGCCGCCACGCGGCTCAACTCCGCGACGGGCATCGCGAGCTTGGACGCGCCCGCGAACAGGAACAGTGCGGCGAGGATGCCCTGGACGGCCCACAGGGCGATGCGCGAAGAGCGGCGGTTCGTCGACATGACGGCTCCTTTCGGATCAGGGTCGGGAGCCGCCTTCTGCGGCTCCCACCCAGACGACGAACGAGCCGGGCGGGAATCGACATGGATCGCAAGCCTCTGTGCGCCAATGGCGAGCCGGGCGAGGCCCATGGCGCGGATGCGGGGGAACGTCGCGCCAAGGAGGACGAACAGAGCGAGGGTCGCAACTGAGCCCGGCGGACCGTACGACTTCCGTTACCGTCCGGCGCGACGACAGCAACTGGGGCATGATGTCGAGGCAGGTTCCCAGGACCTCATGTGGTAGGAGAGCGATCATGGCGAGCGAACGCGATTACGTACTGGGGACGCACGACGAGGAGATCGAGCGGCTCGGGCTCCAGCACCGCGTGTGGCTG
>DATNFC010000113.1:0-3173 GCA_035606545.1 Candidatus Methylomirabilota bacterium
CAGTTCTCGGGTTCGTAGTGGTCGGTCACGAGCGTCACGCGCGCCTCGCCCGCGAACTGCAGCGCGAGCGCCACCGCCGGCTGGAGGTCGTGGTGCGCCGCGCCCGGCACCCACTGCGCGAGCGCCTCGCGCGCCTCGGCCGGAAAGGCCGCCGGGCCGGCCACGAGGCTCGGGCGCGGCCCGCTCTGCACCAGCGTCACGCGCGAGCCGCGACCGAGGCCATCGATGCGCTCCGCGATTAGCTCGAGCGCGCGCTCGCGCGTGCTCTTCCCCTCCGCGACCGCGCCCATGGAGGCCGACGAATCGAGCACCACGACGAGGTGCTCGCTGTGCCCGGCCGCGCAACCCGAGCGCGGACCGCTGAAGGCCAGCGCGAGCAACGCCACGGCCAGGAGCTCGCACCAGAACGACACGCTCGTCCGCAGCGGCTCGCGCTTGCGCCCCGCGACCGGCGCGCGATCGTCGGCCCCCCACAGGAACAGCGCGCTCACGGGCCGCGGCTCGAAGCGCCGGCGATAGAGGTGCAGCGCAACCACCGCCGGCACGGCGAGCAGCGCGAGCAAGCCCAGCGGATTGGCGAACATCGCGGGGACCATTATTCCGTTTTCCGTGCTCCGGATTCCGCCGGAGCGGCACGGGCCGGTTGTCGGCGCTTCGCCCTGCTGCAACCGGTCAGGCACCCGAGCACGGCACCGACGCGTGCGAAACGCCGGTTCGAGCGACCCGGAGACGGGCTATCCTCGATGGAAGACATGTCGAGGATTCTTCCCTTCCTGGTACTGCTCCTCGCGCTCCCCGCGCGTGGGCCGATCCAGCAGCAGCCGCCCGGCCAGGACACGCTCGAGACCGCGCTCCCGCCGCCGCTCACCGAGTACATGGGCCGGCGCATCGCGCCGACGATGCACTGGAGCGGGGCCGAGTGGCTGCTGCGCGAGACGCGCGAGAGCGAGGAGCACACCACGCGCATGCTCGCGGCCCTGGGCCTCTCTGCCGGCCAGGTCGTGTGCGACTTCGGCTGCGGCGTGGGCTACGTCTCGCTGCCGATGGCGAAGCTCGTGCTGCCGGCGGGTCGGATCTTGGCCGTGGACATCCAGCCCGAGATGCTGGTGGGGCTCGAGAAGCGCGCGGTCGAGGCCGGCGTGACGAACGTCGAGCGGATCCTCTGCGGCCCGGCGGATCCGAAGCTCGCGCCGGCCTCGTGCGATCTCGTGCTGATGGTCGACGTCTACCACGAGCTCGGCTACCCCGAGCAGGTGCTGCGTTCCGTGCGCGCCGCGCTGAGGCCGGCCGGACGCCTCGTGCTGGTCGAGTTCCGCGCCGAGGACCCCGACGTGCCGATCAAGCCCGAGCACAAGATGACGCGCGCGCAGGTCGAGCACGAGCTCGGTGCGAACGGCTTTCGCCTCGAGCACGCCTTCGAGAAGCTGCCCTGGCAGCACATGCTGTTCTTCGAGCGCTTTGGGCCCGCGGAAAAGTGACTGGGTCTTCTTGCTTCCCCTGGGACCGCCAGGCTCCAGCCTGGCTCCGTTTCTTCTCTGTGACCTTCCCTCGATTCGGTGGACACCGACGTTGAGTGGATTGAAGTAGAGGACAGACGCAGGCACTCGTCAAAGGGGAAGGGGTCTGGGGAAGGGTCTCCCTTCCCCAGTCGGGGGAGCCGCGCGGAGCGGAGCCCTGCGGAGCTCGAGCGCAGCGCGGCGTTCCGGGGGCGAGGCCCCCGGGAGGTGGAGGTTCCAAGGAGGAGGAGACTGACAACTCGTGGGCACGTCTCGCCTCCAACGCCGGAGCGGGCGACCCTTGTTCTTCGAGCCGTGGTGCGACTTGCGGATGCCTCGCGAGGTCGTGTCTTGCTCTGGGAGGCCGGGGGGTCTCGACGAAGATCGGTGCTCGCGCGGCGGGATCATGCGCAGCGCTGGGCCTCGAACTCGGCCGGCGAGAGGTAACCGAGGCTCGAGTGCAGGCGTCGGCGGTTGTAGAAGACCTCGAGGTAGTCGTGGATGGCCGCACGCGCCTCCGCGTAGGTCCTCCAGCGCGCGTCGTGCACGAGCTCCTGCTTGAGGGTGCCGTTGAAACTCTCGACGACGGCGTTGTCGTAACAGTTGCCGCGCCTGCTCATGCTGGCCTGGATCCCGTGGGCCGCGAGCTTCTCACGGTAGTCGGCGCTCGCGTACTGGCTCCCTCGATCGGAGTGGTGGAGCATGTTCGGCGCTGGAACGCGCGAGCCCAAGGCCACGTCCAATGCGTCCTCTACGAGCTCGCTGCGCATGTGGTCGGCGAGCGCCCAGCCCACCACCCTGCGCGAGTAGAGATCCAGGATCACCGCCAGGTACAAGAAGCCTGACGCAAGCGTGATGAAAGTGATGTCGCCCGCCCAGACCTGGTCGGGTGCCTCGACGGTGAACTGGCGAGCAAGCGTGTTGGGCGCGACGGGGTGCGCGTGCTCGGAGTCGGTCGTCACGCGGAATCGGCGCTTGATCTTGCCGCGCAGCCCATCCTGGCGCATCAGGCGCTCCACGCGCGACCTGCCGGTACGGACGTCGTCCTTGCGGAGCTGGGCGTGCACGCGCGGACTCCCGTAGGTCCCGCGACTCTCCGCATGGATGTCGTGGATCCGTCCGCGGATCTCGGCGTCACGCATTGCCCGGGGACCGGGACGAGGACGTCTACGCCAGGCGTACAGCCCGCTCCTCGAGACCTCCAGGACGCGGCACATGAGAGCGACCGAGAGGCACGCCTTCTCCGCCTCGATCAGCTCGAAGGCCGATCGTCCTTGGCGAAGAAGGCCGCGGCTTTTTTTAGGAAGTCCCGCTCCATCTGGAGGATGCGGTTCTCCCGCCGGAGGCGCTGCAGCTCCGCCCGCTCCTCACTCGTAAGGGCACCCTTCGGTCCTCGACCAGCGTCGATCTCGGCCTGCTTGACCCATTTGTGCAGGACGCTCGGCGTCAGATCCAGGTCGCGTGAGACCTGCGACAGGTTGCCGCTTTCACGCACCAGCCGAACCGCATCCGCCTTCTGCTCGGGACTGAACTTGCGACGTTTGCGCAGAGACATGTGGACATCCTGGCGCCTTCGCGCCTTCTGGGGTGTCCACTTTTCCGAGGGAAGGTCACTGCTCTCCTGGTTTTCGGAGGAAGAGGAAGAGCCAGGCTGGAGCCTGGCGGTCCCAGGGGAAG
>DATNFC010000114.1:0-11067 GCA_035606545.1 Candidatus Methylomirabilota bacterium
CAACTGCTACCTCTACGAGAACCTCGAGCGGCACCGGCCGATCGCCCAGACGCTCGACTCCACAGCGAACCTGGCGGCCCAGGCGCGCATGATGAAGCTCGCGGCCTCGCCGCGCCTGATCGTGCCGGGGCACGACCCGGCCGTGTTCACGAGGTTCAAGCGCGCGGGGGAGGGCGTCGCCCGGGTGGATTGAGCGCCCGGCTGGAGCCCGGCGCCGGCTGCCGGCGCGAGCGCCGGAGCCGCACCACTCGCTCCCGCTGGTGTTCGACGACTGCTGCTGCGACCACCGCACCCGCCTCGATACGGCTTGCATGGGGCCGTAGTGGTTCCATTGCCCAGCGCACAACTGGACTCCAACGGGGCCGTGGTGTTCCGGGGGTGACCATCCGGCAACCCGGGCCGTTTCGGGGGCGTATCCCCAACAATTCGAAGCCGGTCGGCGGTTCCGACTGTCGCCCGGCCCGCCCCTTCGGGTAGATTCGTCGGTCCATGCGGTGGTGCTCTTACTGACCTCGCTGGTCGTGGAGTCCGCCCATCCGGCGGGGAGTTCCCGGAACCGTGGCGGATGCCCCGCATCCTACTCTCGTCCATATCCCGTAGATCGTCGTCCCCGGCGCGCGCCCCCGCCGCGCATGGAGTCCGTTCATGAATCGACGCATGTTGCAGATGTTGGGCTTTTTCGTGCTCGTCGTTGGCGCTCTCGCATTCGTCAAGTATCGCCAGATCTCTGCCGCGATCGCCGCCAGCAAATCGAATACCCCGCCGCCCGAGGCGGTGACCACCGTGGTCGCGCAGCAGGCCGAGTGGGACAACACGCTGGACGCCGTGGGCAGCATCGCACCGACACAGGGCGTGATGCTGAGCGCGGACCTGCCGGGCGTGGTCTCGAAGGTCGCGTTCAACTCCGGCGTGCACGTCGCCGAGGGCCAGGTGCTGGTGCTGCTCGACACGCGCCAGGAGCAGGCGACGCTGTCGTCGGCGCAGGCCCAGCTCGAACTGACGAAGATCAGCCTGGATCGGGCGAAGGCGCTGCTAGACCAGAAGGCCATCGCGCAGAGCGAGTACGACCTCGCGAGCGCCCAGTACAAGTCGGCCGAAGCGGCCGTGGGCCAGGCGCAGGCGAGCATTGACCGCAAGACCATCCGCGCGCCGTTCGCCGGCGTCACCGGCATCCGCCAGGTGAACCTGGGCCAGTACGTGAACAGCGGCGACCCGATCGTGCCGCTCCAGGCCATGGACGCCGTGTTCATGAACTTCAGCGTCCCGCAGCAGGACATCAGCGCGCTCAAGTTGGGCTCGACCGTGGACGCCATGGTGGAGGGCAGCAAGTCCGGCGCGTTCCATGGCCGCATCACCGCAATCGACCCGGTCGTGAACGACGCCACCCGCAACGTGCAGGTGCAGGCGACGTTTCCGAACACGAAGGGCGAGTTGAAGCCCGGCATGTACGCGACGGTGCGTGTCATCGTCAGCGAGGGCCAGCCGACCGTGGTGCTGCCGTCGTCGGCGATCAACTATGCGCCGTACGGCAACTCGGTGTTCATCCTCGAGGACATGAAGGGTCCCGACGGCAAGCCGTACAAGGGCGTCCGCCAGCAGTTCGTGAAGCTGGGCCGCGCACAGGGCGACCAGGTCGTGATCACCGAGGGCGTGAAGCCGGGTGAGGAAGTGGCGACCTCGGGCGTGTTCAAGCTGCGCCCGAACGCCGCGGTCAAGGTGAACAACACGATCATGCCGTCGGACAGCACGGCGCCGAAGCCGGAAGACAGCTGATGAAGTTCACCGACCTGTTCATCCGTCGGCCGGTACTCGCGATCGTCGTCAACCTCATCATCCTCATCGCGGGCCTGCAGTCGATCCGCTCGTTGAGCGTGCGGCAGTTCCCGCGCACCGACGTGGCGGTGGTCACCGTGAGCACGGTGTACGTCGGCGCGAACGCCGACCTCGTGCGCGGCTTCATCACCTCGCCGCTCGAGCGCGTGCTCGCGAGCGCCGATGGCATCGATTACATCGAGTCATCGAGCGCGCAGAGCATCAGCACCATCACGGTGCACCTGAAGCTCAACTACAACACCAACGACGCGCTGACGCAGATCCAGTCCAAGGTCGCCGAGGTCCGCAATGACCTGCCGCCCGAGGCGCAGGCGCCGGTGATCCAGGTGCAGACGGCCGACGCGCAGTTCGCGGCCATGTACCTCGGGTTCTCGTCGCAGGACCTGGACCAGAACCAGATCAGCGACTACCTCGTGCGCATCGTGCAGCCGCGGCTCTCGGCCGTGTCCGGCGTGCAGAAGGCCGAGGTGCTCGGCGGCCGCACGTTCGCCATGCGCGTCTGGCTCAAGCCCGACGAGATGGCGGCGCACGGCCTTTCGGCTTCCGAAGTGTGGGCGACGCTGGCGCAGAACAACTCGCTGTCGGCGCTGGGCCGCACCAAGGGCACGATGACGTCGGTGAACCTCGTCGCGAACACGGATTTGAAGACGCCCGAGGATTTCCGGAGCATGGTCGTGCAGCAGAAGGGCAGCGACATCGTGCGGCTCGGGGATATCGCCGACGTGTCGATGGGCGCCGAGGACTACGACACCGAGGTCAAGTTCAACGGCGAGACCGCCACGTTCATGGGCGTGTGGGTGCTGCCCACCGCGAACGCGCTCGAGGTCATCAAGCACGTCCGCGAGGCGGTGCACGAGCTCGAGGCCGAGCTGCCCGTGGGCATGAAGGCGGGCATCCCGTACGACTCGACCGAGTACATCGAGCAGTCGATCCACGAGGTGCTGAAGACGCTCACCGAGACGCTGCTCATCGTCGTGCTCGTGATCTTCCTGTTCCTCGGCTCGATCCGCGGCCTCATCATCCCGGTTATCGCCATCCCGATCTCGCTGATCGGCGCGGTATTCCTGATGAACGCCGCCGGGTTCACGATCAACCTGCTCACGCTGCTCGCGATCGTGCTCTCGGTGGGTCTCGTCGTCGACGACGCCATCGTCATGGTGGAAAACGTCGAACGCCACGTGCACTCAGGCGAGCCACCGATCCAGGCCGCGATCCACGCGGCGCGCGAGCTGCTGGGCCCGATCATCGCCATGACCATCACGCTCGCCGCCGTGTACACGCCGGTCGCGCTGCAGGGCGGACTCACCGGTGCGCTGTTCCGGGAGTTCGCGTTCACGCTCGCCGGCGCCGTGATCGTCTCGGGCGTCGTGGCGCTCACGCTGTCGCCGATGATGGGCTCGCGGCTGCTGCGCCAGGGCGACAGCGAGAAGGGCTTCGCCGGCTTCGTCAACCACCAGTTCGATCTGATCCGCCAGAACTACATGCGCGTGGTCACGAATGTGGTTGCGAACCGCAACGTCGTGCTCGTGCTCTGGGTGCTGGTGATGCTGCTGATCTTCCCGTTCTACATGTTCACGCAGCGCGAGCTGGCCCCGGGCGAGGACCAGAGCGTGGTGTTCGGCATCGTCCAGGCGGCGCCGAATGCGACGATCGACCAGACGAAGATGTTCGCGAAGGGCGTCTACGAGGCGTTCCACCGCATCCCCGAGGCCAAGAACATCTTCCAGATCACGACGCCGGGCGGTGGCTTTGCCGGCATGGTGACGAAGCCGTGGAACGAGCGGAAGAAAACGGTCGCCCAGCTCCAGGGGGAAGTGGCGGCGGGGTTCTCCGAGGTACCGGGCGTGCGCGCGATCGCGCTCACGCCGCCGTCGCTGCCCGGCGGCAGCGGCTTCCCGGTGGACATGGTGATCGCGTCCACGGCCGGCCCGGAGCAGCTGCTGGCGATCGCGAACGAGCTGGTGGGCAAGGCGTACGCGAGCGGCAAGTTCTGGTACGTCGACACCGACCTGAAGTACGACCAGCCGCAGACCGAGATCGTGTTCGACCGCGACAAGGTGCGGTCGCTCGGCGTGGACATGAGCCAGGTCGGCGCGGACCTGTCGCGGCTCCTGGGAGGCAACTATGTCAACCGCTTCAGCGTCCAGGGCCGGAGCTACAAGGTCATCCCGCAGATCAAGCGCTCAGAGCGCCTGACCGCGGAGCAGCTCCAGTCGGTGTACGTGACGGGCCCGGGCGGCAAGCTCGTGCCGCTGTCCACGTTCGCGACGCTCAACACCACGACGCAGCCGCGGGAGCTGAAGCGCTTCCAGCAGCTGAACGCGGTGCGCATCCAGGCGGTCATCCCGCCGACGCTGCCGCTCGACGAGGCGCTGACGTTCCTCGAGACGAGCGCGCGGGAGATCCTCCCGCGCGGCTACACGATCGACTTCGCCGGCGAGTCGCGGCAGCTGCGCACCGAGGGCGGCAAGTTCCTCGGCGTATTCCTGCTCTCGGGCATCCTCATCTTCCTCGTGCTGGCGGCGCAGTTCGAGAGCTTCCGTGACCCGTTCGTGATCCTCGCCGGCTCGGCGCCGCTGGCGCTCGCCGGCTCGCTGATGTTCACGTTCCTCGGCTTCACCTCGCTCAACATCTACAGCCAGGTGGGCCTGATCACGCTCCTGGGCCTGGTGGCGAAGAACGGCATCCTGATCGTGGAGTTCGCGAACCACCTCCAGGAGCGCGGCTACGACAAGGCGCGCGCGGTCGTCGAGGCCGCGGGAACGCGGTTGAGGCCGGTGCTCATGACCACCGCCGCAACGGTGTTCGGCCACGTGCCGCTCATCCTGGCGCACGGCCCCGGCGCGGCGGCCAGGAACAGCATCGGTATCTCGCTCGTCACCGGCATGGTCATCGGCACGGCGTTCACGCTGTTCGTGGTGCCGGCGGTCTACACGGTCGTCGCCAAGCAGCACCAGCGCGAGGCGGTGCCGGAGGAGACCGAGGACCTGACCGCGCTGCCCGAGGGCGCGGCCGGCGCCTAGGAGAACGCACGAGATCATTCGCGCCCGGGGGACGTGAGGTCCCCCGGGCGCGATGTGTTTGCGGGAAGCGGGCCGCTCTCGGCTGTCTAACCGTTCCTCACGTTCGCCGGCTTCGGCGGCAGCGGGGCGCGGCTCGGGATCGGCTGGGCGGGCTCGATCCGCTGCGCCGGCGCGACCACGGGGTGCAGGCGCGCGGGGCCGGCGTTCGGCTTGCGGTAGTGGAGTCCGAGCAGCCCCAGGAGGAGCGCCAGCCCCACCCAGGTGATCGTGAACACGCGCTGGGTGCCTCGCTTGGTCCTGCGCATCGATCGACGCATCGGTCAGATCTCCTTCCAGGCGATGGTGCGAGCGGTCGGCGTGTCGGCCTGGAACACGCCCGTGGTGGGGTACATGGGCGGGATCAACCCGCGCCGGTCGTAGTGGAAGTTGCGGGTGAAGCCGGTGACCGGGTTGCCGTTCACGTCCCAGGTGTAGAACGCGCCGTAGTAGCGCGACACCATGCCCCCGCGCAGGTTCACCGGGCCGCGGTAGAGGCCCGAGTTGTAGTTGTCGACGCGGAACTCGCCGGTCGTGGCGCCGCACGCCATCACGAACGCGTCCACGTTCAGGTTGTTCGGGGCGCCACTGCCGATGCGGACGGCGCCGCCGCCGGAGAAGATGCCGAGCACGTTCGTCTTGGCGTCGTACTCGTCGCACGTGAGGTCGCCGTTGATGACGATGTCGCCGTTCGAAGCGATCAGCGCGCGCTGGTTGATCGCCAGTGCCGCGGCCACGTTCCCGGTGGTGATGTCGCGGTCGCCGCCGATCAGGTTGTCGATGCCGCCGTTCGCGTACATCACGCCGTTCGGCACGCCGGTGTAGGTCTTGTCGGGCGAGCCGCCCATGCCCATTCCGTTCCAGACGCGAGTCACGTTCGCGGCCCGGTCGACCTCGATCGAGACGTGGTTCGGCGGGATGCTGACCTGGTAGTACTGGCGGTCGGTCACGGTGTCCGCGAACACCTTGACCCGGCCGGCAGTGCCCTGGATGAAGATCCCGCCGGTGACCGCGGTGCCGTTGTTGATCACGTAGCCCTTGCTGATCGGCGAGCCGGTGGGGCTGCCGGTGAGCGCCTGGTTGATCTGGCTGCTGGTCGGCGCGGTGCCGCCGCTCGGGGTGAGCCCGAGCGCCACCATCGCCTGGTCGTTCGCGTTCGTGGGCAGCGTGATCGCGGACTGGCCGCGGTCGTAGCCGCCGAAGAAGTCCGGCGTGTCGATCGTGCCGTTGTTGTCCGCGTTCACGACCACCGGCGAACCGCCGTTGTTGTAATACGTGGCGTTCGCACCGACCTGGGACACGCGATCCTGGAACACGGGGTGATAAGCGAACTTGAACGCGCCGTTCGTGTGCACGCGACCGTCGAGCAGATCCGACGACGTGAACCACACCGTGCCGCCGTTCGCCATCGTGAACTGATCGGTGAGGACGAGGAAGTCCGAGAACGAGCCGCGCGTCGCGCTCAGGCGCAGCACGCCGGAGGACTGGACGTTGCGCTTGCCCGTGTTGGCCTGCGAGCCGCTCGAGGTGATGGTGAACATGTAGTCGAACGCCTGCGACGTGGGCCCGACCGAGCTGGTGGAGAGGCTGATGCTGGCGCTCGCCGCGAACGCCGGATTCGCGCTCGATGCGGCGTAGGCGGGGCCCAGCGTGCCGGCGGGAAAGATCGCCGCGGGGTTGCTGATGATCGGCTGGCTGGGCAGGGAGCCTGCGGCGACCCAGTTCGCGAGGCAGCTGTCGATTTTCGCCTTGGCGAAGTTCGCGAGCAACTGCTGCTGCGTGCGCACGCCGGCGTCCGCCGCGTAGAGCGCCAGCTTGGCGGTCTGCGTGTTGCTCGACTGCGTGCGTTCGCCGGTGGTGGTGAGCATGATCGTCACCACCAGGACGCTCGTGAGCAGGATGAACAGCAGCGACGCCACGAGCGCGATGCCGCGCTCGTGGGCGTGGGGCGTCGGGTGGGCGTTCGACCGCATGGCGTCTCCTCTAGAAACTGCGCGGCTGGAGCGTGGTCCAGACGCTGTCGACGAGTGAGGGCCGGCGCGGATCGCTGATCCGCGTGGCCACGACCGGCTTGACCTGTTCCACGTTCATCAGGTTCTGCGGGTTGCGCGTCCAGGTCCCGTCCTGCATCAGGTACCAGACGCGGAAGCCGTCCACGTTGTAGGCCGCGATCTGCGGCGGCGTGCCGTACTCGTGGCGCATGAGCACGGGCTTGCGGTACGTCGTGCGGTCCATGTAGTAGCTGGAGATCGTGAGCTTGAACACGATCGAGCCGACCGGATACCCCGAGGCCGGCCAGTGGCCATCCGACACCTTGTAGCCGCCCGAGTTGTTGTAGGGCGACGCGGGATTGGCCTGCAGGTGCTGGCTCGAACTGTTCGTCCCTGTGACCTGGAACATGTTCGCGAACAGGCCGTTCGAGACGAGCACGAGATCGTTCGCGGCGAACCCGGTCACGTCCTGGACCTTGAGGTTGGAGCTCGAACTCGGCATCTGGTCCGTGACCGGCGTCTGCGTCTGCCAGGCACCGATCAGCATCAGCGAGTCGTCGGCGGCGATCGACGTGAAGCCGGGGGTCACCGCGGCCAGCGTGACCGGCTGGCCGGCGCTGTTGTTGCCATAGACGGGGATCCGGCCCCAGCCCGAGCCGGCCATCCGGATCTCGCGGTCCATCATCTGCACGGCGGTGCGCGCGCTCTGGCGCCTGTCGGTGACGTCGCGCAGGCGCAACGCGTGGTTCGTGGTGCGGAAGAACGCCATCGACATGCCGGCGAGCAGGAGCGTCGCCAGCAGGAGCGCCATGATGACCTCGATCAGCGAGAAACCGTGCTCCCGCCCGCGGGCGGGGGTGGGGGTGTTCACGATCAACCTCCCGACTGGGGAGTGACGACGACGAGGCGGACGACCGGGACGTTCCCCACGGCGCCGCGGGCGACGGTGACTGAGATGCGCTTGCACGAGGTGAGGGGTGCGTTGTCCTCGACGACCCAGCGCGTGTAGTAGACGCCGTCGTGCGGGTTCGCCGGATCGTTGTGCGTGCCCGCCGTGAGCGACGAGTGGCCGTAGGGGACCGTGAGCAGCTCCTCGGCCGCCTCGGAGGCGAGCGACGAGGCGCGGGTCTGGTTGCCGGCGCTCATCACCCGCTTCGTCGCCATGGGGACGCAGGCCAGGAGCGCCATGACGCCCATCCCGAAGATGACGATCGCGAACATGACCTCGATGAGCGTGAAGCCGTCCTGGGGGCGGCGCGGTGCCGGTGAGGCGGGGAGGGCCGCCGGCGAGGACGTCGGAGAGAGCGTCATGGGCGGTAGCAGACTCCCGCCGCCGAGACCATCAGGGTGTCCAGGCGGTTCAAGCGGTTGGCAAACGTGAGGCGGCCGCCCGTGGTGCCGGGGAGCAGCAGGCCGCTGGGTTCGAATCGGAGCGAGTCGACAGGGGTGAGGCTCACCGCACTGAGGCGCGTCCCGGTGGGCATGTTGCGTGGGGTGATCATCTCGGTGGACTGCGCGACACCGTCGGCGTTCGTGTCGACGTGGATCGTGTAGCTGGTGATGTTGGAGACCGAGGGCGGCGCGCCGAAGCGCACCACCACCGGAGCACGGCGCGTGATCGCGAGCTGCCGCGCCCGCCGCACGTCCTGCAGCAGCTGGGCGTTCGCCTGCTTCAACTGCATCGAGGCGCGGAACCGCCCGAACCCGGGCATCGCGATCGCCAGCACGATGCCGGCGATGACGAGTGCGAACAGGAGTTCGATGAGTGTGAAGCCACGCGTACTGGACATGAGGAACCCTCGCAGGAAGCAAGACCTGCCTGAGTGTTTTGCAAGCGACGGGCCACGGACGGGCTCGACTCCCGCTGGGGCGCGGTCCGCGCCCGCGACGGGCGTGCGCTCGCGCCACGAAATCAAGGAGCCGCAACGGGATGCGCACGCTCGGACCGGTGCAGGAGCAGCCCCTTCCGAGGTGCTGATTTGCATGCAGTTACGCCGTCGCGCGCCGTTCGCAATCTTCGCGGACGAGTTCAGGCATCCTGCTCGACGGTTTAGTTTGGCGACGTGTTCTCGATTGGGGCAGCATGCCCAAACTTCGCGTCGAACACACAGGAGGCCGAGTGAAATCCCACAGCATCACAGGCATGGCGCGCATCGCCGCGATTCTCGCGCTTCTTGTGGGAGTCGAGCCTTCGGCCGCTCGCGACGCGGAGCCGTCGATCGACCAGATGCTGTCGCTCAAGCGGGTGAACAGCCCCAACGTCTCGCCAGACGGTCGGTTCGTCGCCTACGCCGTGCGCGACACCGACATGGTGGGCAACGCGTTCGTCACCCAGCTGTGGCTCGCCGAGGTCGGGAGCGGTCGCACCCGGCAGCTCACGTTCGGTCCCAAGTCGAACACGTCGCCCGCATGGTCGCCGGACGGCTCCCGGCTGGCGTTCCTCTCCGAGCGCGGAGAGAAGCGCCAGGTGTGGATGCTGGACATGCACGGCGGTGACGCGGAGAAGCTGACCGCGAACGAGGAGGGCGTGAGCGCGTTCGCGTGGTCGCCCGATGGCCAGAGCGTGGCGTTCGTGGCCTCCGAGCCGAAGGACGACGCGAGGAAAGAGCGCGACAGGCGCTACGGCGACCTGGAGCGCGACGGCGACCGGGGTTTCGCGAACCTGTGGGTGCATGGGCTGGGCGCGTCCAAGGGCAAGCGGCTGACGAAGGGGGATTGGGCCGTGGGCGACTTCAGCTGGTCGCCCGACGGCGAGCGCGTCGCGTTCGACCACCAGGCGGACGACGCGCTCGCGGTGGACAGCACGAAGGACATCTCGGTCGTCGAGGTGGCCTCGGGCAAGGTGACGCCGCTCGTCACCTGGCGCGGGCCCGACGGCCACCCGGTGTGGTCGCCGGACGGCTCACGGATCGCGTTCGAGACCACGGTCGAGAGTCCGAGCTGGTACTACGCGAACGGCGTGATCGCGACGGTCGATGCGAACGGCGGGGTCCCAGTGGTGATGGACAGCCACTTCGACGAGGACGCGAGCCTCGTCGCCTGGACGGACGCGGGCGTCTGGTTCTCGGCGAACATCGCGACCGCGAGCTACCTGTTCCGGTTCGATCTCAAGTCGCACACGCGGGGGCAGCTCGCGCCGGGAGAGGGGTGGAGCGGCAGTGGCTGGAACATCACGCGGGACGGTCGGTACATGGCGTACGTGGCGGGGGACGCCACGCACTACCCCGAGGTGTTCGCGGGGACCCCGTCCGGTCGCGTCGCGGTGACCCGGATGGGGGACCAACTCGGCGGCTGGACGCTGGGCACGAGCGAGGTGGTGAGCTGGACGAGCCGCGACGGCACCACGATCGAGGGCGTGCTGCGAAAGCCTGCGGGCTGGAAGCGGGGCGCGCGGAGCCCGCTGCTGGTGGTGATCCACGGCGGGCCCACGGGCGTGTCGCGCCCGAGCCGGTTCGCGGCCACGTACGTTTACCCGATCGAGCACTGGCTCGCGAAGGGCGCGCTCGTGCTCGAGCCGAACTATCGAGGCAGCGCCGGCTACGGCGCTGCCTTCAGAGCGCTGAATGTGCGCAATCTGGGCGTCGGTGACGCCTGGGACGTGGTGAGCGGCATCGAGTCGCTCGCGCGCCAGGGGCTCGTGGACTCGACGCGCGTCGGCGTCATGGGCTGGAGCCAGGGCGGTTACATCTCTGCGTTCCTCGCCACGCACGAGGCGAAACGCTTCCGCGCGATCTCGGTGGGCGCGGGCATCTCCGACTGGATGACGTACTACGTCAACACCGATATCACGCCGTTCACGCGCCAGTACCTGAAGGCCACGCCGTGGGACGATCCGGCGATCTACGCCGAGACCTCGCCGATCACGACCGTGCGCGACGCTTCGTGCCCGGTGCTGATCCAGCACGGCGGCGCCGACGCGCGCGTGCCCACGCCGGATGCGCGCGAGCTGTATCGGGCGCTCGTGGACGTGGGCGTGGAGGCGAAGCTCACGGTGTTCCCCGGCTTCGGCCACGGCCTCAACAAGCCCAAGGCGGTGCGCGCGGCGCTCGAGGAGAACCGCGACTGGTTCGACGCGAGGGTGTTCGCATCGAATGGGGGCCCGGCGGGCGGCGTGCGCGCGAAGAAATGACCGCGAAAGCCTTATCCGACGGGGGAATGCAGGGTCAGCGGGCGGCTCGCTTCGT
>DATNFC010000115.1:0-2891 GCA_035606545.1 Candidatus Methylomirabilota bacterium
AGCGTCACGTCCACGCGCGCAAGCGAACCGGTTGCCGGCGCCGGCCCGGAGCCCGGCGGCTCGTCGGCGTCGATCACGAGCACGGCGTGGGCACCGCCCAGCGCATCGTGGAGCCCGACCGTGAACGAGGGATTACCGGTGAGCGCCGGCTCGAGCGCCACGGGCTTCGGCGCGAAGCCGCCGCTGCCCGCGCCGCCGCCGCCGTCAATCGTGGGCACCAGGCTCGCCTCGGAGTAGAGCGACGGCCGATCGAACGGGAACTGGCGGTTCGCCACGCGCGGGTCGGTGAGCGTGCCGCGCAGGAAAAGGACGAGATTCGCCTGCTGGACGGGCGAGAGCCCGAGCGGGCGGATGACCGGCGGCTTGTTCGGCGCGGCGAAATCCCCGCCGCGGTTGTAGAACGCGACCACGTCCTCGAGCGTGCGGAAGCGCCCGTTGTGGAAGTAGCTCGAGCGCAGGCCCACGTTCCGGAGCGACGGCGTCTTCATCGCGCCCAGGTCGGCCGGATCGCCGGTGACGGCGAAACGTCCCGGGTCGTCGCCCGGGGGACGCACACCGATGTAGTGGAACGCGTTGTCGCTGAACAGCGAGCCCGCGTGACAGCCGGCGCAACCGTTGGCGATGAACAGCCCCTGCCCCGCCTGCTGCTGCGGCGTCAGCACCGCGGTCCCGGCGATCACCGAGTCGATCCTTGCCGCGTTCGAGAACAGCGTCCGCTCGTAGGTCGCGATCGCGAGCGCGATGCGCGCGGGCGTCACGTCCGTTGTGCCGAACGCCTCACCGAAGAGCTGCGGATAGCTGCGACCCGCGATCCAGCTCTCGAGCGCGGCGGGTACGAACGCGGCGAGTGCCAACGGCTGCACACCCGCGATGCGCGCCGCGGCGTTGCTCCAGTCGCGGCCCAGGTGCCCCATCTCCACGCTCGAGACCGGCGGCCCCGCGGCCTGGTTCTCGAGCGCGCCGCCGACGCGCAGTACGGTGTCGCCCGAGACCGGGTCCAGGAAGGCGGCGCGCGCGCGGCCGTCCCAGAACGAGTTGGGCGCATAGCCGGCGTTGATGTGCGACGGCGAGTGTCGCGTCGTCACTTGGAGCGAGAGACCGAATACCGCGGCCTCGGCGTAGGAGCCGTCCGCGTTCGCGAGCACGACGCCGGGCGAACCGGTGATGTCGTCCGCGGTGCCGAGCAGCCCGTCCGGGCCGGGCGCCGTGGCGGCGCCAGCGCCGCTGACCGAGCGCGGGTCCGAGCCGCCGGTCTCGGCACGGTGGCAGGTGCCGCACGCCACCGTGCGCGACGACGACAGTTGCTCGTCCCAGAACAACGCCTTGCCGAGGTTCGCCTTGGCCGCGGTGATCGGGTTGCCGGGCGGCACGGGCGGCGGCGGCAGCGGCGTGAGCGGCGGCGGCGGCGGGACCTGCGCCAGCGCCACGAGCGGCGCCAGCACGAGCACGAACCGGAAGCGGCGAAGCGCGGGGCCGGCGGTCATCGTGGGGTACTCCCCAGGAGTCGGGTGGCTGCTTCGGCACGGGCGCACCTGGCGCCTCGCGGGGGCGGCACTGCAGCGGTTCCCGGGGGACGAGCGACCGCGTTGGAGCCGCGGGTCGCAAGTCGCGGTCCAGAACTCGTCAGGCGCGGGCGCGTGCCGCGCAACCCGTTACGGAACCAGCGCTTCTCGTGGTCCGCTCGGGTGGCCCTCGAGGTCGCGGCGGACGCGGTGCTGACCCGATCGGGACACCGAAAGCGCGTTCGCTGTCCGCGAGCGGCCAACCTTCAGTCCGTCGCGACGATCCTCTTGCTTCGGCGCTCGCCAGCGGCGAGGAGCTCGACGAAGTAGATGCCCGCAGGGGCGAGCGTGCCCGTCGTCGTGCGGTGATCCCAGTCGACCTCGTGCGGCCCCGCGGGCACGTCGCCGTTCAGGACCTCGCGCACGAGCCTGCCGTGCACGTCGTAGAGACGCACGCGCGCATGGCCCGCCGACGGCATCGCGAACGTGATCGCCACGCCGCCGCTCGAAGGGTTCGGCCACGGCGGCGCGAGCGAGAGCGGCGACGACGCCGGCGTGGGCGCTCCCTCCCACTGCAGGCTCAGGAGGTCGTTGAGGAATGCGCCGCTGCGCAGACGACCTCCGAAGACGAGCATGCGGTCGCGAAGTGGATCGTAGGTCGATGCCGCGAGGCTCCTGTTGTCCGGGATCGCTCCGTCCGGTGACAGCTCCTTCCACTTCGCGCCCGAGGGTGAGAACTTGAGCTCCCAGACGCCGGGGTAGCCGTACATGAAGTCGCCGCCGAACATGATGCCCCGCTGACGGGAGGCGTCGTAGATCGCCGTCGCGCCGCTCGGCGGCTCGAGTCCGGTGTACGTCTCGGTCACGGGCCCTTTGGTCGGCTCCACGGACCACGCGGGCGCTCCGCTCAACTCGAGTCTCCAGGTCTGCTCATCCGGCGGGTCCCCGCCGAACACGTACATGCGATGCTGCACCGGGTCGAGCATGGCGACGTGATCGGCGCGCGGGGCCGGCTGGTCTCCCGAAGCCGCAGGAGTGATGTTCGTCCACCGCATGGGCCCGCGGAGCGAGAGTCGCCAGACGTCATTCCGCCAGAGGGACTTGTTCCGCCCACCGAAGACGATCATCGCGTCGCTCGCGGGATCGTAGACGGCCGAATGGGACTGCCGGGCCGCCGGCGCCCCCCCGGTCGGTGTGAGCTGGGTCCAGGTCGGTGTGCCCGAGAGCGTCAGCTCCCACACCTCGCCGACCGCGGCCGGATCCGCCGTGACTCCTCCATAGAGGATCATTCGCTCGCGCGCGGGATCGTAGATGGCGCTTGCGGCATGCCGTGGCGAGGGCGGCGTCCCCGCGGCGACCAGAGGGCGCGGCGCTTGCCCCGGCGCGAGT
>DATNFC010000116.1:0-4154 GCA_035606545.1 Candidatus Methylomirabilota bacterium
GGCGATCGCCGCGCCGACGCGACCGCCGACGATGAGCGAGGTGAGCACCGGCCCCAGCTCGATGATCACCGAGCGCAGGATCACCGAGCCGATGTACTTGAGCGGCACGACGCTCGCGAACTGGTAGGCCGCCTGCACCGCGGCCACGGCGCCCGTGAACAGGCTGACGATGAGCACGAGCACGAGCGACTGCACACCGATGATGTACATCTGGTCGATGACGAGCCGCGTCGAGCGCAGGCCCCGCCCCATCGTGCGGAACGTCTCGAGCACGAGCAGCGTGATGCGGCCCACGTCGGCGACCCAATCGCCGACGCGGCCCCACACGTAGCTGAACGGCCGCGTGGGGACGATGTCTGGGCTCATGCTCTCAGAAGCCGGGCTCGGTCTCGCCCGACATCACGGGGCTGTACGGCACGAACTTCGTGCACTCGCGCAGGAACGTCATGTCGACATCGTCCGTGGGCCCGTTGCGCTGCTTGGCGATGATGAGCTGCGCCTTGCCGGGCTCCGGCGTGTCGGGCTTGTAGACGACTTCGCGATAGACGAAGAGAACGACGTCGGCATCTTGCTCGATGGATCCCGAGTCTCTCAGGTCCGAGAGCTGCGGTCGTCCCGATCCGCCGCGCTGCTCCACCGCGCGCGAGAGCTGCGAGAGCGCGATGATCGGCACCTCCAGCTCCTTGGCGAGGCCCTTCAGCCCGCGAGAGATCTGCGAGATCTCCTGTACGCGGTTCTCCGCCGGGGTGCTGCTCCTCATGAGCTGGAGATAGTCGATCACGACGAGCCCGAGCTTCTTCTCGGCCTTCAAGCGCCGGCACTTCGCGCGCAGCTCGAGAATGGAGAGCGACGCCGAGTCGTCGATCAGGATCGGCGCCGCCGTGAGCAGGCCCGCGCCGGTCGTGAGCCGCGGCCAGTCCTCGTTGCCGAGATAGCCCGTGCGTACTTTCTGCAGCGACACCTCGCTCTGCGAGCAGAGCAGGCGCATCGCCAGCTGCTCTTTGCTCATCTCCAGCGAGAAGATCGCCACCGGCGTGCCGTGACGGATCGCGGCGTTCTCGGCCATGTTCACCGCCGCCGAGCTCTTTCCCATTGAGGGTCTACCCGCGAGGATCACCAGGTCGCCCGGCTGCCAGCCGCTCGTCAGCTTGTCGAGATCGTCCCAGCCGCTCGGCACGCCGGTGACCTGCACCTTCCGCTCGAACAGCTTCTGGATGTTGTCGAACGTGGGCTTCAGCAGCTCGCGAATACCCGTGAAGCCCTGCCGGATCCGCTGGTCGGTGATGGCGAAGATGCGCGCCTCGGACTGATCGAGGACCTCGGCCGTATCCTGGCTGCCCGAGTAGCACTGCTGCTGGATCTCGGTCGTGGCCTTGATGAGCTGCCGCAGGATCGCCTTCGAGTGCACGATCCGGATGTGCTGCTCGAGGTTCGCGGCCGTGGTCGCGTACTCCATCACCTGCGCCAGGAACTGCGGGCCGCCCACCGCCTCGAGGTCGCCACGTTTCTTCAGCTCCTCCGTCACGGTGATGAGGTCCGCCGGCACGGGCTGGTTGTAGAGCGCGACCAGCGCCTCGAACAGCTTCGCGTGCGCCGTGCGATAGAACGCGGACGCGTCGATCATCTCGATCGCGCGGCCGATGGCGCCCTCGTCGAGCATCATCGCCGCGAGCACGGAGCGCTCGGCGTCGAGCGCCTGGGGCGGGGTGAGTGCCGGAGGGCCGCCGGAGCCGCCGGTTGCGTATTCGGTCATGGTGTCGATCCTTCCGACGCGCACGCCGCGCGTGGGCTCGGGGATGTCAATCGGTGAGGTACTCCTGCGCGAGCCGTTGCAGGTCCTCCCACACCGGACGCTTGGCGCTGGGACTGCGCAGGCAGTACGCCGGGTGGTAGGTGACGATGAGCTTGGCGCCGCGCCAACGATACGTGCGGCCGCGCATGCTGCTGATCGTGCCCTTGAGCTGCAGCAGCAGCTCGGCGGCGAACTTGCCGAGGCAGCAGATGATGCGCGGCTGGAGTGCTTCGAGCTGGCGCATGAGATAGGGCGAACAGGCCTCGATCTCGTGCGGCAGCGGGTTTCTGTTTTCAGGGGGCCGGCACTTCAAGACGTTCGCGATGTACACGGTCTCGCGAGAAAGCCTCACGCCGGGGATCAATTTCTTCTCGTCCATGGCGGCGATCATCTTGGTGAGCAGCTCGCCGGCGCGGCCCACGAACGGCTCGCCGCGCGCATCTTCATCGGCGCCCGGCGCCTCGCCCACGAACACGATGCCCGTGCGCGCCGAGCCGACGCCGGGCACGGCGTTCGTGCGCGTGGTGCAGAGCCCGCACTTGGTGCACGCGCGAGCCTCCGCCGCGACCGCGTCGAGCACGGGCTCGGCGAGCACCACGAGCTGATCGCGGCCGCCGTCGAGCGCGGACGGGTAGAGGTCGTCGGTGAACGATGGCAGGTCGATCTCTTCGGGCTCGGGTTCAACCACCGCCGTCTTCCGCGTACCCCGCTTCGCGCCGTGCGACTCGCCCGGCGGCGGTGGCGTGAGCGAGAACGAGTCGTCGCCCGCGGGCGCCTCCGGCAGGTCGATCACGGGCGTCGCGGCACGCACCGGGGCGGCCCGCTCGGCCGCGGGCCGCTCGGCCGGGACTGGAGCGGTCGTGCTCGCCGCGGCGACCGTCGTGGCCGCGCGTTCCGGCGCGGGCGCGACGTCGATGCTCCCCTCGCGCCGCGCCTTCGCCACGCCGGCCGCGAGCAGCTCGCCGGTGCCGAGCGCGCGCTCGCGCTCGAGCTTCCGGCGCAGCGCCCGCGCGACGTCCGCCGCTTCCCTGCGAGCGTCGTCGCTCATTTCTTCGCCTGCTTCTTTCCAGCGGTCGCGGCGCGGGGCTTGGTCGATGGCGCCGAGGCGAGCTTCAGCTTCGCGCTCTTTCCGGCGTCACCGCGCAGCTCCATCACGCGGTCCAGGATGTGCTCGGCCACCTCGCGCTTGCTCGCCTCGGGCAGTTCCACCACCGAGCGCGCCTCGACCAGCGTCACCACGTTGGTCTCCGCGCCCAGCGCCTCCTCGGGCGAGTTCAGCACGATCAGGTCGGCCTTCTTCAGCGCGAGCTTCTTCCGCGCATTCTCGACGCCGTTGTTCGTTTCGAGCGCGAAGCCGATCACGAGCTGGTCCTTCTTCTTCACGGCACCAAGCCCTGCAAGGATGTCGGGGTTGGGTTCGAGCTTCACTTCCAGCGGGCCTGCTTCGCGCTTGATCTTCTGTGGCGCCAGCCGCGCCGGTCGATAGTCCGCGACCGCGGCCGCCATGATGATGACGTTCGCCTTGGGTCCGCGCTCGCTCATCGCGCGCTCCATCTGCAGCGCGGTGGTGATGCTCACCACGTCCACGCCTGTGGGCGGATCCACGCTCACCGGGCCCGCGACCACGGTCACCACGGCGCCGCGATCGCGCGCCGCCTCGGCGAGCGCGAACCCCATGCGGCCGCTCGAGCGATTCGTGAGCACGCGCACAGGGTCGAGTGGCTCCTCCGTGCGCCCGGCGCCGATCAGCACGCGCATGCCCTTCATGCTCGACCGCAAGCGGAGCGCGCTCTCGACCGCATCGACGATCGCGCCCACGTCGGCGAGCCGGCCCGGGCCCGAGAGCCCGGAGGCGAGCGGACCGTCATCGGGCCCCACGAAGCGATAGCCGCGGGTCTTCAGCACCCGCACGTTCGCCTGCGTCGCTCCTGCCTGCCACATCTGCATGTCCATTGCCGGTGCGATCACCGTGGGCGCCGCCGTGGCGAGGATGAATGTCGTCAGCGCATCGGGCGCCACACCGTGCACCATGCGCGCCATGAGATCTGCTGTGGCCGGCGCCAGCACCACCGCGTCGGCCACCTCGGCCACGTCGACGTGCTCGACGTGGCCGCGCACCTTGCCCACCGATTCCAGCGGCAGCTCGAAGCGTGGCCGCTGGTCGCCCCAGAGGTCCGTCACCACCGGATTCCCGGACAGCGACTGGAACGTGAGCGGCGTCACGAACTCGCACGCCGCCTTGGTCATCACCACCAGGACCGTGGCGCCGCGGTCGCGCAATCGGCGGACCAGCTCACAGGCCTTGTAGGCCGCGATGCCACCGGACACGCCCACGACCACCACGCGGTCCCGCAGCATGGGC
>DATNFC010000117.1:0-3502 GCA_035606545.1 Candidatus Methylomirabilota bacterium
CGCGGCAACCGCTGGCACCACAACCAGGACTCGGGCGAGCAGTTCAGTCCCGGCGCAGCCGACAACGTCTCGCTCCAGAACCGGTCATGGGCGAACGGCGACCATGGCTACGACCACAACCAGGCCACCGGCACGCTGCACGTGAACGACGTCGCGTACGGCAACCTCAAGGACGGGTTCTCGGTCGAGGGCAGCTCCACCGGCACCCACCTGTTCAACTGCATCGCCATCGAGAACGGCGTCACCACGAACGAGTTCGACCTGTGGGTCGACGAAGCGTCCACCGCGGGGCTGCTGTCCAACGACAACGTGCTGTGGAACTCCGGACCGCAGCCCCCGGTGAAGGTCGGGACCTCGGTGTACCCGTCGGTGAGCGCTTACGCCACCGGCCGCAACCAGGACACCCGCTCGGTGCAGTCGAACCCGATGTTCGTCAACGCCGCGAACGGCGACTTCCACCTCGCGCCGGGCTCGCCGGCGATCGACAACGCGAACTCCAGCGCGGCGGACTGGTCGAGCACGGACGCCGAGGGCAACGCGCGCCGGGACGATCCGGGCATGCCGAACCGCGGGCTGGGACCGGTGACGTTCGCCGATCGTGGTGCGCTCGAGTTCCTGGGTTCGACTCCCGTGGTGCCGCCGGTGGCGAGACTGACGGCGACCCCCGCGTCGGGGACCGCACCGCTCGCCGTCCAGCTCGACGCTTCGGCGTCCACGGCTGCGGCGGGTCGCACGCTCGTCTCCTACCGGTTCGAGTACGGCGACGGTGGTACAAGCGGCCCGCAGCCGGCGGCGACCGCGAGCCACACCTACGCCGCCGGAGCGTGGACCGCGACCGTGACCGTGACCGACGATCTCGGGATCACCGCGACCGCTTCGACCGCCGTCACCGTGAACGCGGCTCCCGCCAATCTGTCCCCTGTCGCGAGACTGACCGCCAATCCCGCCACCGGTTCCGCGGCGCTTCGCGTTCACCTGAGCGCCAACGGTTCGTCCGATCCGGACGGCGCGATCGTGTCCTACCGCTTCGACTTCGGTGACGGCACCACGGCCGGCCCGCAATCCTCTTCGCAGGCGGATCACACGTACGCCGCGGGAACGTGGACCGCGACGGTCACCGCGACGGACAACCGGGGAGCCACCGGGACCGCGACCGCGGGCGTGGTGGTGACCGCGGCGGCCCTGAACCTGCCGCCCCTCGCCCAGCTCACGATCACGCCCCGCTCCGGCGTCGCGCCCCTGAGCGTGCGCGCCCGTGGCCAACAGTCCGTCGACCCCGACGGCAAGATCCGCTCGTACCTGTTCGACTTCGGCGACAGCACGGGTGCGGAGCCGCAGAAGTCGCCCGAGGCCAGGCACACCTACGGCGCCGGCCACTGGACCGCGAGGCTGGACGTCACCGATGACCGCGGTGCGACGTCGTCCGCGTTCGTGACTGTGGACGTTTCGGGCGCGCCCGCAAACCTCGCGGCGAACGGCGAATTCGAGACCGGCACCACGGGCTGGGCGGCGGCCGGCGGCAGCTCGATCAGCCGCGCCCCGGGCGGTCAGAGCGGCGGATTCTCGCTGCTCGCCTCGGCACCGGTGCTCGGGCTCGCGGCGTTTGGCGTCACCAACCTGCCGGACCCGGTGCAGAACATCGCCGCCGTGGGGACGCAGTACCACGTCCGCGCCTGGGTCCGCGCCGAGTCGGGCGCCGGACTCGTGAACCTGACGATGAACGAGTCGGACGCGAGCGGCGCGTCGTTCACGTCCCGCTCGTCCGCGATCGTGCTCGGAACCGACTGGCTCGCGCTCGACCTCGACGTCACGACGCAGCTGGCCGTCTCCGCGCTCGATCTCTCAGTCGTGGAGGCACCATCCGTGGTCGGCAGCGCGTTCCGCGTCGACAACGTCTCGATCGTGCAGGGGACCGGCGCGCCCGCGCCGGTGAGTGCGCTGACCTTCGCCGAGGACGCGGCGGAGCCTGCGCCGGCCGACGTTCGGAGCCTCGTGCCGGGCGTGCACCCGAACCCGATGCGTGCCGACGGCACGCGGATCGTGTTCACGACGGACGCCGCCGGCCCCGCCGAGGTGGCGATCTTCGACTTGGCCGGCCGGCTCGTGCGCCGGCTCGCCGGCGCGGGGTACCCGACGAAGTCGGGTCCAGCGGTGGCACGCACGCAGTTCGTGGTGTTCGACGGGCGCGGAGACGATGGCCGCCGGCTCCCGGGCGGCGTCTACTACTACCAGGTGCGGGCCCCCGGCACGGGGACGCGCGGCCGGCTCGTGCTCATTGAATGAGGAGCGCTCCCGTCGCATGGCTGGGACGAGGCGCCGAGGGCGCCGCGAGGCATCAACCTCGCGGCGTCGTCTCGCTCAGGCGGCGCCGCGGCGGAACCGAGAGCGCAGTGACCGGGTGAGCTCGCCGAGCATCGCCAGCTCCTCGACGCGGAACAGGCGCATGAGCAGGCCGCCCACAACCACCGCGGCCACCGCGCCGCCCGCCACCACGGCGGCGCGGAACACGACGGCGCGGCCGGAAACGTCGCCGAGTGCCACGAGTGCCGCGGCGAGGCCCGCCGCGGTCAGCCCGCTCGCGACCAGGATCTTCGCCAGCGAGCGCAGGATGCGGCCGCCGTCGATGCCCCCGAGCCGCGCGCGCAGACGGAACGCGAGCTGGAACAGGTTCAGCAGGCTCGTGACCGACGTCGCGAGCGCCAGGCCGCGATGCGCGAGCCCGAGGCCCACGAGCGGGCCCACGAACAGCAGGTTCAGCGCCAGGTTCACGCCCACGGCGATGAACGTGGCGCGCACGGGCGTGCGCGTGTCGCCCTGGGCGTAGAACGCGCGGGTGAAGATGCCCACCGCGGCGAACGCGGGCAGCCCGACGCAGTACATCACCAGGGCGTCGCCCGTGGCCACGGTGTCGAGCGCGTGGAAGCGACCGTGCTGGAACAGCAGCGCGATGATCGGCCGCGCCATCACGGCGAGGAACAGCGCCGACGGCACGGTGAGCAGGAACACGAGCCGCACCGACTCGGAGAGCGTGGCCTTGAGCGCCGGCACGTCCCGCCTCGCCGCCGCGCGCGACAGCGCGGGCAGGCTCACCGTGCCCACCGCCACGCCGAACAGTCCGATCGGCAGCTGCATGAGCCGGAACGCGTACTGGAGCCAGGACACGCTGCCCTCGCGGAAGCTCGCGGCGATCGCCTGGCTGACGAAGATGTTGAGCTGGGTGGCGGCGAGCCCGATCGTGGCGGGCAGCATGAGGAACGCGACGCGGCGCACCCCCGGATGCCACGTCGGGATCTCGAGCCGGAAGCGGAAGCCGAGCTTGTGGAGTGCCGGCAGCTGGCAGGCGAACTGGAGCACGCCGCCCAGGACCACACCGAACGCCATCGCGGTGATCACCGGCCAGCCGATCGCGCGTGCGGCCGGGATCAGGCTCAGGCCGAAGACGATCATGCCGATGTTCAAGAGCGCCGGCGCGAACGCGGGCAGGAAGAACACGCCGCGCGCG
>DATNFC010000118.1:0-3557 GCA_035606545.1 Candidatus Methylomirabilota bacterium
CAGCACATCCTGGCCAGCGGCGTGGTCGACCCACTCTGGCCCGCGAACGGGCTCCCCGCGTGCGTGGCGGACAGCGCTCAGCAGTCCCCGCAGATCGTCGGGGACGGCTCCGGCGGGGCCATCGTCGTGTGGGAGGACTTCCGCACCGGTGCGTCGGTCGTCTATGCGCAACACGTGCTCGCGAGCGGCACCGTGGATCCCGGCTGGCCGGTGAACGGTAGCGCGCTCTACACATCCGGGTTCGAAGTCAACGGGCCACGGGCCGTCGCGGATGGGGCCGGCGGCGCCGTCGTCGCGTGGATGGACTACCGCAACGGCAACCAGGACATCTACGCGCAGCGCGTGCTGGCGAGCGGCGCCGTGGATCCCGCCTGGCCCGCCGACGGACGTGCACTGTGTACCGCGCCGAATGACCAATGGTGGCCGAGGATGGTCGCGGATGGCGCGGGTGGTGCGATCGTGACCTGGCAGGACTACCGCGGCGACGGCGACATCTACGCCCAGCGCGTCCTGGCGGACGGAACCTTCGGTCTTGCCTGGCCTGTCGATGGCCTCTCCGTGTGCACGGCCGTGAACGGTCAGTTCACGCCGACGATCGTTGGCGACGGCGCCGGCGGCGCGATCGTGACCTGGTCGGACTTCCGCAACGGCGATGGCGACATCTATTCCCAGCACGTGCTGGCGGGCGGCAACGTGGATCCCGCGTGGCCCGTTGACGGCCGCGCCCTGTGCCTCGCTGCGAATGACCAGTCGAATCCGGTGATCGTTACCGACGGCGCCGCCGGGGCGATCGTCGCCTGGGAGGACTTTCGAACCGGGTTCCCCGCCTACGACATCTACGCCCAGCGCGTGCTCTGGAACGGGACCATCGCTCCAGCGTGGCCGGCCGATGGGCGAGCGATGTGCGCAGCCGTGGACCGGCAGCTCACCCCGGCGATCGTCACAGACGGCGCATCCGGCGCGATCGTGACCTGGGCGGACTATCGCATCGACAGCTATCCGACCAACGCCGACGTCTACGCCCAGCGTGTACTCGCGAGCGGGGTGGTCGATCCCGCCTGGCCCGGCGATGGCCGCGCCATCTCCACGGCCGCGAGCCTGCAGCTGGACCCGGCGATCGTCACGGACGGCGCGGGGGGCGCCATCTTGGCCTGGTGGGACGTTCGCAACCTCACGGACGCGGACATCTATTCCCAGCGTGTGCAGTCGAGTGGCCTGCTGGGTGGCGACGCACCCACGGCCACGCTGTTTTCGCTGGTGAGCGCCGAGGCGGACGGCGAGGGCGTGAAGCTCGAGTGGTTCACGACAGCCGGGGCATCCACGTCGGCCCGCGTCTATCGCCGGACGCCCGACACGGGCTGGTCTTCGCTCTCGTCCGTGCAGCCGGACGGCACGGGTGCGATCCGTTACCGCGATGCCGTGGTCGAGCCCGGTGTGATGTACGGATACCGGTTGGGCATCTCCACCACGGCCGGCGACCGCTACTCTGGCGTGGCCTGGGTTCGAGCCTTCGAGGGCCACGTGCTTGCTCTGGATGGCCTGCGACCCAACCCGGCCGACCGCGAACTTGCCGTGTCGCTGTCGCTACCGGATGGCGAGCGCGCCGTCATCGAGCTGGTCGATCTTGCGGGCCGTGTCGTGGCGCGTCGCGAGATCGTGGGTCAGCCGGGCAACCACTTGATCAATCTCCGGGATGGGGGAGACGTCGAGCCGGGCGTCTACTTCGTGAGACTGACGCACGGCGCGAGCCTGCTCACCCGCAAGGCCTGTGTCGTCCACTGAACGGCACACTGACGGCGTCACTGTGTGCTGCCCCAGCCGAAGCTCAAGTTGGCGGTCGCCCCCAGCAGGCTCGGATTGAAATCGCGGCTCTCCGAGTTTGCGAAGGGTTCGGTCTTCCAGTTGGCCCCGCCGAATGACGCGATGCCTTCGACCGACATCAAGAACTTGCGACCGATCTGGATCAGTACCCCAGGACCAGCAACGACACTGTAACCGGAATAGTCGAGGTCTCTTGTATCAGCGTTACTGAGTGTGCCGTTCGCCACGCTGACGCCCGCCCAGATGTAAGGGGCGACCGTCTTGCGAGTGAACGTGTGACGCAGGCGCACGCCAAAGTTGTATGTGTCGAGATCGAACGCGTACGGCACGGGAGTCGTCGCGCCCGGAGGGAGCACGGACACGGCGGGGAGCGTCTCGCTGCCTCCGTACACATGGAACCCGACGGCGTCGCCCGCATTGATGTTGTACAGGTAGCCGAAGCTGATCAGCACCTCCGGCTCCGAAGCCAGATCATCGGGGACGTTGAAAACGCTCTTCTCGGGCGAGGTGCCGCCGCCGAACCCCACCCAGATCTCGTGTCTGGGGAACTCCCCCACCTTGGCCGCGAGCCCTGGCTGGGGTGCGAGCCAGCAGGCGAGGACCACGGCGCCCAATCGGAATTTCATGGTGCCCTCCCGGGTCAGGGGTCGGGGGCACAGGCACAAACGTTGAGCACAGGTCCCCCGACGCAGACCGTCGGCGGGGGCGAGCTCGTGTGACGCAGATGAGTCGGCAGCGCGCCACGGCCAAGCTCCACGCGGTTTGACGGCAAGCTAATGTAGCAAGCCCAGGCGCGGCCGCGGTGCGCAGTTTCTCGACCACAACTCCACGTTGCGACACAGAAACGCAGGCGAAACGTCCGCGAGGCGCCGGGCGAAAGCAGAGTCCTGCTCCCGGCACTGTCTGCGCCCACATTGCAGCCGGACACGGACCGCTGACAGCCCTCACAAGTCGCATCGAATCCCAACACCCTCGGAGGTCGCCCATGACCGCTCGGAAGTTCTTCTACCTCTGCGCTGGCGTGTTCCTGCTCGCGCTGTCCTACCACCTCGGGGCCGGCACGTCGGGCGCCCAGGGCGCCGGACTCGGCCTCGTGTGCCGGTTGGCCGGTACCGACATGTACAGCACGGAGAGCTTCTGCACGCCGGGCGGTGACGTCTATCAGTATTGGGGAGGACGCTGGACGAAGACGTCGAACGTCTTCGGCGGAGCACCAGGAGGGCGACAGGTCGTTTCCTACGACAGCGGGGTCGCGCTTGCGTCGACCGGCGAAGTCTTCGTCAGCTCGCTGCTCGGGTACAACGGCTGGACGAGCCGGGGCTTTCCAGTCGGGGGCCCTACGCCCGCCCTGCAGGAGTCGTGGGGCCAGTTGAAGTCGAGGTACGCACCGAAGTCGGCGCCCACGTCGCAGCCGCCCACGGATCGGTAGGACCGAGGAGCCACCGCGCAGGTCGCTGTCGGAGGTCCGCCATGGCCTGCAAGCTGGTCAGCGCCCTCGCCGGATCGTTGGTGCTGCGCTTGGCGAGGACACGGTGGTAGCCTGATCCGGCGTTCCCGGGCGCACAATCGGAGGCCCGCCATGAGCGCCAAGCTCACCCTGCGGCCCATCGGGGTCCCCATCCCGGCTCTCCTCGCGATGAGTGTTCTTGCCTCATCCGCTCTTGCTCAGGCGCCGCCGTTCCTGCTCCAGTGGGGCACGCCGGGCACCGGAGCCGGGCAGTTCGACAGCCCGTCTG
>DATNFC010000119.1:0-8706 GCA_035606545.1 Candidatus Methylomirabilota bacterium
CGACCGGGTAGTTCACGGGAATGGCGACGCCGGTGCCCTCGCTGGTCTTCTCGCAGTACTCGGTGAGCACCGAGAGGTCGTTGTCGATCCACCCCAGGAGCCCGAGGTTCACGAGCAACTGGTCCATGGGCGTGTTGCCCACGCGCTCGCCGATGCCGATCGCGCAGCCGTGCACGCGCGAGGCGCCGGCGCGGATCGCGGCGATGGTGTTGGCCACGGCGAGACCGCGGTCGCTGTGTCCGTGCCAGTCCAGGCCCACGTCGGCGCCGCTCTCCAGCACCACCTGCTTCGCGAATCGCACCAGGTTCGCCGCACCGGTGGGCGTCGCATGCCCGACGGTGTCGCACAGGCAGAGCCGGCTCGCGCCGCACTCGATCGCGGTGAGGAACAGCCGGCGCAGCGTCTCCGGCCGCGCGCGCACGGTGTCCTCGGTGACGTACATGACGCGAAGTCCCTGCTGCACCGCGAACGTCACCGCGTCGCGGGTGTGCGAGAGCATCATGTCCTCGGTCCAGTTCTCGGCGTACTGCCGGATCGGCGAGGAGCCGATGAACGTGCAGCACTCGATCGCGAGCCCGGTCTTCTGGGCCACGTCCGCGATCGGCTCGATGTCGCGCTGCATCGTGCGGGCTGCACAGTTCGCGGCGACCTTGAGCTTGCTGGAGACGATCTCTTGCGCGAGCCGGGTGACGTCCTTGACCACGTGCGGCCCCGCGCCCGGAAGCCCGATGTCGGCGGTGTCGATCCCCAGCCGGTCGATCAGATGCAGGATCTCGAGCTTCTGCTCGATCGAGGGCGTGCGCACCGACGGCGACTGGAGCCCGTCGCGCAGCGTCTCGTCGTCGAACTGGACCTTGAACGCGGGTTTCTCCCAGCGCTCGCCGGCTTCGTTCCAGTCGTGGATGAGATCGCGGTCGTTCACGAGGGCTCCGAAGGGGAGGTGTTTTGGCGAGGGAGAAGGGAAGACTACGCCCGCTCGATCAGCACCGCCATGCCCTGCCCGCCGCCGATGCACGCCGAGGCGACGCCGAACTTCTTGCCACGGAGCCCCAGTTCGACGATCAGCGTGTAGATGAGGCGCGTGCCGGTGGCGCCCAGGGGATGACCCAGGCCGATCGCGCCGCCGTTCACGTTCACCTTGTCGCGGTCCAGGTCGAGGTCCTTCTCCACGGCGAGGTACTGGCCGGCGAACGCCTCGTTGATCTCGAACAGGTCGACCTGGTCGAGCTTCATGCCGGCGCAGCCGAGCACCTTGCGGATCGCGGGCGCAGGGCCGAAGCCCATCACCGACGGGTCCACGCCCACGTACGACCAGCCGCGCACGTACGCGATCGGCTTCTTGCCTTCCTTCTGCGCCAGCGTGCCGGTCGTCATCACCACGGCGGCGGCGCCGTCCACGATGCCCGAGGCGTTGCCGGCGGTGACCATGCTCTCGGGCCCGAACGCGGGCGGCAGCGCCGCGAGCCGGTCGAGTGACGTTCCGGGAAAGAGGTGGTCGTCCTTCTCCACGAGCGCTGTCTTCTTGCCCTGCTTCACCTCGACCGCAACGACTTCCTGCGCGAACCGGCCGTTGTTGTTCGCCTTGTTCGCGCGCTCGTGCGAGCGCAGCGCGAACTCGTCCTGCTGCTGGCGCGAGATGCCGTACTTGCGCGCCAGGTTGTCGCTCGTCTGCGCCATGAAGAAGCCGCAGTAGCTGTCCTTCAGGGCGGCGAACAGCGAGTCCTCGAGCTGCGGACCAGGGCCCAGTTTCACGCCGCCGCGCGCGCCGCGCAGCACGTGCGGGGCCTGGCTCATGTTCTCCATGCCGCCGGCCACGATCCAGTGCGCCTCGCCGAGCTGGAGCAGCTGGCCCGCGCTCGCCACGGACTGGAGCCCGGAGCCGCAGAGCCGGTTCACGGTGAGCGCCGGGCACTCGTCGGAGACGCCTGCCTTCAAGCCCACGTGACGCGCGCCGTAGATCGCGTCCGCCGAGGTCTGGAGCGCATTGCCCATGATCACGTGATCGATGAGGCCGGGTGAGAGGTCGGCGCGGTCCAGTGCCGCGCGCGCCGCCGCGGCGCCCAGCTCGATCGCGGAGAGGCCCGCGAGCGCACCGCCGTTCTGTCCGTCGCCGCGCTTGCCACCCACCCATTCGGCCATCGGCGTCCGCGCGCCGGAGAGAATCACGACTTCTGGAAGTGCGTTGCTGGGCAAGGCTTTGCTCCTTGAGTCGAACGTCACGTGTGAAGGGGCGCCGAGTGCAGGGGAGCGGCCGAATGGCGGCCGGCGCGGCTCAGGGTGGACGTTGAGATGCGCGACGCTAGCACCCGACCCGCGGGACTCACAAGCAGCGCGGGCGCCGCACGAAACGGCGCCCGCCCGGTCGGCAGGGCACGTGGCACCAGGCGGCCGCCGGAGCTACGGCGGTCCGGGCCGGCTCGGCGGATCGCCGACGACCACTTCGGGATCGAGCCGCACCGACGTGTCCGACTCCAGCGTCACCGTGTACTTGAATCGACCCTTGTGCTTCGGGCGTTGCGGAACCGTCGCGGAATCATGCGCGAGCATCCTCGACGAGAACGGCCCGGCGCCGTCGAACTCGACCGTGAACCGGTCACCGCCCGAACTGCCCCAGTGCAGCTCGTCCTCGGATGTCATGATGACCGGATCGGGCGAGACGCGGATCGCCTTCCCCTCCACCGTGATCGAGACCTTGTGTCGCTTCATCTTTTCCCTCCCTTGTCGGTCGATCGGTCGTGTGACGCCGGGGCCGAACTCACCAGGAGCGCCCGGAACCCCGGTTCTTCATGCCAGTCCCGATGGACCGGCGAATCCCGCAACCACACGGCGGGGTAGCCGCCTGCGACCGCTCGTTGCAGCCAGGCGACCGCGGACGTGCGTGCACCGAGTTGCCACTGAGTGAGTGCCGTCTGGTATTGCACGCGCGAATTGAGGCTGTCGACCGCGAGCGACCTCGCCATCATCACGCGCGCGCTGTCGCGCTCGCCGAGCCGGGCGTACACCGTGGCGACATTCGCGGTGATCAGCGGGTCGGGCGATGCGCCTCGATGCTCGCGCTCCGCGAGCACCTCGCGACCCAGGCGGACGGCCTGACGGTACGCATCGCGCGCCTGGTCGGGACGGTTGCGCAACCAGTAGTAGGCGTCGCCCAGGTTCATCCACGTGGCGTAGTCCGCGTCGCCGAACTGGAACGCCTGGTTGTAGGCGTCCACCGCGTCCGAGAGCCGCCCGGAATTGAAGTAGGCCGTCCCCAGGTTGTTGTAGGCGGTCGAGTTGGGGTTCAGCTCGAGCGCGATGCGCAGCGTGTCGACGGCACCCGCGTAGTCGCCGCGGAACAGCAGCAGTCCACCGACGTTCGCATACGAGGTGAAGAAGTCCGGGGCACGACGGAGCATCTCGCGATAGCCCGTCAACGCCTCGTCGACGTGGCCGTTACGGTACTGCCACGTGGCCAGCCACCAGCGTGGCTTGAAGCAGTGCGGGCGGCGGGCGATGGCGGCCTCGTACACCTTGCGCTCCTGTTCGGCATCACCGAGCCGTTGCCACGAGCGTCCCCACCGATACCAGGCCTCGTCGTCCGACGGATCGAGGAGACTGGCGATACGGTATTCCTCGAGCGCCTCCGCATGACGCTTTCGGTAGCCCAGCACCGCGGCCAGCGTGCGGTGGGCCTCGGCGCGAAGACTGTCGAGACCCACCGCTTCGCGCGCGTACGCATCGGCCCTGGCCAGCCAGGACGTATCGTTGCTGGCGGTGTACTGACCCAGACAGGTGGCAGCGAGCCAGGCGCGCGGCACCGAGGGGTCGGGCTCGGTTCGCGTGGCGGTCTCGAACTCCGCGATCGCGAGCTGCCGCGCCTCCACGGTCGCGGCGGCGCGCCGCCGGCCGAGTCCCTGCATGAGGAATCTCAACGTGCCCGCGCCCCGGACACCGAGATCGGCCTGCGCGTTCATCGATCTCGCGCGGAGGTGAAGCATCGCGAGCGCCCCGTCGAGGAGACTGTCCGAGAACGCGAACGGCTCCGCCACGGGGACATCGATCGTCCGCCGGCCGAGCACGCGCCCGCGCCGCGGCTCCAAGAGCTCGAGTCGGGCGCGCAGCCGGTTCTCCCGCTGCTCCAGCGTGGGACGGAGCACCAGGTTCGAGCCGAACCACCGGCGCGCGTCGGCCGGCTCCGCCAGCTTGGCCTCGTACCCTTCCGCGAACGTGGTCATCTGGAAGCCCGGCTGGTCCTGGTCGCGCATCAGCCGGTTCGCCATCAATTCGGTCGCGCCCAACGCGTAGGCGGCGAAGTCACCGGTGGCGCCGGGCGTCAGCGGCGGAAGCACGGCGAGCCGGCGTTCGGCCGGTAGGGCCGGCGTCGCGAACGCGCGCCAGAGCGCGATCAGCGCCGCCACGACCGCGAGGACCGCCGCGCCGGCGTAGAGCCGCCGCTCGAGCTTTGGCCTCGACGGGGGCCCGCCCGCCACCGGCATGGTCGCGGCCTGCGTCATCCGCTCGCCCGAGTCACCCCTGGCCGACGCGAGCGCGTCGGATACCTCCGGGCACGAGGCGAAGCGCTGCGCCGGGTCGCGCGCCAGCATGCGCGCGATCACGCCCGACAGCTGCGCGCTCACGGCGGGATTGAGCTCGCTCACGGCACGGGGCGGCGTGTTCATGATCCGGTCGACCACGGCCTCGTAGCTGCCGCCCGGGAACGGATGCTGCATGGTGAGCATCTCGTAGAACACGGCGCCGAGCGAGAACAGGTCGGTGCGCTCGTCGACGCGGCCGCCGTAGTGCGCCTCGGGCGCCATGTACGGCGGCGTTCCGGCCGGTCCCGGGTGCAGCTCGGTCGAGGTCGAGATCCCGGGGATGCCGCCCTCGCGCGGCCCGGAGCGGCGCGCGATCCCGAAATCCAGGATCTTGAGCTCGCGCCCGTGCGTGAGCATGAGGTTCTCGGGCTTGATGTCGCGATGGATCACGCCCTGCGCGTGCGCGGCACCCAGGCCCGCGAGGCACTGCGCCGCCAGGTCCCAGAACTGCTCGATCGGCACGGGCGCCGCGAGCCGGTGGCGCAGCGACTCGCCCTCGACGAACTCCATGACGATCAGCACGTCGTCGCCGTCGGTCACCACGTCATGCACGGAGGCCACGTGGCGGTTGTTGATGCGGCTCGCGCGCCGGGCCTCCTGCAGGATCGCTTTCGCCCGGTCGCCGCCGTGAGCGGCGTCGGCGCGCACGTGCTTGAGCGCCACGCGGCGGTCGAGCAACTGGTCGTGAGCGAGCAGCACCTCGCCCATGCCGCCCCGGCCGAGCAACTTCTCCACATGGAAGCGCCCCACCAGCACGCGGCCTTCCCAGCCGGTGCCGGACGCAGGTTCCGGCGGCGGGGGATCGCGATCGGACACGCGGCCTCCATCGATGGGACGAGTGACGCGTGGCAGGACGAGGGGACGGGAACGGGCATTATACTCCCCGCGTCGGTAACGCCGGGGGCCGCGCCCGCGTCGGGCTCGCACCGCTTCGGGGTCGCACGAGGACGGAGGGGACGCATGCGCAGGCTGATGCCCGCCCGCTGGCTGGCCGCGATGCGGACCCGTCAGGATTCGCGTGCGGAACCGCCGAGCGAGCTCGCGCGCGAGACGCGTCCGCGCATCCGGACGGCGGCGGCATTGGGCTGCGCCTGCTACACGTTCTTCCTCGTCGCCGAGCTGAGCGGCGTCATCCACGACGAACCGCTCGAGCGCACGATCGACCTCGCGCACGACGCGCTGGGCGCCGCGATCTGTGGTGCGGCGCTGCTCGTGACGATCTGGCGCCGCGTCAGCGATCGACGGGTGCTGACGCTCGCGCTCGTGCTCGAACTGCTCATTGCCATGCTCATCTCGACCACGAACGTGTGGGCGAGCTGGCTCCACACCGGCCACCTGCCGGGGCTCACGTGGGTGGTCCCGATCATGATCCTGTTCGCGCTCCTGGTGCCCGCGCCGCCGCGCGAGCTGCTGCTCGTCTCCGCCGCGTGCGCGGCCACGATGCCGCTCGGGATCGCCGCGCTCGCCGCGTGGGGCCGCGTCGAGGCGCACGCCGGCGACTACTGGGGGGCGTCACTTGCCGCCACGGTGGGTCTGGCGCTTGCGGTCGTCGCCGCGCGCACGCTCTACGGCGCGCGACAGCAGGTGGTCGCCGCCCAGCGCATGGGCGGTTACGAGCTGGTGCGGCTCATCGACCAGGGCGGCATGGGGGAGGTGTGGGAGGCACACCACCTGATGCTCGCGCGTCCCGCCGCGGTGAAGCTGATCCTCGCCGAGCGGCTGCACGACGCGGGCGAGGCGCGCGAGGCGGCGATCCAGCGCTTCACGCGCGAAGCGCAGGTCACCGCGTCCCTGCGCTCACCGTACACGGTGCAGCTGTTCGACTTCGGCACAACTGCTGATGGAGTGCTCTATTACGCCATGGAGCTCTTGGAGGGAATGAACCTCGAGCACTTCGTCTACCGCCACGGTCCCGTGGAGCCCCGGCGCGCGGTGCACTGGCTCCGGCAGGTGTGTCACTCGCTCGCCGAGGCGCACGCGAACGGTCTCACGCACCGCGACCTCAAGCCCTCGAACCTGCTCGTGTGCGCGTACGGCCGCGAGCGGGACTTCATCAAGGTGCTGGACTTCGGTCTCGCGCGGCGCGCCCCGTCCGGCGCGGAGACGCGCCTGACGCGGCAGGGCGCGTGGCTCGGCACGCCGGGCTGGATGGCGCCCGAGCAGATCTTCGACGGCGCGGTCGACGCGCGCACGGATCTCTACGCGCTCGGCTGTATCGCCTACTGGCTCCTCGCCGGCGAGCGACTGTTCGAGGCCGACGAACAAGCGGAAATGCTGAGGCTTCACGCACAGGCTTCGCCCACGAAGCTCTCCGAGCGCGCCAAGCAGCCGATCCCGGAAGCGCTCGAGGCGGTGGTCATGGCATGCGTCACCAAGGACCCGGCCGCGCGGCCGCACGACGCGGACGAGGTGGGCGTGCGGCTCGCGGCCAGTGTGTCCGGCGAGCCGTGGACGCAGGCCGATGCGCACGTGTGGTGGAGCGGGAAGCGCTGAGGCTCGAGCGCGCGGCGCTGTGCTACGGTGCCCAGCATGAAGAGTCACACCGCCTACCTGACGATGAACCTGCCCTCGCGGCGTGCGTTCGTGAACATCACCGAGGAGGTGCGCGAGGCCGTGGAGAAGTCCGGCGTGCGCGAGGGGCTCGTGCTCGTGAACGCCATGCACATCTCCGCCAGCGTGTTCATCAACGACGACGAATCGGGCCTCCACCACGACTACGACGTGTGGCTGGAGAAGCTCGCCCCGCACGCTCCGACGGGCCAGTACCGCCACAACGACACCGGCGAGGACAACGCCGACGCTCACCTGAAGCGCCAGGTGATGGGTCGCGAGGTGATGGTGGCGATGACCGCCGGGATGCTCGACTTCGGGCCGTGGGAGCAGGTGTTCTATGGCGAGTTCGACGGCCGGCGGAAGAAGCGCGTGCTCATCAAGGTGATCGGCGAATGAGCGGCCTGGACACGCCCGGCGGCGCCGGCGGCGACCCCGCCCGCGAGCGCGGCGCCGAGGCACCCCGCGGCGCCACCGCGGGTGGCGGCCAAGCGGTTGCGACGGCGCGAGCGATCCGGCCGGAGGACCTGCCGGTCGTGTGGGAGATGATCCGCGGGCTCGCCGAGTACGAGAACATGACCGACATCCTCACCGGCTCGCGCGAGCGCCTGCACACGCTGCTGTTCCACGAGCCACCCGCGTTCCATGGCCAGGTGGCCGTGCTGCCCGACCGCCGCATCGTGGGTTATGCGCTCTACCATTTCACGTACTCGTCGTTCCGCACCAACCAGCGCATGTGGCTCGAGGACCTGTTTGTCGAGGAAGCGGCGCGCGGCACGGGCGCGGGCGACGCGCTGATGCGCGCGTTCGCCGCGGACGCGCTGGAGCGTGGCTGTCACCGCGTGGACTGGCACGTGCTGGAGTGGAATCCGGCGCGCGGCTTCTACGAGCGGCTCGGCGCGCGGCGTTCGGACGACGGCATGCTCCAGTACGGCCTCGACGCCGCGGGGATGAAGCGACTGGTCGAACGCGGCTAGGCGAGGGGGAGAAGCGCACGCAAGCGGCTGGCCAGCGCCGCCGGCAGCGACTCGGCGAGCATGGTTTCGAGCCGCACACGATCCACCCCGGTGCGCTCCAGATGCGCAAAGAGCAGCTCCGCTCGCGCGGCGCGCCGCTCGCGCAGGGCGGGCTCGTCGTACTCGCCCATGAGCCAGTAGGCGCACGCCCAGCCCTCCGGGCTCGCGATCGGCAGCCCGCGCCAGTGGGCGCTCACCGCGAGCCGCACGCGCACGATGCCGCCCGGGACGAAGAACGCGAAGCGCGGGATGACCTCGGTGCGCGCGTTCTCGAACGCCAGCTTCCAGTCGGCGTGGCAGCCGCCGTGGCCGTGAAACACGTGCGGCTCGCCGGCATAGAGGATCTGAAGTTCCTCGGGCGAGGCCTCGACCTGGACATCCCAGTCGTTCACCTCGTCCACGAGGCCCAGCGAGGCAAGGAGCCCGCTCGCGCCCACGCCCCACTCGATGCCCGCGGCATCGAGCCGCGCGGTGATCGCGCGCATGGGCTCGAGCGGCGGCAGCCGCAGCACCGGCGCGGCCGAATCGGCGAGCACCGCGGCGGCGCCTTCGGCCAGGGCCTCGAG
>DATNFC010000120.1:0-7959 GCA_035606545.1 Candidatus Methylomirabilota bacterium
TGGCCCAGTTGCCCGGGTCCATGTAGCCCACGCTCACGAGGTAGGCGGGCCCCGCGAACGCGAACATGCGGCGGAACCAGTTGCGCGTGCGCGGCACCGGCACGGTGGCGTGGATGTCGGAGACGGTCTGTGGCTCGCGCGGGCTCACGCCTTCCCCCGCGGGCGGCGCTCGATCATGACGCCCTCCAGCCCCTCGCGGCCGCTGACGACGCGACGGCCGCCGATCTCGAGCGTGAACACGCCCTCATCGGAGTTCGCTTCGAGCATGCGCACCTCGGCGCCGGGCACGAGTCCGCTGCGCTTCCAGCGCGTGAGCCGCGCCGGGTCCTCGCCGCCGCGCACCTCGCACACCCGCGCGCGCGAGCCCTCGGGCAGTGCTGCGAGCGGCGCCAGCGCGCGCCGCGGCAGCCGGCCGTGGCGGTCGGGGATCGGGTGGCCGTGCGGGTCCTCGGTGGGATGTCCCACGCTGCGCTCGATCGCATCCATCACGCGCTCGCTGACGTGGTGCTCCAGCTCCTCCGCCTCCTCGTGCACCTCGCTCCAGTCCAGCTCGAGCACGCGCGCAAGGAACGTCTCCAGCAGCCGGTGCCGCCGCAGCACGAGCGCGGCGGCGCGTTCGCCCGAAGCGGTGAGGCTCGCGGCGCCGCGCGGGCCCAGCTCCACGAGCCTTTCTTCGGCGAGGCGCGCGAGCATGTTCGTGACGCTGGGCGCGCTCACGCCCAGCCGGCGCGCGAGCGCGGAGACGGGCACGGCCGCGCCGCCGAGCTGCAGCAGCGCCTTCAGGTAGTTCTGCCGCGATCGGCTCACGGCCGGGCGCGTGGGTTGTTCCTGCATGAGGCGAACCATCCAATATTAGTTACAGCTAACGTCGCCGTTTGTCCAGACTAATTATCGGCCGGAGAGTTGCCCGGCTTGAGAGCCTTCGACTAGGCTCGCCCGTCCGCGCCTCCCGACCGTCCCGCCGGAGCTCCCGATGCCGCAAATGACCATGGTGCAGGCGATCACCGACGCGCTGCGGCTGTCGCTGCGCGACGACCCCCGGGTGGTCGTGCTGGGCGAGGACGTGGGCCGGAACGGCGGCGTGTTCCGGGTCACCGAGGGACTGCAGGCCGAGTTCGGCCCCGAGCGCGTGCTGGACACGCCGCTCGCCGAGAACGGCATTGTCGGCGGCGCCATCGGCATGGCGCTCTACGGCCTCAAGCCCGTCGCCGAGATCCAGTTCGTGGACTTCATCTACCCGGCGTTCGACCAGATCGTCTCGGAGCTGGCGAAGTTCCGCTGGCGCTCGGCGGGCCAGTACAGCTGCCCGGTCGTGGTCCGCGCGCCGTACGGCGGCGGCATCCGCGGCGGGCTCTACCACTCGCAGAGCCCCGAGGCCTACTTCTGTCACACGACGGGGCTGCAGGTGGTGATCCCGTCCACACCCGCGGACGCGAAGGGCCTGCTGCTCTCCGCGATCCAGGGCCAGGACCCGGTGATGTTCCTCGAGCCGAAGCGGCTCTACCGCTCGACCAAGGAGGACGTCGCCGCCGACACGTTCACGGTGCCGATCGGCAAGTCGCGCGTGGCGCGCGCCGGCGAGCACGTCACGGTGATCGCGTACGGCGCGATGGTGCCGGTGGCCCTCGAGGCCGCGGACCAGGCCGCGGCGCGCGGCTGGAGCGCGGAGGTGATCGACTTGAGGACGCTGCTGCCGCTCGACGCCGATGCCCTGCTCGAGAGCGTGCGCCGCACCGGCCGCGCGGTGATCGTGCACGAGGCGCCGCGCACGTGCGGCTACGGCGCCGAGCTCTCCGCGCTGCTCGCCGAGCAGGCGCTCACGAGCCTCCAGGCCCCGGTGCTGCGCGTCACCGGCTACTACACGCCGTTCCCGTACACGCTGGAGCACACGTACCTGCCCGACGCGAAGCGCGTGTTCGCGGCGCTCGAGCGGGTGATGGAGTACTAGCCGCGATGCTCGTGATCGTGTGGGAGTACATGGCACGACCGGAGCGGCTGGAGGAGTTCGAGACGCTCTACCGGCCCGACGGCGCGTGGGTCGAGCTGTTCAAGAGGAGTCCCGGGTTCGTGAGCACCACGCTCATGCGCGACGTCCGCGACCGTCACCGGTTCATGATCGCCGACCGGTGGACGAGCGAGGAGTCGTACGAGGCGTTCAAGCACGACTTCGCGGCCGACTACCAGAAGCTGAGCCGGCAGGGCGAGCGCGTGCATCGCGCCGAGCACCTGGTCGGCCGCTTCGACTTCGTGGAGTGAGGGAGCCCCATGGCGCAGGTGTACGAAGTGAAGCTGCCGGACATCGGCGAGGGCGTGGCCGAGGGCGAGATCGTGCGCTGGCTCGTGAAGGCGGGCGACGCGGTGAAGGAGGACCAGCCGCTGGTCGAGGTGATGACCGACAAGGCCAGCGTCGAGATCCCGTCGCCGCGCACGGGCACGATCGAGGCGCTGCTGGTCGAGGAAGGCGCCGTCGTTCCCGTGGGCAGTGTGCTCGTGCGCATCGCGGTCGCGGGCGGCGCGGGTGTTGCCGCGCCCGCCGCCGCCGCACATGCCGCGGCGGGCGGAACGGCCGTGGCGGCGAAGCCGGCCGTCGCCGCGAGCGCCCCCGCGAGCGGTGCCGCGCCGGCACGCGTCGAGGCCACCCCCGCCGTGCGCGCGCTCGCGAAGGAGCTGGGCGTGGCGCTGGAACAGCTCAAGGGCTCGGGCCCCGGCGGGCGCATCACCGCGGACGACGTGAAGGCGGCGGGCGCGAGCCGCGCCCCCGCCGCTGCAAAGCCCACCGCCGCCGGTGCCGACGAGACACGGCAGCCCCTGCGCGGGCTGCGGCGGAAGATCGCCGAACACATGCGGCGCTCGCTCTCGACCGCGGCACAGTTCACGTTCGTCGCCGAGTGCGACTTCACGGCACTCGCCGAGCACCGCACGCAGCATGCGGCGGCCTGTGCGAAGACCGGGGCCAAGCTCACGTACCTGGCGTACGTGTTCCGCGCGCTGCCCTCCGTGCTGCGCGAGTTCCCGTTGCTCAACAGCTCGCTCGACGACGCGGCCGGCGAGATCGTGTTGAAGCAGCGCTATCACCTGGGCCTCGCCACGAACACCGACGAGGGCCTCACCGTCCCGATCGTGCACGACGCCGACAGGAAACGCCTGTTCGCGCTCGCGCGCGAGATCGACCGCCTGGCGACGGCCGCGCGCGAGCACAAGTTGAAGCTCGAAGAACTCCAGGGCGGCACGTTCACCGTCACGAGCACCGGCGCCAAGGGCGGCGTGCTCGCCACGCCCATCCTTCATCATCCCCAGGTGGCGATCCTCGGCGTGCACGCGGTGACGAAGAAGCCAGCGGTCGTGAATGGCCAGATCGTCGCGCGCGACCTCGGCAATTTCTCGCTGTCACTCGACCATCGCGTGGTGGACGGCGCCGTCGGTGCTGACTTCTTGTACGCGCTGATCGAGCGGCTCCAGGAGCCGGGTGCCTGGCTCGACGCGGAGGACTTGAAATGACGACGATCACGCCCGTGGACGAGACGCTCCGCCGCGTGCTCGATGAGCAGGGCCGCGAGGTGGCGACGCCGCCGAAGCTCCCCGACGACGACCTGCGCGCGCTGCACCGGCACCTGCTCAAGATGCGACTGCTCGACACGCGCATGCTGTCGCTCCAGCGCCAGGGCCGCATCGGCTTCTACGGCATGGCCACGGGCCAGGAGGCCTCGATCACCGGCTCCGCCTATCCGCTGAAAGCCGGCGACTGGATCTTCCACGCGCTGCGCGAGACCGGCGTCTGCCTGTGGCGCGGCACCACGCTCCAGGAGATCGTCTGCCAGTTGATGGGGAACTCGGGCGACGTGCTGATCGGACGCCAGATGCCCATGCACTTCAGCGACCGCCGCGTGAACTCGGTGGCGTGGTCGAGTGTGATCGGCACGCAGCTGCCGCAGGCGATGGGCGCGGCGTACGCGGCGAAGCTCTTGAAGCACGACACCGTGTGCGTGGGCTACATCGGCGACGGGGGCACGTCCACCGGCGATTTCCACGCCGCGCTCAACTTCGCGGCCGTGTGGCGGGTGCCCGCGGTGTTCTTCTGCCAGAACAACCAGTGGGCGATCTCGGTGCCGCTCGCGGAGCAGACCGCCTCGACCAGCATCGCGGTGAAGGCGGTCGCCTACGGCATGCCCGGCATGCGCGTGGACGGCAACGATCTGCTCGCGGTGATCGCGGCGCAGCGGGAAGCCGTGGACCGTGCGCGCTCGGGAGGCGGGCCGACGCTGATCGAGTCGGTCACGTTCCGCATGGGTGGGCACTCCTCGAGCGACGACCCGACGCGCTACCGCGACGCCGGGCTCGTGCAGACCTGGGAGCAGCGCGATCCCGTGGCGCGATTCGAGAAGTGGCTGCGGGCGAAGAAGCTCATCACCGACGCCGACCTCGAGAGCTGGACCACCGAGATCAACGACGAGCTCTCGGCCGCGATCACCGCCGCCGAGGCGCTGCCGCCGCCCGGCATCGAGACCATGTTCGCCGACGTCTACGCCGAGATGCCGCCGCACCTCGTGGAGCAGTTGAAGTACGCGCGCGCGCTCGGGCTCGGGACGAAGTTCGAGGGCGCGTTCCCGCTCTAGCGCTTGCCTGCGGGCGGCAGCCTGAGCTGCTTCCCGGGCGCGGCCTGGTCGTTCACCAGGTTGTTCGTCTCCATGATCGCCGCCACGGTCGTGCCCCAGCGCTGGGCGAGCAGGGCGAGCGTCTCGCCGGGCATGACCACGATCCAGTTGGGCCGCGCGATGTCCGGCACGCGCACGGTGGGGATCGCGGGCGTGGGAGGTGTGGAGGCTGTCGTCGGCTTCGGTGCCGCCGTGGTCGCGGCCGCCTTGGCCGCCGGCGGTGCGACGGCCCTCTCCGTCGTCGTGCTCGGGATCGCCTTCGACGAGGTCGCAGCGGGTGCGGCAGCGGCCGCCTTCGGCGCCGCAGGCTTCGCCGGCGCGGCCCCGCTCGTGCGCTCGCGTTGCGGAGCGGGCTCGACCGCTGTGCGCTCGCGGTTCACGCCGCCGCCCAGGTTCGGCAGCCCCGGTCGGAACGTGAGCCCCACGCGGTGTTCGCCGCTCGTGTTCCCGCTGTCCAGGACGAACGCGTAGTCCATCCACATGCTGCCGACGCCGGCGCCCATGCCGAACGAGGGGCCGCCCATTGTGGCGTCACTCGGCGCGCCCGTCATGAGCCGATAACCGGCGCGCACGGCGACACGGTCGCGCCACGTCCACTCCCCGCCCACGCGCACGCTGTTGTAGTAGGCGCGCGGCGCTTCGTAGTCGGCGTTCACGCGCAGCCCGCGCTCGGCGTCGGTCCACGACAGGCCGCCGGAGACGGCGCGCGGCATCGGGTAGCTCACGCCCGGGTAGTGGATCATGGCCCCGAGTCCGCGCGCGGCGAGCGCCACGCCCACTCGACCGACGTCGGCGCGCACGCCGGCGTCGAAGCTCATACCCGAGCCGCTCGTGCTGGCCAGCGACTCGTGCACCCACTTCGCCCCCACGCCGGCGACCACGTAGCGCCCGAGCGGCTGCGCGAGGCTCGCGCCCACCGCGAGGTCGTTTGCCGACAGCGTACCGGTGGGGTTGTTCGCGGCGTCGCGGCCCTCGATGTCGCCCTCGCGATGGAACAGCGCCTGGAGCCCCCAGCGCGTGGCCATGTTCCCCACGCGGCCGCCGCCCGCGAGCCAGTCCTGCGTCGCCCCGCCGGGGAGCGGCGAGTGCGCGAGCGAGAACGTGAGCGCGTCGACGCGTGCGAGCGAGGCCACGTTCCACGATGCGGCGGCGAGGTCGTTGCCGCTCGCGATCGTCGCGCCGGCCATCGACAGCACCGAGGTGCCCGCGCCGATCGCGAGGAAGCTGCCGGAGGCGGTGCCCGCGTCCTCGCCCGCGGCGCGCACCGGCGACGCCAGCACGAGCGCCGCGAGCGGGAGCCCGAGGCATCCGATCGCGCGGCGAACGAGAGGGCTCACGGCGTCCTCAGCATTCTGACGAGCTTCGTCTTGTCGCCGGCGCGGAGCCACAACCGGTACACGCCGGGTGCGCAGGTCCGGCCGGCGTCGTTGCGGCCGTCCCAGGTCGTCGTGTACGCCCCGGGCGTCGCACCGGTCACGCGCAGCGTGCGCACGTGCTGGCCCGCGGCGTCCTGGATCTCGATCACCGCGTCGTACGGACCCGCGCCCGGCACCGCGAGCGGCACCGTCACCGCCGCGCCCACCGGGCTCGGGTTCGGGTACGGCGTGCTCGCGTCCCACGCCTCGATGCCCGCGCCGTGCATGAAGACGCGCAGCGGTGCGCTGCGTGCGCTCTCGTTGGCGCTCGCGTCCACCGCGCTCACGCCGTACCAGACCGCGAGCGTGTCGGGTGCGGGCGCATCGAGGTAGTCCGTGGTCGCGATCGGCGTCGTCGTGAGCCTGGCGAAAGGCCCGCCCGCCGCGAACGCCCGGTAGACGTGGTAGCCCGCGAGATCGGGCTCGCTGTTCGCGGACCAGCGCACACGCACGTTCGTGCCACCCTCGACGGCCGCCGTGGCGCCCGTGGGCGTGGCCGGCGGCGCGGTGTCGAGCAGGTGCGCCACGAGAAACGGCGTGTCGACGGCGGAGAGCCGGTTGACGTCGTCGCGCGCACGCGCCGAGAACCACAGGTCGCGCGTGCGGTCGAGGCCGCCGATCGTGAACTGCTGCGGCGTGCCGGCGGGCCCCGGCGCGGGCTCACCGTAGACCGGGGTCGCGCTCCCCCAGCTGCTGTCGTCGATCGGCGCCGTGGACCAGCGGATCTCCACCTCGGTTGCCGTACCGACGAGACTGTCGTCGCCGACGTCGATCCACCCCAGCGTCACCGACGTGTTCGAGCTCGCGATCAAGGACAGCCGCACGCGCGCGGGGCGCTCGACGTCCGTCGACACACTCGTGGTCGCCTGCGCCAGGTTCGAGAGCGCGGAGCCGTTGCCCACCTCGTCGAACGTGCGCAGCGAGAAGTAGTACGTGGTCGAGGGCTCGAGCCCGGTGATGCTCGCGGACTCGACGGCGCCGGGCGACTGCGGCAGGGCGACGCCGGCGACGGGGTTCGCGACCGCGAAGTCGGCGAGCGACAGGATCGGCACCGGCGACCAGCGCAGGTCGTAGCGCGCGGCGCGGCCGCTGAGGCTGTCGTCCCCGGGGGCGGTCCACGCCAGCGTCACGCTCGTGGGCGTGACCTGGGCATGCGCAGGCCCCGGCCCCGACGCCACGAGGGCCAGCGCCACGGCAAGCGCTGCAAGCGTATTCCAGGGGGTCGGGCGCACGGGCGCCCGCATAGGAGCAGCATGCGTGCCCGAAGCGTCGCCGGGGCCACCTGGCTCCGCATTTTTTCCCAGGTCCCGCGCCGCCGCACGAAAACGGCTCGCCCGGGGCGCTCACTGACCGGCGGTCAACCTCTCGAGTCCGGCCACTTCCGTGCGTAACGCACTGTTTCCGTGCACGCGGGATTGCGATTACCGACCGCGGCACCGCCCTGCTTCACAAGGTGCGCTCAGGTGAAACCCCGCTCCCGCACCGGGTAACTACAGGGCCGGGGAGCCGCATGTGAGGCATCGCGATCGGGTCTCAGCATTCGTTGACTGGGGTGGTCCGCGGTCCGTATCCTCATGTTACGGATTTTCCGCAGGCGCACGGCCGTGCAGTGGAACTGCACCTCTCCCCAAGGTCGCCCGCCGTGGACGGGAAGCTCGGCGGACTCCTCACGGACCAGGCCGTTCCCCGCGCGCCCGCGCGGGAGCGGTGGTCACTCGACGCCGCCCGTTGCGGTTCAAGGGCATCTTCCACCTCTCTCTCCACAAGATGGCACCGCACCTCGACCTCGCGCACGCATGGCGTGTCTCGACGCTCGCGCTGGCTCTCCCGCCGCGGCGGGGCCCGTCGTGCGCGCGTTCGCTCTCGCCCGCGCCCCGGAGAAAGGCTGCCCG
>DATNFC010000121.1:0-9340 GCA_035606545.1 Candidatus Methylomirabilota bacterium
GCGTCTGGCGGATGCAGAGCGGCAGTGCGTTCCCGTCCTCGTCGGACGCCAGCGTGATCCTCGCGGTCATGAGCGACGAGGCGCCGGTCGGGGCATCGGGAAGTGCCGTCACCGTGGCATTGAGCAGGTGCATGCGCGCGCCGGGCCCCAACGTCACGCCCGGATCGCAGAACACGAGCCAGCGGAAGCCAGCGGGGGTTCTCTGCCGCGACAGGTGCACGCCGGTCAGGTGGTTCGCCAGTGTGAGGTCCGTCAGCTGGAACGGGTAGGGCACCTCGATGTTGCCCTCCATCGCGGCGATCGGCACCTGGCTCTCGTAGTACAGCGGCACGTCGCCGGCCGCGCCCGGCGCGAGCGTCACCGCGCACTGATGGGGCGGGACGTTCGAGAACATCTCGCGCGTGACGCACAGCGGCGGCGGCCCGCCGCAGTCGCGGCCGACCTCGAACTGGATCGGGAGCTGGAAGTGGATCGAGGTGTCGGGCTCCGGGAGCTGGTGGACGACCACGGTCATGGACGTGAGCACCCGGAACGTGCCCGCGGCCAGCGCGCCGAGCGACATCGAAAGCGTCTCCGACTCGCAGCGCAGCTCGTTGCACACCGGCGTCCAGTCGATGAGGCCGGCGATGGTCGACTCCGCGGGCGAGAACCCGAAGCTTCTCAGGTGGACACACGGCGGGCAGCCGTTCTCGACGAGCTGGAGCGTGACCGTGTCGCCGGCGCACGGATGCTCGGGCTGGATGCGCAGCGACACGAATGTCCTGGCGAGCGAGTCGAGCGGGACGGCATCGAGCTGGGGAGCTCCCCAGGCGAGCGCGGGCGATGCGGCGAGTGCCAGCATCGCGGCTGCGAGCGTGGCGACGCGGCTGGGGTGGGCGAGCGAGCGAGACTTCATCTGGACACCTCGGGCGAGGAAACGGCCCGGTCGAGGCTGTGCTGGAGCATTCCGCGACGGGGGCCCCGGGTCAAGAGCAGATTGTTCGGTAGCTTTACCGAGCCGCGCCAGCGGCCGGAAGGGCAACGCCATGCGGTGCTGGAACGACGGTAGCGGAGCGGATGGCGCCACCACCCAGGCAGCGATCGCCCTCGTAGAACACCGCAAGCTGCCCCGGTGTCACGGCGATCTGTGGCTCGTCGAAGCGCACCTCCACCCCGCCGTCCAGCCGCGGCTCGAGCGTCGCCCCTGCGCCGGCGTGGTTGTAGCGGATGCGTGCGAGGACCCGCGTCCCCGCCGGGGGTGGCGCGGGCAGTAGCCAGTTGATGCGCTCGGTGACCAGGCCCGTGCGCTCGAGCGCGGCTCGCGGCCCGAGTGTCACCGTGTTCGCGACGGCATCGATCGCCAGCACGTACCAGCGCTCGTGCATGGCCAGCCCGAGGCCCTTCCGCTGTCCCACCGTGTAGTGGATGACGCCGCGGTGCGTACCCACGCGCGTGCCCTGCTCGTCGACGAACGCGCCGGGCGTCGTGCCGCGCGTCTCCCCGAGCGTGCCGGTGATGTAGCCGGCATAATCGCCATCGGGAACGAAGCACAGGTCCTGGCTCTCCAGCTTGTCCCAGCACGAGAGGCCGAGTCGCTGCGCGTGAGCGCGCACCTCGGACTTCTGGAGCTCACCGAGCGGGAACAGCACGCGCGACAGCACCGCGTACGGGATCAGCGCCAGCGCGTAGGTCTGGTCCTTGGCGGCATCGGTCGCACGCCGCAGCGCGAACGAGCCATCGGCCTCCGGCGTGACGCGCGCGTAGTGGCCGGTGGCGAGCCGGTCCGCGCGGGCCAGCTCCATGCGCGTGACCAGGTCGCCGAACTTGAGGTGCTGGTTGCACGAGGCGCACGGGTAGAGCGTGCGGCCGCTCGCGTAGCCGTCCACCCACGGCATCATCACGCGCTCGCGGAACACCTGCTCGGCGTCCACGACGTGGTACGGGAACGACATCCTCAGCGCCACACGGCGGGCGTCGTCCATCGCATCCAGCGTGCAGCACGCGCGCGGCGAGAGCGGCGTCTTGCCGTAGCAGGCGAGCCTGAGCGTCACGCCGGTCACGCCGTGGCCCTGCTCCGCGAGCAGCGCCGCCGCGACCGCCGAGTCGACGCCGCCGCTCATCGCCGCGAGCACGCGCAGCCGGTTCACGTCGCCACCTTCGTCACCCGGCGTGCCGCCTGCACCGACTCGTCGACGATCGCGAGCGCGCGCGTGACGTCGTCCTCGGAGGTGGTGCGCCCGAGCGAGAAGCGGATCGCGCACACCGCCAGCTCGCGCGGCACGCCCATCGCCGAGAGCACGGGCGAAGGCTCCACGGCGCCGCTCGCGCACGCCGCGCCGGCCGAGGCGGCAAGGCCGCGGCTGTCGAGCGCCAGCAGCAGGTGGTCCGAGCGCGCGCCGGGGAACGACGCGTTCACCGTGTTCGGCAGCCGCGGTGCCGCGGCGCCGTGCACGACGACGTCCGGAACGACCTGCTTCAGGCCGGCCTCGAAGCGCTTGCGCAGCGCCAGCGTGCGCGCGCTCTCGGCGGCCAGCTCGCGCGCCGCCAGTTCCGCCGCCACGCCCAGGCCGACGATGCCGGGCACGTTCTCGGTGCCGCCGCGCAGCCCGCGTTCGTGCGCGCTGCCACGGAACAGCGGCTCGAGCGGCGCGTGGTGGCGGAGCACCAGCGCTCCGGAGCCCTTCGGTCCGCCGAACTTGTGCGCGCTGAAGACGAGGTAGTCGACGCCGAGCGCACCCACGTCCACGGGCACCTTGCCCGCGCCCTGCACCGCATCGCAGACGACACGGATGCCGCGCGCCTGTGCGCGCGCCGTGAGCGCGGCCACGGGCTGGACGACTCCGGTCTCGTTGTTTGCCAGCATCAACGCGAGCACGGTCGTGCCCTGCGGCAGGTCGTTGACGCTGTCGGGGGGCGTGAGCCCGTTCGCGTCGCACGGCAGCACCGAGTGATGCCAGCCCAGGCGCTCCAGCACCTCGGCGGCGCCGTGGACGGCGTGGTGCTCGATCGCGGCGTACGCCACGTGCTGGCCGCGCCCGCGCTGCGCCCAGGCACTGCCCACGATCGCCAGGTGATCGCCCTCGGTGCCGCCGGAGACGAACACCAGCTCCTGCGGCGACGCGCCCACCAGCTCGGCGGCCTGCTCGCGCGCGCGCTCCAGCGCGGCGCGGACGCGCTGGCCTTCGGAGTGCGCGCTCGAAGGGTTCGCCCCGAGGTCGCGAAGGGCCCGCTGCATGGCCTCCGCGACCTCGGGGCGAACCGGGGTCGATGCGTTGTGATCGAGGTAGAGGGCGTGACTCACTGCCCGCTCAGGAATCTCTCCAGCACGTCGATGCTCTCCTTGGCGCTCTGCGCCTCGGACGAGGACGGCGCCAGCTCGACCACCTTCTTCCACATCCGGATCGCGTCGCGATAGAGGCCCGCGTCGGCGAACGCCACGCCCATCGTGAAGTACGCGCAGTGCGAGCGCGGCTGCTTGGCGATCAGCTGGCGCAGCAGCGTCATCGACTCCGAGAACTTGCCCTGCGCGTAGAGCGACGTGGCCAGCCGGCAGCTCGCGAGCGAATCCAGCGGCGCGATCGCGATGGCCTGCTTGTAGTACGCCTGCGCGTCGTCCGCCTTGCTCAGGTTGTCGAGCGCCACGCCGAGGTTCACCAGCACCTTCACATTCTTGGGCTTCACCTGGTTCGCCTTGGTGAACACCTGCGCGGCCTCGGCGTTCTTCTCGCGATCGAGATACATGATCCCGAGCTTGTAGAGGTTGTCGAACTTCGTGGAGTCCTTGGCCACCGCGCGCTCGAGCAGACCCAGGGAATCGGTGACGGCCGGGGCGGCGGCGGCGGTCTTGGCGTCGGTCTTGGCGCTCTTCGCGGGCTTGGTGTCGGCAGCCTGCGCACCGGGCGCCGTCGCGACGAGTGCGAGCAGCGCGAGGAACGGGACGAGACGCTTCACGGACGACCTCCAGCGGGTGGTGAGGGGTGGGGACAAAGCGCGGAAGATGATAGCACGCGCGCCGTTCGCGCTGGAACCCGTCAGCGCCCCGTGTTCGGTCGCCTTCCGGTCGACCGACTCCCGTTTCTCACACCCGCGCGACTGCCGCCTTCGCCAGCGCCTGCTCCAGGTCCGCCCACAGGTCGTCGATGCTCTCGATGCCGGCCGAGACCCGCACCAGTCCCTCGGGGATGCCGGCGCGCTTGCGGCCCTCGGGGCCGATCATCTTGTGGGACGTGTGCGCGGCGAGGCTCGCCAGCGACTCCACGCCGCCGAGGCTCGCGCCGTGGCGGATCACCCGCAGCGCATTCACCACACGCAGGGCACCGTCCGCGCCGCCGCGCACCTCGAAGCCGAGCAGCGGCCCGAAGCCCTCCTTCATCTGCTTCGCGGCGACGGCATGGCTGGGATGGTCGGTGAGCCCGGGATAGAACACCTGCGCCACGTCCGCGTGCGCCTTCAGCCGGCGCGCCAGCTCGAGCGCGTTCGCGTTCCCGGCGCGCACGCGCAGCGGCAGGGTCTTCAGGCTCCGCTCCAGCATCCACGCCATCGTCGGCTCGGCAACGGGCCCGAACACCTCTCGCGCCTTCCACACCGGCTCCAGCGCCGCGTGCGAGCCGCAGGCCACGCCGGCGAGCAGATCGCTGTGACCGCCCAGTGACTTCGTGGCCGAATAGAGCGTCACATCGCAACCCATCGCCAGCGGCTGCTGGCCGATCGGCGAGGCGATGGTGTTGTCGATGGTGACGAACGCGCCGCGCTCGTGGCCCATCCGCGCGGCCGCGGCGATGTCGAAGCAGACGAGCGTGGGATTGATCGGCGATTCGAGGTGCAGGAGCCTCGTGTTGGGCTGGAACGCGCCCGCCCACGTGTCGGGCCGGCGCGCGTCCACGAGCGTGTGGCTCCAGCCGAAGCGTTCCTTCCCCCACTGCAGCAGCGCCTGCGTGCCGCCGTAGCACGGGTCCACGCACACGACGTGGTCGCCGCTCTTCAACCTGGCGAGGAACGTGGCGCCGATCGCACCCATCCCCGACGGGAACAGCAGCGCCGCCTCCGCGCCGTCGAGCGCCGCCAGTCGCTCCTCGACCGCATGGATCGTGGGATGGCCGTCGCGCTGGTAGAACGAGCCGGCGCTGCCCGCCGCCTGGGCCGCCTTCATCTCGTCCAGCGACGCGAACGAGAACGTGGCGCTGTGGACGATGGGCGTGCTCATGGCGCCAGTGGCGTGCGCGTGCGGGCCGTGCACGGCCCGCGTGTCGAGGCCGGGTTCGTTCGGGCGCTTCACGGGGGTCCTCCTGATGGACGGCGCGGCGGGACTGGCTCTACGGTCGCACCATCTTGAGCGAGGGTCGCCCGTGAAGCCAGTCCGCACTTCCGACGTTCACCGAATCTTGTTCGTCCGGCCGCGCTTCCTCGGCGACGTGTGCCTGACGCTGCCGGCCGTGGACGCCGCACTCGCGGCGTGCCCGGGCGCCACCGCCGCCTACGTCACCGAGGCACCGCTCGCGCCGCTGCTCGCAGGCGATCCGCGCTTCTCCGAAGTTTTTTCGCTGCCCGCCAGGCCCTCGGCGCGCGAGACGTTGCGGCTCATGAGAAAGCTGCGCGCGTTCGCGCCCGATGTGGCGTTCGACTTCTTCTGCAACCCGAGGAGCGCGGTGTGGACGCGCGCCTCGGGCGCGCGCGTGCGCGTGGGCTACCCGAACAAGGGCTGGCGCTCGGCGCTCTACACGCACCACGCGCGGCCGCGCGTGCTGTCGTCGACCGCGTTCCACGCCGCCTCGCTCGCGGCGCTCGGCTGGCCGCTGCCCGCGGTACTTCCTCCCCCGCGGCTTGCGATCGCGCCGTCCTCGCGCGACGAGGCGCTCGCCGCGCTCCGGAGACTCGACGTGCCCGACGGCGTGCTGCTCGTGGGCTTCCATCCCGGCGCCCGCTGGCCCACGCGCCGCTGGGCGCCCGAACGTTTTGCGGCGCTGGCGCAGCGCGTGCTCGCGGAGCACGAGCGGGCGTTCGTACTCGTCACGGCGGGCCCCGGGGAGACCGGGGCGGCGAACGAAGCCCTGGCGCCGCTCCCGCCCGAGCGCGCGCGGCTCGTCGAGGGCTGGCCCCTCGCGCGTTTCGTGGCGCTGCAGTCGCTGTGCTCCGCATTCGTGTGTGGTGACACAGGTCCGGTGCACACCGCCGTGGCCGCGGGCGCCCCGACGCTGGGCCTGATCAGCCGCAATCGACCGTCCATGTTCTTCCCGTACGCCGAGCAGGACGGTCACCGCGCGTACACGGCTCGCGTCGAATGCTCGCCGTGCGACCGCGACCAGTGCGCGGACCTGCGCTGCCTGACGCGGCTCACGGTCGACGGCGCGTGGGAGCGCCTGGCGCCGATGCTCGCCCGGGCCGCCTCCGCCCCGGCCTGACGCCCCGCGGCCGTCAAGCCGGCCCGCCCAAATGCCGATCCCATTGGCGGATGCCCCTGCCCCCCGGGGCAGCCCCGCCGTCCCCATCGTCGAGGAGCGACCATGACCGTCGACCAGATCATCGCCCGGCTGGATTCGCTACAGCGCCAGGGCGTCCCGTTCGAGCAGCTGCTCGAGAGTGCGGTCCAGGGTGTGCACGAGCTGAACCCCAACTTCCACTGGACCGGGATCTACGAGCTGTTCCCCGACGACGTGCTGCGCCTGGGCCCTTTCATCGGCGCGCCCACCGAGCACTGTTTCATCGGCGTCGGCCGCGGCGTCTGCGGCTCGGCGGTGGCCGAGAAGCGCAACATGAACATCCCCGACGTGACCCAGCACGAGAACTACCTGCCGTGCAGCAGCGAGACCAAGTCCGAACTGGTGGTGCTCATCCGCTCGGGAGACACGATCCACGCCCAGATCGACATCGACAGCCACTTGCTCGCGGCGTTCGACGACGTCGCCGTGGCGAGCGTGCAGCGCGTGGCCGACCGGCTGGCGAAGGCGTACGACCGGCGCACACCCATGTCGCGAGCCGCCTGAGGCGACGCGAGATGCCCTCGTCCCGCCCCGGGGCCGACCAGGAGCGACTGACCACGCTCCTCCTGCAGCTGCTGGGCGCCGACTCGGTCCAGCGCGTGCTGGAGGAGGCGGTGGTGCTGATGGCGTCGATCCTCGAGGCGACCGCCGCGGCGGCGTTCACGATCGAAGCCGAGCAGGTGCTCGAGGAGGCCTGGCACCCGAACCCCGACGTTGCCGGCGAGACCATCGGCCGGCAGCTGCGCTCGTTCGCGCTCCAGTCGGTGAAGAGCGGCGAGGCGTTGGCACTCCCGCCGCGCGAGGGCATGGAGGGCGCGATCCAGGTGGTGCTGGTGCGCGCGCAGGGCCGGAGCCTCGGCGCCGTGGCGCTGTGGTCGACGCGCTCGCGCGCCGCCACGAGCGCCCAGGCGTCGCATCTCGAGCAGCTGTCGCGGCTCGTCGCCGAGGCGGTGGTGCGCCAGCGGCGTGAGGCGGCGTTGCGCGTCACGGCCGATCAGCAGAAGCGCTGGTTCAGCCAGCTCGACCAGCAGGTGCGTGTGCTCGACCGCGAGCGGCAGAAGTTCGCCGCCATCGTCAACCAGGCCGACCTCTTCGCCTACGTCGTGGATCCCACCAGCACCGTGCGCTGGGTGAACCGCACCCTGAGTGTGAGCCACTCGCCGGCCACGGGCGCGGCGTGGCCGGGGCGCGCCTGCCGAGACGTCTGCTCCACGATCACGGCCGGCTCGGAGTGCCAGCACTGCCCCGTCGCGAGCGCGCTGGCTTCGAACCAGGCCGTGCACCACGAGCTGAAGGGCGGACCGGGCAGCGCGCGGGTGCCGGGCTCCGGACGCGCGCGCACGCTGTACATGACGGCGCTGCCGATCCGCGGCGTGGACGGAAGGCCGCAGGAAGTGCTGGTGATGATGCAGGACCTCACCGAGCTGGGCCCGCTCAAGCGCGCGCAGGAGCAGCTGCGCGCGGTCGTTGCCAACGCGCCGATCGTGCTGTTCGCGATCGATCCCGACGGGCGCTTCACGCTCTCCGAGGGCCGTGGACTCGCGGCACTCGACTTGAAGCCCGGCCAGCTCGTCGGCCAGTCGGCATTCGAGGTCTACCGTGGCGTGCCGCGCATCGTCGAGAACCTGAAGCGCGCGCTCGCGGGCGAGGACTTCACCGACGTCGTCGACGTGGGAACGCTGGCGTTCGAGACGCGCTACACGCCGGTGCGCGGCGAGGCCGGCCTGATCGCCGGCGTGATCGGCATCGCCACCGACGTGAGCCAGCGCCGCCGGGTCGAGGACGAGACGCGCCAGTCGCTGAAGCTCGACGCGCTGGGCCGGCTCGCGGGCGGCGTGGCGCACGACTTCAACGACTCGCTGACCACGATACTCGGCTACTGCACGTTGCTGCAGCACCGGCAGGCCGCGGACGCCGAGTCGAAGCGGTGCCTGAGCGAGGTCCAGCACGCCGCGGAGCGCGCGGCCGCCCTCACGCGCCAGCTGCTCGTGTTCAGCCGCCGGCCACTGCCCGAGGGCGGCTCGGGCGAGTTCGACGTGTCCGGCTCGAGCACGCGCGAGCTGATGCGCAAGCTGCTCTCGGAGTCGCCTGAGTCCCCTGCCGCGCCCGGACCCACGCCGCGTGCGGGCACCCCGGAGTCCGCGGCCGCGAGCGGACCCACGCCGCGCGCGGGTACCCCCGGCCCCCCCGCCGTTCGCGGGGCGCCCGCGCGCAGCACACCCGGCCCTGGCTCCGGCGCGACGCTGCTGCTCGTCGAGGACGAAGCCTCGGTGCGCGCGATCGTGCGCGAGATGCTGGTCGCGAGCGGGTTCACGGTGCTCGAGGCCGCGACCGGCCCCGAGGCGCTCTCGGTGGCGCAGCGCGCGTCGAGGCCGATCGACCTCGTGATCACCGACGTCATGCTTCCCGGCATGAGCGGCGGCGAGCTGGCCGAGCGGATGCGCGCCGAGCGCCCGGCGTTGCGCGTGCTGTTCACCTCGGGGCACTCCGACGAAGCCATCGGCCGCCACGGCGTGTCGCGCACGGACTCGACGTTCCTGCAGAAACCGTTCACCTACGAGGCGTTCGTGGACAAGGTGCGCGAAGCGCTCGCGCGCCCGGAGGGGTCCTCCTCGCAGGACGGCCCGCGGAGACGCCGGGCGGCGTAGCGCCCCGGGGCTTGCCGGGTTAGGCTGCACGCCCTCCCGGAGGCCGCCGATGACCCGCCCCATCATCACGTTCCTGTCCGACTTCGGGCACACCGACTGGTTCGTGGGCGTCGTGCACGGCGTACTCCACTCGCTCGCGCCCGACGCGCACGTCGTCGACCTGTCGCACTCGATCCCGCCCGCGAACATCGCGCACGGCGCGTTCATGCTCGAGGCCGCCTGCCCCGACTTCTCGCC
>DATNFC010000122.1:0-9834 GCA_035606545.1 Candidatus Methylomirabilota bacterium
CCTGGCGCGGTTCACGACCGCAGGGGGTGGGATGACGCAGAAGATCCTCGCGCTGCGCTGAACTCGGACGGGTCCCCGTTGCTTCCGGGCGTCTCCCCCCTCACTCGTACCTCAACGTCTGCACCGGGTTCACCCGCGCCGCGCGCAGCGCCGGGATCGCGCTGGCCGCCACGGCCACGAGCAGCAGCACGCCGCCGATGCAGGCGAACGTCAGCACATCGGTCGGGCTGACGCCGAAGAGGAGTGCTGTGAGCGCGCGGCTCGCCATCGCGGCGGCGGCGAGTCCGAGCGCGATGCCGACCAACGCCAGGCGTGTCCCCTGCCCCACGACCAACCCCAGCACGTCGGTGGGCAGCGCGCCCAGCGTCAGGCGTACGCCGAACTCCTTCGTACGGATCTGCGTCGTGTAGGAGATCACGCCATAGAGCCCCACGGCCGCCAGCACCAGCGCCAGCGCCGCAAACGCCGCAAGCAGCCCGGCGATCATCCGCTCCTGCGCGAGCGAGAGCGCCACTTGTTCCTCGAGCGTGCGCGCACGATAGAGTGGCACGTTGCGGTCCAGGCGCTGGACGATCGAGCGCACCGCGGCGAGCACGGTGGTCGCGTCGCCGCGCGTCTTGAGCAGGAGGTTCGTGTTGGGTGTGTAGAACGCGTTGAAGGGCACGTAGAGCATCGGAACGCTCTCGTCGCGGATGCTGATGAGCTTGGCGTTGGCCACGACGCCGACGATCTCCGATCCCTTGTCGCCGAAGTTCAGCACGCGCTGCTGCAGCGGATCGAGGCCGGGCCAGAAGTGCTCGACGAACGCCCGGTTGGCGATGATCACCTGCGGTCCGAGCCCGTCCTGGGCATTGAAGTCGCGGCCGCGCTCCATGGTGACGCCGAGCGTCTTGAAGTAGTCCGGCGTCACGGACGTGAACGCCACCGAGGGCTCCGTGCCGGCCGGCGCGGTGAAATGGGTCAACTCCACGGACGTCATCATCCCCGGGTCGCTGAGCGGAACGTGCCGCCCGATCGCGGCGCTCGTCACCCCCGGGAGCGCACGCACGCTTGCGAGCAGCTCGTCGTAGAACTGCCGCCCGCGCTCGGGCGCATACCCGCTCTTCGATACATCCAGCGAGACGACCAGCGAGTTCCGGGTCTCAAATCCGAGATCCACGTGCGCGGCCTTTCCCAACGTGCGCAGGAGCAGGCCGGCGCCCACGAGCAGCAGCGCTGAGAGGGCGACCTGGACGACCACGAACGCCTCGCGCAACGTGAACCCGCGTGACCGGCCGTGACGGAAACCGCTCTCGCCCTTGATGGCACCCATCAGGCTGGTCCGCGACGCCGCTCTTGCCGGCAGCCACCCGAAGAGCGCAGTCGCCGCGAGCGCGAAGAAGCCCGTGATCCAGAGCACGCGCGACGCGAGCACGGGCGATGCGGCCTTCACCGGCAGCGGGAACGCGTCGGTGGAGACCACGCGAAACACGTCGGCCCCCCAGACCGCCAGCAGCACTCCGAGCACGGCTCCCGCGCCGGAGAGGAGCAAGCTCTCCGTGAGCAGCTGCCTGAACACCCGGCCGCGGGTGGCGCCGATCGCGAAGCGCACGGCCACCTCGCGATGGCGTTGCTCGGCGCGCACGAGCAGCAGTCCCGCGACCACGGCGCAGGCGATCAGCAGCACCAGGCCGGCCACGCCCATCAGAACCCACGAGGTGCGTCGCACGTTCCGCCGCCCCTCGGGGTCGATGGTCGATGCGGCGAGCGGCGTCGCGGTCACGCGCTCCTGCCGCGTGTCGTCGAGCTTCAGCTCCCGGGCCACCCGCGTACGGATCGTGTTCAGCTGCGCCTCCGCCTGTGCCGGCGTCACGCCGTCCCGGAGGCGCGCGATCACGTCCAGCCATGAGAAGCCCCGGCGCTCAAATGGTTTGAACTGCGCCATGTTCGGAGACACCTGGAGCATCATCGACACGGGGATCCACACATCCGGCACGTCCTGCAGGTCCAAGCCGTGGAACCCGGCAGGCGCGACACCCACGACGGTGAACGCCTGCGTGTTCACGCGCACGGAGCTGCCGACGACGTGCGGATCGGCGCCGAAGCGGCGCCGCCAGTAGGCGTCGCTCAGGACCATCACGGGGTGGCCACCGGGGGTGACGTCGTCCGGTTCGGAGATCAGGCGGCCCAGCGCGGGCCTGACGCCGAGCAGCGAGAAGAAGTTGCCGCTCACGAGCGTCGCGGGCACGCGCTCGGGCTGCTCGTCGTTCGCGCGGACGTAGACGACGTTCCCGCCGCTGGAACCCGCCAGGCCGACGAACGCCTCCGACTGCTCGCGGAAATCCTCGAGCATCGGGTAGGAAACGCCGCTGCTGGCGTGGCTGCCGAACGTCGTGCCGACGCGAAGCAGTCGCTCGGGTGCGCGAACGGGCAGCGGGCGGAACAGCACGGCATCGACGAGGCTGAACATGAGGCTGTTCACGCCGATGCCCAGCGCCAGCGTCACGATCGCGATCGCGGTGAAGCCCGGCCTCTTCGCAAGTACACGAATCGCGTAGCGAACGTCCTGCAGCAGGTCGCCCATGCCGTCTCCTCGGTTTCAGCGAAAGCGGGGAGCTTCGCTACCTCACACCTGAAGCCTTCTCGACTTCCTCGCGGTAGTAGTTCGACATGCCTTCCGTCGCGTCGAGCGCGGCCTTGCGCACGGGCTCGGTCACGGCGCGATGCGCGAGGACATGACGGAGCATCTCGGACCGGTAGTAGTCGGACTTCAGCGGCGCCACGGTCTTCACGATCGCGAGCAGGTCGGCATCCGTCAGCGTGGTGTTGGCGAGGATCGCGCTGACCGACTCCGAGAGGTAGTAGTCGCTCTCGATCGTGGCGGCGGCATCAATGAGCGCGCGCGCCTCGCCCTTTGCGGCATCCGTGTTCGCCGCCAGCGCCTTCACGAACTCGTACGCGTACGAATCCTCCTTGATGTCTCGCGCGAGCATGGCGAGCCGCTTCCGCTGCGCGGGCTCGATCCTGCTCGGCATCTGCTTCAGGATCTCAGCCTTGTAGTAGTCGCTCTCCATGTGCTGGATGACGCCGATCAGGAAGTCCACCTCGCGAGCTCCGACGGGTCCCGATCCCAAAGCCTGGCGCACCGACTCCGCACGGTAGTAGTCCGACCCCATCGCCTGGATCGTCCGGAACATGGCCGCCTGGACCTGGTCGTCGTCGGGGTGCGCGTCGAGATTCTTGAGCAGCTCGGCGCTGTAGTAGTCCCCGGTCTTGAGCGACGCGGCCTGATCGAGCACCCGCACCACGTCGGCGCTCGACAGATGTGTCGCGGTCGCGAGTTTCGAGTAGTAGACGTTCCGCGCGTAGTCACTCGGCATCTGCCCCGTCTCGGCGAGCACGGCAGAGACGCCGCCTTTCTTGAGCAGGATCGGCAGGCGCTGGTCCACGGCCACGGCGGTGCGGCGATCCAGCTCGATCAGGAACGTACCGAGCCACGCGCGGGCCGCTGCGTCGAAGGGCTGCTCGCGTCCGTTCACGCGCCAGGTGCGCTCGAGGCCGTTCGGCCCGGGCGTGATCTCGAGCTGGCGCCGCTCGCCGTCGTCGGTGATGTCGACCCGGAAGAATCCGTCCGGCGACAGGCTCACGAGATCGGTGAAGTCGTCGTTGAACTTCGCAATGCCTTCCATCCGGAAGTCAATCCGGCAGCGCCCGCCCTCGAGCTTGATGGTCACCTTCTGGCGATCGTCGTCCACGTGGATCGAAGTCGAGGCGTTGGCGAAGTCGCCGGGACAGCCTTTGAGTACGGACGACTTGGGCGCGGGGGATGTTCCGGCGCGCGCCATGCCGGCGAGGAGCACGGCAAGGACGATCGGCGCGAGCAGGGACAGGCGGACGCGCACTGCGGAGTGACGGGGGGCGTTCATGGCGCTATCTCCTGAGGATCGAGGGCACGGCCGGGCCTGATGCTGCCAGAACCTGTGCCGAGACAAGTCCCTGCGGCTACCGACGGGGCGACTTGCGCGACCAGCGGACCCTCATTGTCGGTCATCACCGGACAGTTCGCACCGGCCACGCCTCGCGCGACCAACGAACTCTCCCCTTGCTTACCGAGAGGAGCGGCGCTACTCTCCCCTAGGTCACCGATAGGAGCCAGCGGGGGACACATTAGATGAGCAAGCCCAGCGATCTCGTCCAAGGCACACTCGATCTCCTGATCTTGAAGCTCCTCGCGATCGAGCCGCTCCACGGGTGGGCGATCAGCCGCCGGCTGAAGGTCGTCTCGCAGGACGTGCTTCAAGTCAGCGAAGGCTCGCTCTACCCCGCCCTGCACAAGCTCGAGCAGGAAGGCTGGATCACCGCAGAGTGGAAGCAGACCGAGAACAACCGGCGCGCGAAGTTCTATTCGCTCACGCGTCCCGGTCGAAAGCAGCTCGAGGCTGAGTCCGCGAGCTGGCACTTGCTCTCCTCCGCGATCACGCGCGTCGTCCGGTTGTCGGAGGCCTGAGCCATGCGCCCCGAACACTGGTGGTACACGCTGCCGCTGCGACTGCGCTCGGTGTTCCGCCGCGAGCGCGCGGATCGTGAGCTCGATGAGGAGATGCAGTTTCACCTCGAGAAGCTGATCGAGGAAGGCGTCGCGAGCGGGCTTTCCCCGCGCGATGCGCGGTACGCAGCGCTGCGCGCCATGGGCGGGTTGGCGCAGAAGAAAGAGGAAGCGCGCGACATGCGCGGCACGCGGTGGCTGACCGACTTCCTGGATGACATCCGCTATGCCGCGCGCAGCCTCGCCCGCGCGCCCGGGCTCTCGTTCTTCGTCGTCCTGACGCTCGCGCTCGGGATTGGAATGGCGTCCGCACCGATGAGCATGGTGGACGCGCTCGTCTTCCGCCCCTACCCGGTCCCGCACCCGGACCGCATCGTCAATCTGCGGAGCACCTCGCCGTACTCGAGCTTCGAGTTGTTCTCGTACGCCGAGTATCGCGACATCGCCGCGCGGGCGAAGAGCTACACGGGCGTGATCGCGAACGGCGACTACATCCCCATGGGTTACAGCCTGAAGTCCGGCGAGACCGCCCGCGTGCGCGGCGGCATGCTCGTGTCAGGCAACTACTTCTCCGTGCTGGATGTGACGCCGCAGTTCGGGCGCGCGTTCCGGCCGGAGGAGGACCAAGTGCCGGGCCGCGATCCCGTCGTCGTGCTCGGGCGGGACTTCTGGAAGCAGGAGCTCGCGAGCGATCGGACGATCGTCGGCCGGACGATCCGGCTGAATGGCACCGTGTTCACCGTGATCGGCGTCGCCCCCGAGTCATTCCCCGGCATGCACGTCTTCATTCGCCCGGACTTCTACGTTCCGTTCGCGATGGCGCCGGTGTTATCGAGGCAACCCCAGAAGGACTTCTTCCACGACCGCGACGCGCGCGGGCTGATCGTCCAGGCGCGGCTGGCGCCGCGTGCAACCCTGACGGATGCGCGGAACGAGCTGGCGACGATTGCGAAGGACTTCGAGCGCGAGCATCCGCAGTTCAACCGCAACCGTGGCGGCATGGTGCGCAATCAGGTCCAGATGCGCACGCGCAGCGACGACCCCAATTGGAAGTTCGGCATCGTCTTCCTGGTACTGGCGCTCATGGTGCTCGCGGTCGCCTGCACGAACGCCGCGAGCCTGCTCCTGAGCCGCGCCGGGGCGCGCCGGCGCGAGATCGCCGTGCGGCTGGCGCTCGGCGCCGGGCGCTCGCGGCTGATCCGCATGTTGCTCGCCGAGAGCCTGCTGCTCGCCGTGATGGGAGGAGCGGCGGGCGTCGCGGCCGGCTTCGCTTTGATCAAGCTCCTCACCCGGTTCGCCATCCCGACAACGCTCCCGATCCATGTCCCCTTCCAGATGGACCTGCGCATCCTCGCCGGGTGCGCCGCGCTCTCGGTCGCGAGTGCGATCGTGTTCGGCTTGGCGCCCGCGCTCCAGAGCACGCGCGTGGACGTGGTCGACGGGCTCAAGGCCGGCGAGGCGGAGCTGCCTGGACGGAGGCGCCTCTGGGGTCGGAACGTGCTCGTGGCCGGCCAGGTCGCGGCGTCGCTCACGATGCTCACGGCCGGGCTCCTCGTCATGCGCGGCTTCCACCACGGCCTCGTCGAGGGCGTCGACTTCGCGAAGACGGCGAAGGACCACGTGCTCATGGCCACGTTCGATCCGCGGCTCCTCCAGTACGACTCGACGCGAACGGAGCGCTTCTTCAAGCAGCTCGTCGAGCACGCGTGCCAGGCGCCTGGCGTGGTGAGCGCCGGGCTGACGCAGAACCCGCCACTCGGGCTCGAGGCGTTCGAAGTGCTCCCGCTCGTTCCCGAGGGTGCGGAGATGCCCAAGGATCGCGAGACGTACGACGTGACCATGGACACCGTGGACGAGGGCTACTTCGAAGCGATGGGGATCCCGATCGTGCGCGGCCGTGCGTTTCGATCGAGCGACACGCGGGACACGCCACGGGTCGCGGTCGTCAACGAGTCGTTCGCCACGCACCACTGGCCGGGCGTCGACGCGCTGGGCAAGCGCTTCCACCTCGGCAAGCGCGGCGGTCCGCTCGTTGAGATCGTGGGCATCACGCCCACGTTGCGCTACCGCATGCCGTACGAGAAGCCCATGGAGTTCGTGTACCTGCCGCTCGCCCAGCGCCCGGTCGCGCGCCTGACGCTGCTGATGCGCTCGAGCGGCAACCCGCTCTCGCTCATCGAGCCGCTGAAGGGCATCGTGCGGTCGATCGATCCCGACCTCCCGCTCGTCAGCGTCCGGAGCTACATGGTGCTCTACCGCTACAACGCCGTGGATGGCCCGGGGATCGCCGTGAAGATGTCGATGACCATGGGAGCGATGGCGTTGTTCCTCGCGGTCGCCGGCCTCTACGGACTGATCTCCTATAACGTGAGCCGGAGAACCCGGGAGATCGGCATCCGCATGGCCGTCGGCGCGGACCGCCCGGACGTGATCCGCCTCGTCCTCGGGAAGGGGCTCGTCCTGGTCACCGCGGGCGCGGCGATCGGCCTCGCGCTTGGGTTCGGCGTGGAGCGGGTCATGAACACCGCGCTCTTCAACATCGGCGGCGTGGATTTCCTCGTCTACGCGATCGTCGTCCCGGCCACGTTCCTCGTGACGACGCTCGCGGCGTACGTACCGGCGCTAAGGGCGTCGCGGATCGAGCCGACGCGGGCGCTGAGGTGGGAGTAGCGGGGGACATCCCGCCGGCGCCGTCGAGCTCAGATCGGATGCGACAGCGCCATCCCCACGAGCGCGAGGAGGACCAGGGCCACCGCTACGAGCCCGCCCACGTGCATCCGCTTCTGCAGCCCTGTCAGCTCGGCAGCCTGCTCGGGCGTCGGCGGACCCGTGAGCTTCATGGTGATCTCTCCCATCCGCTTGCCGGCCGGGCTCACGACGGCGCCACCCCAGATGATCGCGAGAATGCCGCACACGGCACCGAGCGTGAGTGCCCAGCCGTGGAAGTTGTACACGAGCGGATTGCGGAAGTGGTTCGAGAGCCGGTCGTAGAGGCCCAACCCGGTGAGCACCGTGAGCCCCGCGACGATGTTCATCACCACGGAGTACTTCCGCACGCCGATGATGTACTTGAGCACCGGCGCCGCTGCCGGTCCCAGAGCGCGCGCGGCAGCCGTCAGGTAGAACGTGCCCACCACCGCGGCGCCGAACCAGAATGCACCTAACACAACGTGGACGAGCTTGACCCACAGCCAGGGCGACATCAGGTGTCCTCGTGACATGGCCGGATGGGACGGCATGCCCGTCGCGCCTCCGGATCATCGCGATGGGGGCGGCTCGATGCCGAAACAGTGCATGATGATGCACGAGCCTACGGGGAATCACGAACGGCGCACGGGGCCGCGCCCGACCGCTAAAAGTGCCTTGATTCCCGGCGGATAAGCGTAAGATGGGTGTGCGGACGCCGCACCGCATCGGTTCGAACACGCCTCCCTGATACCCCGACGGCTCCGTGGAGCGAGGACATCATGCGCCTGACAGCGACAGCCCTGTGCACCCTACTCGTGCTCGCAGCCGCCACCCTCCCCTCCGGGTCAGCCAGGGCGGCCTACGAAGCGAGCGCGCACGAGTACTGCGGCACCAACATCCCGCCCGATCAGGCGACGGGCTTCGTAGCGCTCCCCGAGGGCGACGTCTTCTGCCCGCTGCTCGCCGACCCGAAGGCGCCACATTCATATTTGGCCTACGTGCGGGGCACTTCCACCTCGGCGCTCGGCACGGACCTGCTCTCGGTCGCCATCGGCGACCGATTCGGCATCGGCCGCTGGGGCGGGCCGCGGCTTGGCGACGGGTTCCAGTTCGGCCTCGAGGGCGCCGTGTTCGCGCAGTTCGACCTCAACACGGAATCCTACGACCTGATCAACGCGGACTACGTGTTCGGGCTGCCGATGACGTATCGCTACGGAGCGTTCTCGGGTCGGGCACGCGTCTACCACCAGAGCTCGCACCTGGGCGACGAGTTCGTGCTCCGCTCGCGCATCCCGCGCGAGAACTTCTCGTTCGAGGCGGCCGAGGTGATCCTGTCGTACGACGTGGGGCCGGCCCGCGCGTACGCGGGTGGCGAGTACCTGCTCCATTCGATACCGAACGATATGGAGAACTGGGTCCTCCACGGTGGCCTGGAGCTCCGCCAAAAGAACGGCTCGTTCCGGCTTGGAGACTTCGCCACCGCGCGGCTCGTCGCCGCGGGCGACGTGAAGTCGGTCGAGGACCTGGACTGGGAGCTGGCCGTGAGCGGGGTCGCGGGCTTCGAGTTCAGCCGCCCGCGCGAGAGCGAGCACGCGATGCGGCGCTGGAGCGTGCTGGGGCACTACTACGACGGGCCTTCGCCGTACGGGCAGTTCTTCCACTCGGAAGTGACGTACTACGGGGTCGGCCTCCACTTCGCGTTCTAGATCTGCCTGGTGCCGGCACCTTGGGGCGGCGCGGCTGGATCCGCTGGTCGCGCTTCGTCACGAATAGGCACGCGCGACTCAAGCCGCACTCAAGCCCTCCCGCCTAGTCTTCGCAGTGTTCGCCGGTGCAAGTCCCCCGCCATCGGCGAGACGGAGCAGGAGGCGGGTGCAGCGGTCAGTACCGCCGCCACTCGCCTCACTGCCTCCGTCCAACGGCCACGTACATCTCGCCGCCGAATGCCGAGTCCGCGCGGGCCACGATGCGCGGCGGCTCGAGCCCGGCCGACTCGAAGAGCGCTGGCAGGTCAGCAGCGTCGATGGGATGCGGCACCCAACGGCTCGGCGAGCGCTGGTCGTACTCGATCAGCACGGCGCTGCCGCCTGGACGGAGCCAACTCGCAAGCCGCGCGAGCACATCAGAGGGCTCGCGCATGAAGTGCAGCGTGTTCGCGAGCAGCAGGCCGTCGAGCGTGCCGGGCTCGGCGCCGGGCAGCTCGAACGGGGCCTCGAGGTCCGCGCGCACGATCGTGACGCCGGCGAGAGCCCGCGAGACCGAGCCGAGCGACCGCGCGTCGCGGTCAACAGCGTACACACGCACACCCATTCCCAGCCGCGCCACGAGCGCACGCGTGAACGTCCCGTCCCCGGCGCCGAAGTCCGCCCACACACCGGGCCCGGCCGGCACCGCCGGCTCGATCAGTCGCAGCGCATCCTGCTCGTTCACCGCCGCAGCGTAGCCCTGCCCCCGCGGGGCCGACAGCCCGCGCCGGCGGCACGTCGCGCGGCTCGATCGCGACCGTGCGTGAGCGCGAACTCCTGACGTGCAGCCGCCCAGCCTCAGTCCCGCGGCATCTCCCACTTCGACTCGGTCACGCGCCAGTCGCCGCCTTCGACGGCCAGCGCCCCGATGTAGCC
>DATNFC010000123.1:0-7073 GCA_035606545.1 Candidatus Methylomirabilota bacterium
CGAGCAACATCCAGACCCGGGCGGTGAAGAGCATCGCCGACCACCCCTGCGGCGACTACTTCCGGCAGGGCCTGCGCGTGACGCTCAACACCGACAATCGACTCATGTCGGGAACGACGCTGAGCGACGAGATCGCGCTCGCCGTGCGCGGCTTCAGGCTCTCGCCCTACGAGCTCAAGCGCATCATCCTCAACGGCTTCAAGAGCGGCTTCATGCCCTACCCGCAGAAGGCGCGCATGCTGCGCGAGGTGAACCTCGAGATCGACCGCGTCTTCATGGACGCGTTCCCGAGCGAGTACGACCTGCGGGGGAGCTACTAGCGCGGCGGCGGCACCGAGTCCCCGGTGACGAAGCGGAACGTGAACGCGTCGCGCTTGAGCGTCCCCTTCGTCATGCGGATGCCGGCCGACATGCGCACCGTGTACTCGGTGTGGCCATGCAGAGGCTGGGAGGGGATGAAGTACATCTTGCCCAAGCTTGGCGGCAACGGGAGGTCCACGTCCCGGGTCTCGAAGTCGTATGCCGCACTTGGGAAGGCTTGCGTGTAGTGGATGTAGGTTTTTCTCTGCATGAAACGCACCGTGCCCGCCACGGTCTGTCCCTGCGGATCGGTCACCCGCACGCTCGTGACGTCGAGCCGCGTCGAGTCGATGTCGTCCGTGAAGATGATCGAGTCGATCGTGTTCACCGCCCAGGCGTACGCCCCGAACGCGGGCGGCGCCGCGCCCTCGGGGCCCGCGCGCTCCACCAGGATCTCGCTGTCGAGCCCCGGCGCCGTGATGTCGTTCTCCACGCACGCGGCCACGCCCAGCGCCACGACGGCGCAGAAGGCGGCGAGCAGCAGCAGCTGGCGACGGCGAACGGTCATCGGGGTCTCTGGGTCTCTTGACCGGGGTTCTCTGGAAGGGGGGCTCTGGAAAAAAGCTGAGCCGGGGACATTGCGATACGCCGGAACGCGGCGCAACCGGGCGTCTGCGCCGAGGGACCCGCGCGGGTCTCGCGCGACGCGCGCGCGCGTTGCGCCGGGAGTCCACCCGCGCCGCGCTCGTCACCCGCGGCGGCCCCGGTAACGTGTTCCATTGGCGCCGGGCGCGGCCTGCGATAGGCTGCCGGCCCTTCCACGGAGACACTTGGATGCTCATGCGCCGCGGGCTTTTTCAGCCTCTCACCGTTCTGCTGCTCCTGACGCTCTGCCCGGCTCTGGCCGCTGCGCAGACCGCCAAGGCCCCGGGCTTCCAGTTCCAGGTCGACGGCCTGTTCTATTCGCCGAGCGGCACCGTGGAGAGCGTGGGCGGCACGCAGCTCTCGTCGCTCCTGCCTTCGGGCCCCGGTTTCGCGATCAGCGCGAGCCTCGGGATCACGCCGCGCTGGCTCGTGGAAGGTCGCGTCGCGTACTTCGGCAGCAACCAGGACGGCAGCTTCCGCTTCGTGGATGACCTCAACACGAACGGCCAGCCGTTCACCGACGGCGCGGGGCCGTACGCGCTCAATCGCGAGCTGCACGTCACGAACATTCACGCCTTGATCGCCTATCGCCGTCCCATGGCCGCGAGGTTCCTATGGGAGCTGGAGCTGGGCGGCGGCGTGTCGCAGTCGCGCGAGGAGCTCCGGCTCACGAACGCGAACGGCGAGAAGGCGAGCGCCGTGGGCTCGCAGCTCGACCCCTCGTTCGCAGCGGGCGGAGCGCTCGGTTACATGCTGGGCTGGAACACCGACATGGTCGGCAGCTTGCGCTGGAGCAAGACGCTCACCGGCGCCGGCGCGGTGTGGTCGGAAGGCGATTCGCCCGCGTACATGAGCTGGACGCTGGGGCTCCGCTACCCGCACGAAACGCACTGAGCGGCGCATGTGTGCGGCCGGCTCTCGAGGTCGCAGGGCCGACTCTCATCGGCGAGCGCGCGGCTCTCGGCATCGCGCGGCCCTTCGCATCGCACTCCTCGCGCTCGCGCTGCTGCCTTTGATCCCGGAAGCGCCCGCCCACGCGCAAACCGTGCGCTACGTGACGCGGCTCGCGAACCGAAATCGCCTCGGCCTCACGGTGAGCAACTACGGTTTCTTCGGCAACAACTTCTCCTCGCGCTCGTCGTCGCTCGAGTTCCCGCTGGGCTCGGCCTACGAGCACATGTCGCGCGCCGGGCTCTGGCTCGGCGCGCTCGCGGTGAGCGATACGGGAGTGTTCACCGGCGTCACCACGGCGCTCGTGGACGCCGCGCAGGGCAGCGCTTCGGCCGACGAGACCGAGTTCTCGCCGCTCGGCGACGTGGTGAGCGAGCGCTCGCGCATCCCCAACAGCCGCGTCTACTCGCCGGCCGCCATCTCCGACCAGGACCTGATCTGCGAATACTGGGACGGCGTCCCCAAGCGCAACAGCGGCAACCAGCGCGAGCACCACGAGCCGCTCAAGATCCGCGTCCGCCAGGTGACGCTGGGGTTCACGCTCAAGGCGGCCGACGCGTTCGTCGTCGCGCGCTACATCATCACCAACGACGGCGCCCCACTCCGGGACGCCTGGCTGGGGCTCTACGCGCAGTTCGCCTCCGGCAACAAGAACAGCTACTCGGTGTGGCCGCCGAGCGCAGGCGCGGGTCCGGGCTCGTGGTATTACAAGGCGCACATCGAGTTCGACCCGGCTCGGCGGCTGTTCTCAGAACGCTACTGCGCGGCGCCGCCGTACCCCGACAACTGCCGCGCCTCCGTCGTCCCGCCGTGGGCGGGCATCAAGCTCCTGGGCGTCACGCCCGACAGCATCGCCAGCAAGCGCGTCAACTGGCGCTGGTGGTCGTTCGAGCCCGGCGACACCGCGCGCGACGAGGATCGCGAGAAGTACCGGCTCCTGAGCGAGACGCAGGTGGACGACGGCAGCGGCTGTGCGCTGCTCGGGGCGTGCTCGCCGATCCAGTTGATGAGCGTGGGGCCGTTCGCGCGCATCGAGCACGGCGACAGCGTGTCGTTCGACGTGGCGTTCGTGGGCGGGGAGGACCAGCCGTCGCTGCTCGCGCACGCCGACTACGCGCAATTCGCTCACGATGTGGACTACAAGCTGCCGAGCGCGCCGCCCTCGCCGCGGCTCCTCGTCCAGGCCGGCTCGCAGCACGCGGACCTGTGGTGGGACGACTCGCCGGAGTTCGCGGTCGACCCCACGAGCCCCGCGCCCGGCGGGCGCGACTTCGAGGGCTACCGCGTCTACATCGGTCTCGACCAGCAGGATCCGACCCGCCTCGCCCAGTACGACCTCGCAGACACCACCGGCTTCAACACCGGGCTCGAGCCCGCGCTCGCTCCCGCGCCGCTCGTCCAGGACGGCTTCACCTACCGCTATCGCTATCGGGTCACCGGGCTCAAGGACGGCTTTCGCTATTGGGGAGCCGTGACCAGCTACGACACCGGCGACCCGGGCGTGGAGAGCCTCGAGAGCAGCATAGGCCTCAACAAGTTCATGGTTATCCCGTCGGCGAACGAGCAGGAGCATCGTGGGGTGGTGGTGTTCCCCAACCCCTACAACGTGGAGGCCATCTGGGACGCCGGCAAGGTCCCCAGGGACAAAGTCGTCTGGTTCGCCGGCCTGCCGGCGCGGTGCAAGATCACCGTCTATACTCTCGCCGGAGACAAGGTCATGAGGCGAGAGTTCGACGGCGCCACTTACCATACGGAGAACGTTCGCGGCGTGTGGACGCCAGACCGCAACCCCGACACGGGTCCGCCGGCGCTCTCGGGGGGCACGTTCGCGTGGGACCTGATCACCGATCGGGGCCAGGCCGCGGCCACCGGGCTGTACGTGTGGACGGTGGAGGACCACACCGGCGGCCCGGTCCAGCGGGGCAAGCTGCTGGTCGTTCGCTCGGACCGGGAGTGAGCGCGCGCGGCGGCAGCGGTCCGGCCGGCGCGTCCACGAACGCGGCAAGATATTACAAGATAGGCCCTTGACGGGTCTTTGAACTGCGACCTAACTTCGGCGCCCACCTTCATGAATGCCCTACCGCGAGCACTCGCCCCCGTCCTGCTCCTTGTCTCTCTCGCCCTCCCAGCGCTCGCGGAGGACAAGAGCACCATCACCGGCAAGGTGACCGACAAACGGACCGGCCACGCATTGCCGTTCGCGAACGTGGCGGTGATCGGTGCGCAGAAGGGTGGTCTCACCGACTCGGAAGGCCGCTTCACGATTCCCGGCGTCCCGGTCGGCACGTACGAGATCCGCGTACAGTTCCTCGGGTACAAACCTGAGTCGCGACCGGGCGTGATCGTGGTGGCGGGCAAGCCCACCGTCGTCGAGTTCAAGCTCGAGGACGTGGTGGTGCACGAGGAAAAGGCGGTCGAGGTCACCGCCGAGCGCCGGCTGGTCGAAGCCAAGCAGGGCGCCACCGTGCGCAGCGTCGGCGCGAGCGATATCCGCAACCTCGCCGTCTCCACCGTCAACGACGTGCTGCAGCAGCAGGCCGGCATCAGCACCGACGCCGAGCAGATCCACGTGCGCGGCGGCCGCGCGGACGAGACCATGTTCGTGGTGAACGGCGTCGCGAACCGCGACCTCGTCACCGGTCAGTCCACCGCCGGGCAGATGAACGCGCGCTCGATCTCCGAGGTGAACGTGGCCACGGGCGCGTTCGATGTGCGCTTCGGCAACGCGCTCGCCGGCGTCGTCGAGATCAAGCTGAAAGAGGGTACGGAGAAGACGCAGCTCGGGCTCACCATGGGCGGCGGCGCGTTCGGCGGCCGCCAGTGGCAGGCGGTGCTCTCGGGGCCCGACCCCATCTGGGCGCGGGGCCTGAGCGCGATCGGCGTCAAGCTGCCGGGCACGATGAGCAGCATCCTCGACGTCTCGGGAAGCCTGTTCGAGACGCGCTTCAGCTACCTCGGCGCCGGTTACCCGGACATGAGCCTGATCGAGCGCACGATCATCCCGCCGCCCGATCTCCACCCGAGGCTCGTCTCCAGCTACGAAGACCGCTTTCTGGGAATGAAGTTCAAGTATGGCGACATGTGGGCGCCGTCCGAGGACAACCGCTGGGCCGCTCGCTACGGGTTGTTCTGGAAGCCGAACACCGCCGACAAGTACTCGTTCAACTTCTCGAAGCGCATCGCCATCGACCAGGGCTTCAGTCGCACGCGCCTCACCGCGCAGGGCGACCAGGGTGATCCCGCGTATCCCTGGATCTGGGACCATCGCATCGGCCACGCGCCCACGATCTTCGAGGACAACGTCCAGACCTCGGTCGAGTGGCGGCGTACGCTGTCGACGACCGGCTTCACCACGCTGCAGGCCTCGCGTTACTTCTACGCCCAGCGCCAGGACGTGCAGGGCAAGATGTGGCAGGACTACGAAGAGCCCGACGACCGCGCGTTCCCGCTCGGCGACCCGCGACGTGACGACTTCTTCCTCGACACCGGCGACGACAACCAGTGGGCCGACCGGCGCACGAACAGCTGGGGCCTGCAGGGCTCGTACACGCAGCGCCACAAGCACAACGAGCTGGAGTTCGGGTTCGAGCACCAGTGGCAGGACGTCCAATACCTGACGATCGAGGACCCGTGGGTGTTCGACCCCGATGGCCTCGGCTCCTCGCACGACCTGTGGAACGTGCACCCTCAGGTGGGCGCGTTCTACGGCCGCGACCGCCTCGAGTTCGAGGGCTTCGTCGCGAACATCGGGCTGCGCGCAGACTACTGGTTCATCGGCCGCGAGGCCGAGCAGGCCATGGGCGACACCACGCGGCACAACATCGCGCCGACCACGCGCACCGGTTTCTACGAGGACACGCACTCGTTCTTCGGCCGCCGCGTGAAGACGCACTTCTCGCCGCGCGTGATCGTGGCCCACCCCATCACCGAGAATTCGAGTTTCTTCTTCAACTACGGCGAGTTCACGCAGTGGCCGTCCTACCGCTACGTGTACTCGAAGCTCAACTCCATCTCGAGCGAGTCGTTCCCGCTCCAGGGCAACCCGAACCTGAACCCGCAGGTCTCGGTGAACTACGAGGTCGGCGGCAAGCACCAGTTCCTGCCCACGGCCGCGGCGAACGTGACGTTCTTCGTGCGTGACGTCTACGACTACCCGGCGGCCTCGCGCGTCGACCCGCTCCAGGGCTCGGATATCTCGTCGTACTTCATCTACCTGAACGGCCACTACTCGCGCTCGAAGGGTTTCGAGGTCGAGCTGGAGAAGCGGCGCGCGAACCACTGGGCCGGCAAGATCACGTACTCGTACCAGCAGACGCGCGGCAAGAGCAGTGACCCGAACGAGGAGAAGGCGCTGCAGGAGATCGGCGGCAGCAACGAGACGCGGCTGTCCGAGGAGTTCGTGCGCTGGAACCGCCCGAGCAAGTTCACCGCGAGCTTCGACGTGCGCTGGGACGACAAGGCGCCGCAGCACTGGGGGATCCTGCAAAGGGTCGGCATCAACGTCTACGCGCAGGCGCAGTCGGGTCGCACGTTCACGCCGATCGCTGCCGGTTCCGGCGACGCGGTGGGGCTGCCGAACTCGCGCAACGCGCCGTCGCAATTCACGCTCGATCTCAAGATCAACCGCTGGTTCACCCTCGGGACCCGGCGCTTCGACTTCAGCATCGCGGGCACGAACATCTTCAATAACTACGCCATCAATGTGGTCGACCCGTACAGCGGCCGGGGGGCGAGCTGGGGCGACGGCGTGGTCGACCCGCGCTACTTCACGGGCTTCAACGAGTTCACGCGCGTGAGCGCGATCGGCAACCCGTCGAACTACGGCAACAGCATGTGGAGGGCCCAGCTCGATGTGGATCTCTAGACGCCCTTCGGGCGAGCTCACGGCCCAGCTCGCGATCGCCGTCGCCGCAGCGCTGCTGCTCGCGCCCGCAAGCGCTCATGCCCAGGGCTCCCTCGGAGGCCAGCGCGCGGGCACGTCGTCCGCCACGTTCCTGCGCATCGGCGTCGGCGCTCGCGCCGTGGGCATGGGCGAGACGTTCGTCGCGGTGGCGAACGACCCCAGCGCGATCTACTGGAACCCGGCGGGGCTGGCGTCGCTCCAGCGCCGCGAGCTGGCGATCTCGCACGTGCAGTGGCCGGCCGACATCGCCTACGACCACGTCACGTTCACGCTG
>DATNFC010000124.1:0-4690 GCA_035606545.1 Candidatus Methylomirabilota bacterium
GTGAGCAGCAGGGCCGCCACCGCGGGCGCGTTGAGCGACAGCGCCACCGGCTCGCCCTCGGGCTCGCGCATGTAGAGCGCGACCGTGATCCGCAGGTAGTAGAACACCGAGATCACGCTGTTCAAGACGCCGACCACGACGAGCGGCCAGATCAACCCGGCCTTCACCGCGGCGCCGAACACCACCACCTTGCCCATGAAGCCAGCGGTGGGCGGGATGCCGCCGAGCGAGACCATGAACAGCGTCAGCGCCAGCCCCGCGAGCGGCTGGCGGAAGCCGAGGCCGGCGAGGTCCGAGACCAGCACCGGCTCGTCACTCCCCCGCCCCATCATGGTGAGCAGCGCGAACGCGCCCAGGTTCATGAACGAGTAGACCGCGAGGTAGAACACGGCGGCCGCCGAGCCGTCCGGGCCGCCGGCGGCGAGCGCCACCAGGATGTAGCCGGCGTGGGCGATGCTCGAGTAGGCGAGCATGCGTTTGACGTTGTTCTGGAGCAGCGCGGTGACGTTGCCCACGGTCATCGTGAGCATGGCGACGACGGCGAGCAGCGGCTGCCAATCGTGCTGCAGCGAGGGCAGCGCTCGCATCAGGATGCGCAGCAGCGCCGCGAACCCGGCGGCCTTGGCGCCGGCCGACATGAAGCCGGTGACGCTCGTGGGTGCCCCCTGGTAGGCGTCCGGCGTCCACATGTGGAACGGCACCGCCGCCACCTTGAACAGGAACCCGGTGAAGACGAGCAGGCTGCCCATGAGGATCAGCGGCTGGCGGCCGAGCGGCGTGTCGCCGAGGAAGTCGCCGATCCGCTGCAGGTTCGTGGTGCCGGTGGCGCCGTAGAGCAGCGCGATGCCATAGAGCAGGAACGCCGAGGCGAACGCGCCGAGCAGGAAGTACTTGAGCGCGGCTTCGTTTGACTCGAGCAGGTTCCGGCGGAAGCCCACCATCACGTAGAGCGAGAGCGACATCAGCTCGAGCCCGAGGAAGATCGTGATCAGGTCGTTCGAGGCCGCCATCACGACCATGCCCATCACCGCCGTGAGCAGCAATGAGTAGAACTCGGGCTGGCCGATGCGCGTGCGCTTGTTGTAGTGCCAGGCGAACAGCACGCTCACCACGCCCACGGCACAGAACAGCAGGGTGAAGAACACGGTGAGCCCGTCGTGGACGAACATGCCCTCGAACAGCGCGCGCTTGGCGTCGCGCACGCGGTAGGTGGTGTAGCCGGCAACGATCAGCGCCAGCATGGAGAGCAGCGGGCCGCGGTCGCCGTTCGGCCGCGGTGGGATGAACTCGAGCAGCAGCAGCAGGATCGAGCCCGCGCTGAGCGCGATCACCGCGCCCAGCGCCCACCAGTCCACGGCGAGCATGCTCGGCTGCGGGACGACGTTCACTTGCTCCCCACGGTGGCGACGTTCGACATGGTTTCCGACTGGTGCTTGAGCAGGATCTTGAACATGGGCTCCGTCGGCGCCGGCAGGCCGGCCGCCATGGCGCTCTGCTCGGCGCGCGTGCGCGTGATCTCCAGCGTGCGGTCGAGCGCGGGCTGCATGCGGTCGAGGAACGGCTGCGGCACGACGCCCATCCAGAAGATGAGCAGGATCAGCGGCGCGAACACGAGCCGCTCGCGCAGCGTGAGGTCACCGAGTCGTTCGTTCTCCTCGTGCGTGATCGGCCCGAACACCACGCGCTGGAACATCCACAGCATGTAGCACGCGGACAGGATCACACCGGTGGCGCCGACGGCGGCCCAGGCGAACTTCGTCTTGAACGCCCCGAGCAGCACCAGGAACTCGCCCACGAATCCGTTCGTGCCCGGCAGGCCGATCGACGACAGCGTCACCACGAGGAACACGGCCGAGAACGCGGGCACGGCCTTCCACAGTCCGCCGAAGTCGGAGATCGCGCGCGTGTGCCGGCGCTCGTAGACCACGCCCACGAGGAGGAACAGCGCGCCCGTGGACACGCCGTGGTTGAGCATGGTCATCATCGAGCCCGCGAAGCCCTGGGCGTTCAGCGCCATCAGCCCGAGCATGCAGAAGCCCATGTGGCTCACGGACGAGTAGGCCACGAGCTTCTTCAGATCGGGCTGCACCATGGCCACGACCGCGCCGTAGACGATGCCCACGATCGCGATCCACGCGATCCACGGCGCGCACAAGAGCAGCGCGTTCGGGAACATGGGCATGGCGAAGCGGATGAAGCCGTACGTGCCCATCTTCAGCAGCACGGCCGCGAGGATGACCGAGCCCGCCGTCGGCGCCTCCACGTGGGCATCCGGCAGCCACGTGTGCACGGGCCACATCGGCACCTTGATCGCGAATGCGAACGCGAACGCCAGGAAATACCAGAACTGGGCGGCGGGCGCGATCGGCATGGCGTAGAACGCGGCCAGCTCGAACGACGGCACGCCGCTGAACTGCTTCTGCATCTGGTAGAGCGACAGGATCGCCACCAGCATCAGCACGCTGCCGGCCATCGTGTAGAGGAAGAACTTGACCGCGGCGTAGACGCGCCGCTGCCCGCCCCAGACCCCGATCAGCAGGTACATGGGGATGAGCATGGCCTCCCAGAACACGTAGAACAGCAGCAGGTCGAGGCAGAAGAACGTGCCCAGCATGCCAGCCTCGAGCGCGAGCAGCAGCGCGTAGAACTCGCGCGAGCGCTTCTCCACGGCGGTCCAGGCGCTGATCACCGAGACCAGCGTCATGAACGTGGTCAACAGCGCCAGCAGCGCGCTCACGCCGTCCACGCCGAGGTGGTAGTTCGCGCCGATCGACGGGATCCACGGCAGCTTCTCCTCGAACTGGAACCCCGGCACGCCCGGCACGAGCTTCCACCACAGCGGCAGCGAGACCACGAACTCGATCCCTGCGGCGAGCGTGCACCAGAGGCGCGCCGAGCGCTCGGCGCCGCGCGGCATGATGGCGATCAGCGCCGCGACGGCGAGCGGGAAGAACACCAGGAACGAGAGCCAGGGGATCGGAACCAACGTCACCTCGTGAAGTGGAGGACCAGCGCGATCACGCCGAGCGCGATCCACAGCGCATAGGTGCCGACGAAGCCCGTCTGCACCAGCTTCAGCATCCCCGAGCCCAGCTCGAGCGTGTAGCCCACGCCGTTCACGAGCCCGTCCACGACCAGCGAATCCCACACGCGCCACAGCCACTGCGACGCGGCCATGAACGGCCGCACCACGAACGCGTCGTACACCTCGTCCACCCAGTACTTGTGCTCGAGCAGGCGGTGGAGGCCGCCGAAACGCTCGCGCAGCGACGTGGCGATGCCGGGGACCACGAGGTAGGCCTGCAGCGCGCCGCCGATGCCGATCAGCGCCACCACCACCGAGACGGCGAGCAGCGCCCACTCGGCGCCGTGGGACAGCTCGTGGTGCGGAACCACGACCTCGCCCGCCTCCATCACCGGCCGGAGCCAGCGCGCGAACGCGTGGCCACCCTCCTGGAACGGCATGCCCACGTAACCGCCGATGAACGACAGCACCGCCAGCACCACGAGCGGCGCGATCATCGACGGCGGCGACTCGTGCAGGTGGTGCTCGGCCTCGTGCGTGAGCCGCGGCGCCCCGCAGAACGTCAGCACGTAGAGCCGCGTCATGTAGAACGCGGTCAGCGCCGCGCCCACGATGCCGACCGCCCAGATGCCGTAGTGCCCGCTCGCGAACGCGTCCGCGAGGATCTCGTCCTTGCTGAAGAAGCCGGAGAACAGCGGCACGCCGGCGATCGCGAGCGTTGCGACCAGCATCGTCGCGTGCGTCCACGGCAGCTTCGGCGCCAGGCCGCCCATCCGCCGCATGTCCTGCTCGTCGGAGAGCGCGTGGATCACCGAGCCGGCGCCGAGGAACAGCAGCGCCTTGAAGAACGCGTGCGTCATGACGTGGAAGATGCCGGCGCCGAACGCACCCACGCCGCAGGCCATGAACATGTAGCCCAGCTGGCTCACGGTGGAGTAGGCGAGCACGCGCTTGATGTCGTTCTGGGCCAACCCGATCGTCGCCGCCATCAGCGCCGTGGCGGCGCCGATCACCGCCACCACCTCCATCGCCGCGGGCGACATCTCGAACAGCACGTGGCTGCGCGCGAGCATGTAGACGCCGGCCGTGACCATGGTCGCGGCGTGGATCAGCGCCGAGACCGGCGTCGGACCCTCCATGGCGTCCGGCAGCCACGTGAAGAGCGGGATCTGGGCGCTCTTGCCGGTCGCCCCGAGGAACATGAGCAGCGCCGTGAGCGTGATCGCCGCGCCGCCGGTCGCGAACACGTGCGGCGCGGCCGCGAACACGCGGTCGAAGTTGAGCGAGCCGGTCGCGGCCACGAGCATGAACGCGCCGAGCATGAAGCCGAAGTCGCCGATGCGGTTGACGATGAACGCCTTCTTCCCCGCCTCGGCCGCGCTCGGCCGCTCGTACCAGAACCCGATCAGGAGGTACGAGCACAGGCCCACGCCCTCCCAGCCCACGAACAGCAGCAGGTAGTTGTCCGCGAGCACGAGCGTGAGCATCGCGAACATGAACAGGTTGAGATAGAGAAAGAACCGCCGGAACGAGGGATCGTGGCTCATGTAGCCGGTGGCGTAGACGTGGATCAGCGAGCCCACGCCCGTGACCACGAGCACCATGACCGCCGAGAGCGGGTCCAAGAGGAACGACACGTCGGCCGAGAAGCCGCCGACACGCATC
>DATNFC010000125.1:0-8188 GCA_035606545.1 Candidatus Methylomirabilota bacterium
CCAGCCCTCGGCATCGCGCATCGCGAGCGGCCAGCCGCGCAGCTCGAGCTTCGCATTTGCCGCCTGCGCCGCTGGCGCAAGCGCCAGTGTCGCCAGCGCGAACATCGCCAGCAGCGCGGTGATCGCGCCGAACGAGAGCGGCTTGAGGGTGCGCGTCATCAGAAGAACGCCCTCACCTCTGCGCGCCCGGTCGTGACGGTTCGGTGCCCCGGTCTCTCCCGGACGGAGGAGCTCAAGCCAAACGTCGTGGTCTCGTGGAGCCGCCAGTCGAAGCGCGCCGTGCCGTCCCAGCGCGCCGCGCCCGCCGGGTCGGCGCTCGGCAGCAGCCCCAGCGCCGGCGGGCCGGAGATGAACGCGCGCCGTACGGTGAGCTCGATGCGGCCGCCGCGGCCCACGCTCATCCCGGCGTCGGGCCCGACGCGGATCGTGCGCGTGAACTCCGGCTGGCTGATCGGTCGCGACCACGACGCGTCCATCGCGCCCACGAGGCGCAGCGTGCCGCTCGGCTGCCAGATGAACTGCGCCGTGCCGCCCTCGTCAATGAGCGTGCGGCTGAAGCTCGCGCCGCCGCTGATCCGCTGCTCCGCGCGCTGCCAGTCGATGCGCCCTTCCACCTCGGCGCTCGTCCCCGGGCTCGGACGCGCTCGCCAGCGCAGCGCCCCCGTGCGCTGGTCGGTCGTCTGCGAGAAGTTGCTCACCGTGCGATCCGCCGACACGCGCCGCTCGGCGCGGGCGCGGAACGCGGCGGCGCGCGAGCCCGGCGCCAGCTCGGCCTCGAGCCGCTGGACGATCGTGCCCAACGACAGCGTCGTGTCCACGAGCGCCAACCCGGTGGAAAGGAAGATGTCGGTGAAGCGCCCGTCACCCAGCCGCCTCGCCTCGTCCTCGAGCGTGAACTCCACGCGCGAGCCGCGCCAGGCCTCGGACGCCCCGAACGCCCACGCGGCGCGCGCGCTGGTCGCGGTGCGCGCGAAGCGGTCGAGGTCGGGGCTCACCACGAGCACGAGCGCGTAGTCGCCCGAGCCGACGAAGTTGCCGGTGGAATCGAAGCTGCCGAGGCCCGCGCCCACGAACGTGAGCGCGCGCACGCGGCGGTTCTCGGCCTCGCCGGTGCGCTCCACCTGCAGCGCGCCCGCGAGCCCGGCCGGCTTCCACTCCGCGCGCAGCCGCGTGCTGGCGAGATCGTGGCGTAGCTTCGATCCGCTGTGCTCATCCCGCGTCTCGCGGCGCTGCGCCGAGATCGTCGCGCCGACGGGGGCCGTGATCGGCGTCTCCAGCTCGGCGCGCAGCGTGGTCGCGCGTACGCTGGTGCTCGTGCGGCCGGCGTCGCGCGCGTCGCGGCGGGCGCCGGCGCCGACCACGAAGCGGAACGGGACCTTGCTGCCGCTCGCGACGTCCGCGTCCAGCTCACGCACGCGGTCTTCGATCGTGGCCGTGTCGCTCGGCGTGCGGCGAAGATCGGCGTCGCCGCGCAGCGACGGCGCCAGCCAGCCGCCGCGCCAGCGCATGTCGCCCACCGCGCGCGTGCGGCCGCCGTCCGGGAACGCGAAGCCGTCCGAGGTGCCGTCGGCCTCGAGCAGCGCGCCCTGTGCGCCGAACGCGGCGGCCTGCAGCCGCAGGTCGGCGCGTTGACGAACGCCGCGGAAGCCGTCGGGCGTGGTGAGGCGCGCGACCTCCGCTTTCAGCTCGTTGCTGCCGTTCGGCCGCCACCACGCGCTCGCCTCGGCGCGATGCTGGTGCTCGAGATCGGCGCCCGCGGGCAGCCCCCAGTCCTCCTCGGCGAACGGCCGCTCGAGGCGCGTGAACGGCGCGAAACGCTTGTCCACGGCGCGGAAGCCCGCGGCCAACCCGGCGCGCCCGGGCACCACGCCCAACCGGCCCTCGCTCGAGAGCAGCACGCGGCCTGCTCCGCCCAGGTCGTCGCCGTCGTCGCGCGGCGACAGCGTGTTGCGGTCGAGGAACGAGCCCGCGCCCTCGACGTCGAGCCGGAACCCGCCGGCGGCGACGGACGTGCCGACCGCCGCGAGCCGTTGCGTCTGCGGCACCGCCAGCGGCCGGCCGACCGCGAACGCACCCGCCCCTGCGCCCACGAAGCGATACACGGTGCGCCCGCCGACGACGCCCGAGTCGGCGTAGTCGCCGCGCCCCTGGCCGACGCGTGCGAACGCCACCGCGAACGCGCCCGAGTCGACACCTGCGAACGCGAAGTGCGCCGCGGTGCCGACGCGCACGGTGTCGTAGTCGCCGACGCCGGGCTTCACGCCGACGCCCAATGCCAGCGAGTCCCCGGCCTGCGAGAGCCGGATGCGGTCGACGGCATCGATCGGTCCCGAGAGCGGCCTGCCCGCGTCGTCGCCCTCGGTGATGCCCTGCGCGTACCACGACCAGCCGCCGCGCTTCCACTCGCTCGACAGCATCGCCAGGTTGCGGCGGAAGCGCGTGAGCGCGTACTGGTACTCGACCGTGATCCGTGACGCCGACGAGATCGGGCGGCGATTGGAGAACGTGATCCGGGCGCGGTCGTAGTCGATCGCGTAGTCGGCCGCCTCGCCGCGCGTCATGCGCGCGCCGTCCACGGTCACGACCTCGCTCCCGGCCACGACCGTGATCCCGGTGTTGCCGTCGCGGTCGGTGAGCGCGTACGGGCCCTGGAGCCCGTCGACGCCCGCGAACTGGAGACGGTTGTACTCTCCCTGCGCACCGGCCGCGGCCGCGCGCACGGAGAGCGCGCCCGGCCGCCACTCCCCCGCGACGCCCTGCACGCGCCGCTCGAGCCGTCCAAACTCGCTCCGCGTCAGCGTCACGGGAATGTCGCCGAGTGCGCCGGCGCCGTCCTTCGCCTTCACCTCCACGAGCACGCGGTCGAGCGACTGGATGTCCTGCGTCGCGCCAGCGGCCGAGAGCGGCGTGTCGCGATCGCTCAGCACACCGGTCAGCTCCACACCGGGCGCGATGCGGCCGCTCACCGAGAGGTCGAGCGACTGCCGCAGCGCTGCGTCCTGCGCCGAACCAAAGTCCACGGCCAGCGTCTTGTTGCCGTTGACCGCGAGCGCGGCGCCGCTCGGAGCGGTCGAGGGATCGCGCTGCGTCGACGGCCGCGTCGTCGCCGCCATCGCGGGGGCCGCCGCCGCGATGCCGGTATCGCTCGCGAGGCTGCCGCGCGCCGGCTGGTAGACCTGCCGTGCGTACTCGAGCCCCGGCGGCGCCAGGAGCCCGCACACGCTCACCCACACCGTCTCCCCCGGTACCCACTGCCGAAGCAGGCGCAGGTCACCGCGCAGGCGGTCCAGCCGGTAGTCGCGGTCGCGCGACCAGCCACCGGCGCGCGACCACACCGAGTCGCTGCCGGCACGGATGAACGTCCGCGGCAGCCGCATCACGGCCACGCCCGCGGCAGGCACGACCGGAATGACCGTGCACGAGGGATCGCGCACGAGGTTCGGCTCGGCGCGTGCGGCCGCAGCGAGCGGGCCCACGAGCGCGCACGCGGCGAGCGCCGCGGCCATGGTGCGGATCCAGCGTCGCACGGACTAGTCCGTCCTCTCGGGCTCCAGCGTCCAGCGCCGCACGCGGGCGGCGCCGGACTCGGCCACGAGCAGCGTGCCGTCGTCCGCGAACGCCACGGCGCGCGGCGAGGCGAGGCCCGTCAGCCGCGCGATCGGCGCCCCGTCGGGCGCGAGCACGCACACCTCGCCCGAGCGCTCGGCGGCGATCGCCACGCGCCCGAGCGCGTCCACGGCCACGGCCACCGACAGCTCCGAGGCGCCGGCCACGAGCGGCGGCGACCACACCGACGTGATCAGCCGGCCGCCGGCCTCCAGCCACTGGATGCGCGCCCGCGCGAGCGTGCTGTCGTTGGGATCCGCACGCTTCGAGCGCGCGCGCGGCCGCTCCGCGGTGACGATGCGGCCGCGCGCGGTCACCGCCACCCCGGTGAGCCCCGAGAAGCCGCCCGAGCGACCGCCGTAGCCACCGAGCTCGCGTTGGAACGCGCCCGAATAGTCGAACACCAGGATGCGATCGCGCTCCGCGTCCACCACGTAGAGCGCGCCGCCGCGGTCGGAGGCCAGCGCCAGCGGCCGCACGGTGCCGACGCGCGCCTCGAGCTCCGTGGACGTCAGGTCCACGGCGCCGGAGAGCAGCCGCAGGTTGTGGTCGTACGTGCTCACCCGCCGGTTCTCGACGTCGAGCACGGCCACGCCCAGGGCGCCCACGCGCGCGAGCGCGCCCGGGCGGCGGAACTGCGCCGGCTCACTGCCCAACGCGCCGGTCTCGTCCAGCGGCACGCCGTCGGCGCGCCAGCGCCTGAGCTTGTGCAGCGAGGCGTCGCTCACCCAGATGTGCCCGAACGCGTCGGAGAGCACGCCGGCCGGCTCCGCGAGCGGGCGCGCGCCGTCGCCCTCGATCGGCGACAGCTCGCGCAGCCGCCAGCCGCGGGCGATGCCGGCACGGCTCGAATCCGCCCCCGTGGTGTCGCTGGACGCGTGGGCCGCCGTGGAGTCCGCAGCGCCGCCGTCGCCGGATGCGGGAGCGCCAAGCACGACGAGGCTCGTGGCGAGCACGAGCGCCCCGGAGAGCACGACCCGCCTCAGAAGCGCGTGCTGAGCGCGGCCCGGAACGCCCCCGGTTGCGTCAGGTCGGGTTCCAGGTCGAGGCGCCAGCCCTGGGCCTTGCCCGCGTGCATCTTCCCGGCGGCACGCGCCGCGTGCAGCGCGCTCACCAGCCGGTTCGCGACCGCGAGCGCCAAAGCCGTGTTCGAGCGCAGGCCCGCCTTCTGCGCACTCTTCCGCTGGCTGCCATAGCGATTGAACGCGCCCTGGTCCGTCCACTGCCAGGACATGTCGCCGCTCAGCGAGTGCTCCGCGATGTAGGCGCGGTAGCCCGCCAGGTCCTGGTTATAGGGATCCGAGAGGTAGATGTTCGCCGCGTCGCGTGTGACCACGAGCAGGTTGTACTCCTCGCTGCTCGCGAACGCGCCCACGATACGCCGGAACTCGTCGTCCTCGTTGGCGAGGTCGATCCCGGCGCTGAGCCGCGCCGTGCGCAGGTAGGAGTCCGTGCGCTGCGCTTCCTGGACGCGGAACGCGATGAACGAGCCCCAGATCCCCGCCTCGATCACCATGAACACCTTGGCGCTGCCGTTGAGCCCCAGCGTCGCCTGCCCCCAGCCCGGTACGGTGAGCGAGCGGAGCAGGATCCGCGCGCGCTCGGGGCCCAGTCCGGCGTTCTCGTCGACCGCCGCGGCCTCGGCGGGCTTGTTCTTCTTCGGCTTCTTCTGCGACGGCTCGCGCGGTGCCGTGATCGAGCCGGTGGCGAGCGTGAGCCGCGACACCATCGGATGGTCGCCGAGGTCGAGCGGCGCGGTGGCCTCGAAGCCGGTGGGTGCCGAGGCCTCGAAGCCCGTGGGCCCCGTGGGCCCGCAGGGCCCGGAGGGCCCGGAGGCTCCGAGATCCCCGGTCGGGAGCGCGAGCGCGAAGCTCAGCGACATCGCGGCCAGCATCGTGGCCACGGTCAGAACCTCCTCGTCAGCGTCGCGTGCACTTCAGGCTGCCCGCGGTTCAACCCGCCGCCGAACTTCAAGTCGATGTTCCTTTGCAGCGGCATGTTGTGCGAACGCGCCGCGCGCAAGGCGTCGAACGCCGCCACGACGTGGTTGATGACCAGCGCCACGTCGAGGTAGTGCACCTGGCGGAAGCGGGTCTGCGACGACTCGCGGATGTCCTGGTAGGCGACGGCCGTGGCCTCGCGGTCGGGTCCCTTGAACCCGGCGTTGAAGCGCGTGTCGTTCGCGAGCGCCTGATAGAACGCGTCGCGGTCCTGCACCCACAGCACTTCCATTTGCGTCGCTGGCGCGCCGGTGGATTCGGCGTAACGCGCGAACGACCACGTCGACGAGCTGTCGGTCGGATCGCCGACGTAGTTCGCCGCGTCGCCTCTCAGGTTCTCGGCGCGGTCGCGCACGAGGTAGTGGCCCGCCCAGCCCGCCGCCTCGGCGAGCAGGAACAGCCAGCCGCTGCTCTCGCCGACGTAGAGCTGCCCGGTGCCCGGCACCGCGGCGCTCATCATCATCGCCCAGCCTTCGGACTTGTAGCCCGGGACGTCGATGACGCGGTACGTGCTGTCGTCGGAGAGCCCCCAGTCGCGGTCGATCGAGCGCTGCGCGAGCCACAGCTCGGGCACGTCCTTCGCGCCGTGGAGCGTGGACGGGGCGAGCTCGGACGTGAGCGTGTACGCGTAGCGCGCGCCCGGCTCGGCGCGCTCGGGCGCCGGCGCGTCCGTGATCGACACGGCCAGGCGCACGGCGAGCGAGCGCATGTCGGGCTCGGCGCCATACACCGCGCACGGCACGCCGAGGGCGGCGAGCACGAGGCATTGCGCGAGCGAGCGAAACGTCATCGCAGGATCCCCACCGGGACGCTCTCGGTGTGCGAGCCCCCAGGCCCCGAGAATCGCACGCGCGCGACGTAGAGTCCCGCGGGCACGCCCGAGGGGTCCCAGACCTCGTAGTTGTCGCTCCGCCGGCCACTCCGCGTCCAGCGCGCGACCTGGTGGCCGGAGGTGTCGAGGATGTTGAACTCGACGGTGGCGTCCTCGGTGAGCTGGTAGGCGAACTGCACCGGCTTGCGGCGCGCCGGGTTGGGATAGGCCTTGAACGAGCCGGAGACAAGCGGGCCGGCGGTGGGCGGCCCCGGGCTGCTGGTCGCGCCCGGCGCGAGCGCGCAGGTCCGGCCGGGATTGCCGCCGAGCATCGTCCACGACGTGGCGGGCGGCGAGAGCGTGCCCGGCACCGAGTAGGCGTAGAGCTTGTTGAACCGGTCGGGCGCCACGATCTCCGGCGTGCCGTCGCCGTCCAGGTCGGCGGCGATCGTCGTGCCCGCGCAGCCCACGCCGGTCGCGAGCGGCCAGCCGTCGGGCGTCCTGCCGGCGCCGTCCAGCGCGGCGATCACGCCGCTGGCGTTGAGCGCCACCACCTCGGGATGCCCATCGCCCGTGAGGTCCACGGCGAGCGGTGGTGTGTTGGTGACGAAGTTCTCGTTCGAGCCCGCGCGCGGCCAGCCGGGTGAAGGATGGCCAGAAGCATTCAGGAACGCGAGGCGACCATGGATCGTCTGCACCAACACCTCGGGGAAGCCATCGCCGTCGGCATCACCGGCGCCCAAGCCGGCCACGAGCGTGTCGCCGAATGGCGCCCCCCAGCCGGGGAGCTCGCTGCCCGAGCCCACACAGAACGCGTGCACGCGGTCGCGGTCGTGAACGATCAGTGTCGGGTTCCCGTCGGCACAGGCAGGGGTCCCATCCGCGCCCGCACCGCCGAGATTCACCCACAGGAAGTCGGGCGCGAACCCCCCTCCCGGTTGGCCCACGGCCCAACGCCCGACCTCGGTGGCCTGGGTCGCATCGAAGCTCAGCACCACGACGTCGCCGTTGGCGGCCCCAACGGCCAGCAAGCCGCCGGATCCGGTTGAGTTCGGCGCGAATGCCAGCCTTCCGGTGATGCCACCGGCAGCCGCGACGGGCGTCGTCAACACGATGCCGTCCGGCGTGATCACGTTGACGAGGCGGACGCGTCCGTCCTCGCTCCCAACCGCGACGACCGGCCACGTCGATCCCGAGATGGTAACCACGATCGGTGGCGTACTCGCGGGCGACGGAAGTGTCAGTGGGAATCCCGGCTGGTTCGTGCCGTTCGCCTGCACCGCCCAGAGCTTGCCGCCGACGACATCGGTCGCGCCGTAGTGATACGTCGTCGCCATGGCCACGTCACCGAACGGGTACTGCCAAGCCGCCACCTCCGGCCTTGGCCGCTGGTCCAGGCGCGCGAAGTCGAACGTATCGGCGCCGGCGATGCCGTGCCCGTCGAAGCGCACGCAGAAGAGAGCCGCGGAATCGCGCACGGCCGCGCGCGCGGCGAGGCTCGTGTCGCTGAGGACAGAATCACCGCCCGCCCAGACGACATCCTTCTTCCCGTCGCCGTCCAGGTCCGCCGCGAGCAGTTGCGGCCCGCCCGGCGGGAAGTTCGCGACCACCGGCCAGCCCTGCGGCTGCCACTGGCGCGTCACGCGCACGTGCATGACCTTGCTCGTGTCGTCCAGGAAATCGATCTGCAGATGCGGGCGCGTGCCCTGGTTCGGGAGCAGGTTCGGAATCGTGGTGTCCGAGAGCTTCGGCGCCACGCGCGCCTGCCACG
>DATNFC010000126.1:0-9653 GCA_035606545.1 Candidatus Methylomirabilota bacterium
GCCGGCGAGACCTGGGCGGGCTCGCCGGCGCGCCCGGTGGCCGCCGCCCCCCCGCCGGCCCCGCCGCCCGAGCGCGGCGCACTGCATCGCGTCGCGGTCGCGCTGCTCTACTGCCTGCTCGTGCTGCTGCTGCCGCTCGTCCCCGTCGCGGCGATCGTGCCCGGCATGGGACTGCTCATGCGGATCGGGATCGATCACCCATGGCGTTTCCTCGCCGCGGCCCCGGTCGTGGGCGGCTCGTTCGTGCTGCTGCTCGCGCTCGAGGTCGTGGTGCTCAAGTGGCTGCTCGTGGGCCGCGTGCGCGCCGGCACGTACCCGCTCCATGGCAGCTTCTACGTGCGCAACTGGACCGTGGAGCAGCTCATGGCGTTCAGCCTCCAGGTCGTGGCGCCGATCTACGCGACGCTGCACGTGGTGCCCTGGTATCGCGCCCTCGGCGCGAAGATCGGGCGCCTGGTGGAGCTCTCGACCGCGTCGTTCACGCCCCCCGACCTGCTCGAGATCGCGGAGGGCGGCACCATCGCGGACGACGCTTCGATCGGCGAGCCGCGCGTCGAGCGCGGCTGGCTGACCGTGGCCCGCACGCGCATCGGCCGCCGCGCGTTCGTCGGCAACAGCGGCGTGCTCCCCACCGGCGTGGAGCTGGGCGACGACGCCCTGGTCGGCGTGCTCTCCACCGCGCCGACGACACCGGGCGCCGCGGCGAGGGCCGGCAGCGCCTGGCTCGGCTCGCCGCCGCTCGAGCTGCCGCGCCGCGAGGCCAGCGCCGGCTTCATCGAGAAACGGACGTACGCGCCGCCGGCCTGGCTCATCTTCACGCGCGGCACGGTGGAGCTCCTGCGCATCACGCTGCCGCCTTCGGGGTTCATCCTCGTGAGCGCCACGGTGGTGACCGCGACGCTGGAGTCGTGGACCTCCCGGGGGCCGCTCGCCGCGCTACTCTTCCTGCCGCTCGTCTACGCCGCCTGCTGTGCCGCCGTGCTGCTCGTCACGGCGCTCGCCAAGTGGACGCTGATCGGCCGCTACCAGCCGTTCGTGTGCCCGCTCTGGAGCCCGTTCGTGTGGCGGCTGGAGCTCGTGAACTCGCTCTACGAGTTCCTCGCCACGCCGCTTGCCCTGGGCGTTCTCCAGGGCACGCCATTGCTGCCGTGGTACCTGCGCCTGATGGGGGCAAAGGTCGGGCGCCGCGTCTACACCGAGACGACGGGGTTCCTGGAGTGGGACCTGGTCGAGCTCGGCGATCGCGCCGTGCTCAACGAAGACTGCGTGCTGCAAACGCACCTGTTCGAGGACCGCATGCTCAAGGCGTCCCGGCTGCGGGTGGGCGCGGACTGCACCGTGGGCGCGATGTCGGTGGTGCTCTACGACTCCCACATGCAGGATGGCTCGTCGCTCGACGCGCTCTCGCTGCTCATGAAGGGCGAGACCCTCCGAGCCGGAACGTCCTGGCACGGGATCCCGCCAGTACCTTCGGAGGCGCAGCCGCGCGAACGCAGCTGAGAGGCATCCGGCGGGTGCCTCTCGACCCCGGCAGCTGGCCGGGTGGCGGTTCGCTTTCGGAGCTGGAGGGCCTGGCTTCCGTGGACCGAGCCTCGTAATTCGGGTGTATCATCCGTCTCCGGTCACATTGGCCCCAGCCGCGTCCCGGGGCCTCGAGGAGGACTCGATGACCCGCACGCGTCTCTCGATCGCTCTGTTCGCGCTGCTGCTGGCCCCGCTCGCGGCGAGCCCCGCTCGCACCCAGACCGCTGACGCCGGCACGCCGGTGGTGAGCGTCCACACCACGGATGAGGTTTTCCCAGTCCTGGTACGCGATGGGGCGAACGGCGCCTTCGTTGGTTTCCAGACCATCCTTCCGACCAGCCCGGGCGTCGGGATGGGAGGGGCGCATGGAATCATCCACGTCGCCCGCCTGAAGAACGACGCGACTCCGGCCCCGGAGTGGACACCCTCCCAGGCGGACCCGATCTGGCTCTCGTACGGGGAGCCCACGAACATCGTGCCGATCGGGGACGGGCGAGTATGGGCCGTCGGCGACGGCGAGCTCCTGGTGCCCGGTATGTCCTACTACCACGACTACTACATGCTGCAGGTGGATCCCGGTGGCGTCACGGCCCCGCAGGTCCAGGCGGGGCGGGGGATCAGGTACGTCACAGAGTCGATGCAGGCCGTGGGTCAGCCGGACGGGCACGCGATGGTGCTCTATATGCTGAACAGTTATTTCGGCGACCCCGGACTTCTCGTGGACCGCGTCGCGCCTGACGGCGGGCTCGCCCACAGCGCCATCGACCTGGGCTTCTATTACCTCTCGGATCCGCCCGTCGTGGACGCCGCCGTCAAGGGCGCAGACGGATCGGCCATCGTGACGCTCTGGGCCAGCGCCGGCGCGGGCCGGGACCTCTACGCGGTCAGCGTCCACGCGGATGGTTCGCCCGCCTGGGTACCGGCGGCGAGAGCGCTCAGCACGGCGCCGGGCAACCAGTTCGAGACCTCCTGCGCCAGCGATGGCGCGGGAGGCTTGTTCGTGGCGTGGCGCGATGAGCGCACGCCCGGCACGACCCCGGACGTCTACGCGACGCACATGCTGGCGGACGGCAGCATCGCGCCCGGATGGCCGGCCAGCGGCAAGGCGATCTCGGCGAACACCGGTGAGCAGAGCCATGCGCGCACGGTCAGCGACGGCGCGGGCGGCGTGTGGCTGGTGTGGACCGACGCCCGGAGCGGCAACCTCGAGGTCTACTACACGCATCTTCACGCTGACGGCACGCCCGCGGCCGGGTTCAGCGTGAGTGGTCGCCCGCTCTCGAACGCGCCAGGGGGGAAGCGCGATCCGCTCACCGTGTCCGACGGCGTCGGAGGGCTGTTCGTGGTGTGGCGGGACGGACGCAACCTCCACGACTTCGACCTCTTCGGCCAGCACATCCTTGCCGACGGCTCGGTCGCTCCGGGTCTCGCGGCCGACGGGGAAGCGATCTGCACGAATCCCACCGACCAGACGGACCTGGCGCTGCTCGACATCGCCGAGAACGCCGCGATCGTGGCCTGGCGCGACAACCGCACGGGCGTCGGCGTTCTGTACGCCGCCCGCGTGCCCGCGGGCAACGTCGGTCTCGGAGCGCCGGGGCATGGCGGTGGCGCACTGGCGCTCGCGCCGGTCGGGCCGAACCCGGTACACGGTGCGTGTGAATGGACGATCAGCGCGCCCGAAGCCGGAGCCGTGAGCGTGCAGCTCATCGACGTGCAGGGGCGCGTCCGCGCGAGCCGCGCGCTGGAAGCTCCGGTGACGAACGCACACGTCCGCTTCGACATGCCCGAGCCGGGCCTGTTCTTCGTCACGGTGGCGCAGGCCGGAAGGACCGTCTCGAGCCGGATCGCGTTCATGCACTGATCTTGGTGCGCGCGATACGCCCCCGGAGGGAGGCCTCCGGGGGCGTTTCGTTTTGGGGTTGGAGTGCCAGCCGTCAACGCCGGCGCGGGGATGAAAGGCCTTGGGTGGCCGGGGGGCCCGAGGGTAGCCTCGCGGGCCGATCACAAGGAGGCCGCCGTCGCTCACCTCATGAGACTCGCCGCGATCCTCGCCGCGCTGACCGTGTCCGTCGCCGGCGCGCAATCCTCCACGCCGGCGCCGTCCGCCCTCGCGTCGACGGTTCCCGCGCTCCAGGCGCTGGTCGGGCCTCCGGCCAGCGAGATGGCCGCGATCGTCGCGCGTTTCGACGCCGACCAGGACGCGCTCGCGAGGCGTTATGACGCGTTCGATTCGCCCGCGCAGCGGACGCGCATGCGCGCGTTCTACTCGGACTGGAAGGCGCGGCTCGGCGACCTCGACTTTGCGAAGCTGGGCCAGGAGGGACGCGTCGACCACGTGCTGCTCGACCACGAGCTGACGCATGAGCTCGCGCTGCTCGACCGGCGGGACAAGATGCGGCGCGAGACCGCGTCGCTGCTGCCGTTCGCCGATCGACTGCTGGCGCTCGAGGACCGGCGGCGCGACCTGCAGCCCGTCGACGCGCGCGCCGCGGCACGCAGCATCGCCGAGGTCACGAAGCAGGTGGACAGCCTGCGCGCAGCCATCGACGGCGCGGGCGGGACGCAGAAGGCCGCGGCGGGCAAGCGCACCGGGCCCGCGGTGTCGAAGATGGTCGCCAATCGCGCGGTCGACGATCTCGATCGGATCCGCGGCGCCGTCGGCAGCTGGTACAAGTTCTACGACGGCTACGACCCGAACTTCTCCTGGTGGCTCAAAGATCCGTACGCGAAGCTGAACGACGCGCTCACCGCGTACGCGCGCACGCTGCGCGAGAAACTCGCCGGCATCAAGGCTTCCACGTCCGCGCCGGTCGCAGGCGCGGACCGCGGCATGGCGGCGGCGAGCAACGAGCCGATCATCGGCGACCCGATCGGCGTCGACGGGCTGAACGCCGAGCTCGCGTACGAGATGATCCCGTACACGCCGCAGGAGCTGATCGCGATCGCCGAGCGCGAGTACGCGTTCTCCCTGAGCGAGGCGAAGAAGGCCGCGAAGGAGATGGGGTTCGGCGACGACTGGAGAGCGGCGATGGAGAAGGTGAAGAACACCTACGTCGCCCCCGGCGAGCAACCTGCGCTGATCCGCGACCTCGCCCGCCAGGCAGAAGCGTTCTTCGACCAGCACGATTGGGTGACGATCCCGCCGCTCGCGCGCGAGGACTGGCGGATGGAGATGCTCTCGCCCGAGCGCCAGCGCGTGTCGCCGTTCTTCCTCGGCGGCGAGCTGATCCTCGTCTCCTATCCGACCGCGGAGATGACCGAGGACGAGAAGCGGATGAGCCTTCGCGGCAACAACCCGCACTTCTCGCACGCGACGGTGTTCCACGAGCTGAACCCGGGGCACCACCTGCAGGGGTTCATGGCGGCGCGCTACAACCCGCACCGGCAGCTGTTCCGCACCCCGTTCTGGAGCGAGGGGCAGTCGCTCTACTGGGAGATGTTCCTCTGGGACCACGGCTTCCAGGTGTCGCCGGAGGATCGGTTGGGCGCGCTGTTCTGGCGCATGCACAGGAGCGCACGGATCATCTTCTCGCTCAACTTCCACCTCGGGAAGATGACGCCGCAGCAGGCGATCGACTATCTCGTCGACAACGTCGACTTCGAGCGCGCGAACGCGGAAGCGGAGGTGCGGCGCTCGTTCGGTGGCAGCTACTCGCCGCTCTACCAGATCAGCTACATGATCGGCGGGCTCCAGCTCCGCGCACTGCATCGCGAGCTGGTCGACGCGAAGAAGATGAGCGAGCGGGATTTCCACGACGCGGTGCTGCAGGGCGGGCCGATGCCGATCACGATGGTCCGCGCGCGCCTCGGGAACACGCCGCTCACGCGCCAGGGCGCGCCGCCATGGCGATTCGCCGAGCAGCTTCCACCCCCGGTCCCGGCGCCGGTTCGCTGATTTCGGCGTAGACAGCGGCTGGGAGCCGTCCCTAGACTCGCCTTCCTCGCAGGCCTACCCCCCGACGGGCCGCTCGAGTACCGGGGGTCCTCCGTGCGCCGCATCGTCCTGCTTGCCGCCCTGTTCGCGCTGGCCGCGCCCGCCCGGGCCGCGCAGTCGCCCGCCCACCACGGCGCGACGCCCGTTGCCACGAGCGCGCTGCTCGCCCTGGCCCCGGATCGCGCGACGATCGCGCAAGCCACACAGCGGGCGCCGACGGCTCCCGTCTACTTCATCACGGCATCGGCCGCCGGGAGCGGGAGCATCAACCCGAGCGGCGTGCAACCAGTGACGCCAGGCGCGGACCAGACGTTCACGATGACGCCGTTGCCGTGCGCGCTCCTGGACAACGTCCGCGTGGACGGGGTCGACCTCGGCCCACTCACCACCTACACGTTCCACAACGTGAGTGCGGACCACACCATCGAGGCGAGCTTCGTGCCGGCGCCGCCCGACACCATCGTCGCCACGGCGGGGTCCCATGGCACGATCAGCCCGGCCGGCGTCACCGTGTACGACTGCGGCGCCACCGCCACCTACACGATCGCCCCGGACAGCTGCTCGCTGATCGGCGACGTGCTCGTGGATGGCCGCTCGGCCGGCGCGGTGCCTGTCATCAGATTCGTGGACCTCCGGGCCTCGCACACGATCCACGCGACGTTCGTTCCCGCCGTGAAGTACACGATCACGGCCACCACCGGAGCGAACGGCACGATCACGCCCCCCGGTGCCACGCAGGTGGGCTGTGGGCTGGACCAGACGTTCACCATCTCGCCGTTCCCCTGTTTCAAGATCGCCGACGTGCTCGTGGATGGCGCGTCGCAGGGCCCGATCACGAGCTACACGTTCACGAACGTCCTCGCCGCGCACTCGATCTCCGCGAGCTTCGTGTCCGCGGCGGCACGGGACACGATCGTGGCCAGCGCCGGCCCGAATGGCACCATCGACCCCGCGGGGATGATCGTCGTGAACTGCGGCGTGGCCCAGACATTCACGTTCGGGCACGACCCCTGTTATCGGGTCGCCGACGTGGTGGTGGATGGGGTCTCGAGGGGCCCGATGTCGAGCTTCACGTTCGCGAGCGTCAACAGCTCGCACACGATCAGCGCGAGCTTCGTGAGCGCCCCGCAGTATCCGATCACCGCGACCGCCGGGAGCGGCGGCACGATCGTGCCGTCGGGAACCGTTCAGGTGGACTGCGGTGGGAGCCAGACGTTCACGGTCATTCCCCCGGACCCCCTCGTCGTTCCCGCGATCTTCGTGGACGGGGTCTACCAGGACTCCACGACGAGCTACACGTTCACCAACGTCAACGACGCGCACTCGATCGTGGCGGCGTTCACCGTCGACTACTGGATCGACGCGTTCGCACGGCGGTGCAATTCGACCGGGATCAAACCGACCATCCTCGGAGAGGGTTTCCCACCCGATGCCAGCTACTGGTTCGACGTGCAGCCGCTCCACTGCGATCCGCCCGCGCCGGGGGCTCACCTCGAGAAAGCAGGCAAGGTCTTGACGGACGCCTTCGGGAGCATCGTGTTCAACGACACGCCGTGCTACCCCGTGGGCGAGTACACGATCATCCTCGACGTCCTCGGCACCGGGGCGTACGTCCCGACCGTCGACCCGATCGCTTGCTTCAAGCCGAACAACGCCACTCCGACCAGCGGCATCGACGATCTCGAGGGGGAGATCACGTCCGAGGGCGCCGTGCTGTCGTGGTGGGTGATGGACCTCTCCACCTATCGCGGCTTCATCATCCACCGCGCACAGGAGGGTGGGGATGAGGAAGCCGTTACCCGCGATCCGCTCGCGCCCCCGTCGAGCCATCCGCCGGCGCAGATGCGCTGGCGCGACGCCACCGCCCTGCCCGGAGCGCGGTACGAGTACCGGATCGAAGCGCTCAAGCCAGGGTCGGGGGCGGATTGGTACGGGCCGGTGACGCTGGCGATCCCCGCGGAGCCGAGGCGGCTCGCGTTGCGGGGCGCGACGCCCAACCCGTTCGGCGGCACGACGCGACTCGCGATCGACGTGCCGTCGGGCGAGGGGGAGCTACGCCTCGACGTGTTCGACGTCGCCGGGCGCCACGTGCGCACGCTGCGTCGCGGCGCGATGTCACCCGGGCAGGACGTCGTGGATTGGGACGGCCGCGACGACCACGGCGCGCGCACCCGCGGCGGTCTCTACGTGGTGCGGCTCCAGGGGGCGCACGGCACGAGCGTCACGAGGGTCATGAAGCTGGACTGACGCTCGAAGCCGGTGGTCCCGCGGCATTCGGCATCGCGACGGGCTCGCCCGATAGTGAAGTTCAGCTCGGTCGGCGGAGGATCGCGACCATGGTGTCGCGTCGGCTGCCGCGCACGCGGAGGCGACCCCGGAGCGATTGCAGCAACGCGACCAGTGCAGGCCCACCGGGAAGTCCCGATAGCGCTCGACGCGTGCCCTCCAGTGTCGACGGGTCCTGAAGCGGGGAGCCATCCGCCGCGATCATTGGCCCGCGCGTGACCCGTCCTGCCGGCACGCGCAATCTCCACGTGGGATGCGTCGCGGAATACCCGGTGAAGTCCGTGAACGTCGTCACGGCTCCGAGCGAGCCGCCGAGCCGGCGCACGCCTTCCTCGGTGAACCACGTCAGGTGGACGGGGGGCGGATCGGTGTCCCAGATCACGGCCGCTGCCAGGGCGGTCCGGTTCGGCGTCGTGACGATCAGTGCACCGCCTGGGGCCACGAGCGACCAGACCTCAGCCAGCAACGCGCCCGGATCCGGCACGTGCTCCAGCACCTCGGCAAGGATCGCCACCGACCACGTCTCGTGCGACGCGGCCTTGAACTCCGCCGCCGTGCCCACACTGAACAGGTCGCCGAACCGCGCGCGCGCGACGGCGATCGCCTGCTTGGAAACGTCCAGCCCGCGCACGTCATAGCCGACCCGCGACAGGGCGAACGTCAGGTACCCCAGCCCGCAGCCGATATCGAGCACGCGGCCGACCCCGCCTGGCCCGCCCATTTCCTGCAGCGCGGCAGCGATGCCCCAGTAGACGTCCTCGCGATCGGCCAGCTCCCGAAGCGGGTCGCCGCTCCGGGACACGAGCGTCGCGTACTCTTCGTAACGCGAATAGCCGGGAATACGCGCGGCCTGCGCGTAGATGACGTCGTAGAGATCGCCGGGCACGGTGCGAGGCCACGCCGCCGACGAGCCGCACGCTGGACAACGGAAGACGCCGAAGACCTGGCCGTCATCGCGGTAACCGGGATGCTCCGAGAGCGCGCGCACCATGTCGCCCCGGCACGCAGGGCACGGCATGGTGGTGGACGGTGTCCCCTGCGGTGCGATCCCCGGCGCCGCGGCGGTCGTCATGGTCTCACCCGGGAGTAGACAGGCAGCAGCACGCGCAACGCCAGTTCGGCCACCGCGCCATAGTGCTTGCGATAGAAATGGCGCAGGCTGGCCTCGTACGCCGATTGCGCCTGCGGGTTGCGCGCGAGGCTCTGCCCGCCCAGATGCACGATGGCCTGCGCCGGATGGTAGTAGTTCTTCCAGCCGGCGCGGCGCAACCTCAGGCACCAGTCGTTGTCCTCGAAATACATGAAGAAGTCCTCGTCGAGCAGGCCGACCTGCTCGATCGCGGTGCGCCGCACCAGCAGGCACGCGCCCGAGACCCAGTCCACGGGCTGCGTGCGCTCGGTCGCCCAATCGTGCAGGTAGCGACCGGTCATCACCCGCAGAGCGCTGCGACGGAGAAGATAGGGCAGCGTCGGATCGCCGCCGAACGCGAACGGTTGGGCGCTTCCATCCGCGCGCAACAGGCGCGGGCTCACGGCACCGGCTTCGGGATGGGCGTCCATGAACGCCACCAGCCCGCCGATCGCGCGCGCTGTTGCGCGGGTGTCGCTGTTCAACAGCAGCGCGTAGGGCGCGGTGCTCGCGCGCAGGCCCTGGTTGTTCGCACGTGCGTAACCGGAGTTGACCGCGTTCTCGATCAGCCGGACGGACGGGAACTCGCGACGCACCATGGCCACGCTGTCATCGGTGGAGGCGTTGTCCACCACCAGGACATCCCACTCGGGGTGCGCGGCCGGCTCGAGCGACCGCAGGCAATCGCGCAACAGGTCGCGCGTGTTCCAGCTCACGATCAGGATGAGGAGCGACGGCGCAGGGGCTGGCACGCAGCGAATGTAGGGCCAGGGCGGG
>DATNFC010000127.1:0-15166 GCA_035606545.1 Candidatus Methylomirabilota bacterium
GCACGCTCGAGCTGGTGCCGCTCGAGACGCGCATCGTCAAGCTCAACTACGCGGCGGCCGCCGAAATGCAGGGGCCGCTGTCGCCCGCGCTTTCGAAGCGCGGCAGCATCCAGGTCGAGAAGCGCACGAACTCGCTCATCATCACCGACCTGCCGACGAACCTGGACGCGGTGTCGCAGATGGCGCTCCAGCTCGACTCGCAGACGCCGCAGATCGAGATCACGGCGAAGCTGGTCGACGTGGACGCCTCCGCGATCCAGTCGATCGGCGTGGTGTGGAACCACGGCGTCGTGCAGTCGCAGTTCTTCGTGGACGCCAACAACAAGCCGCTCAGGCTGAACCCCGCCGTGAGCCCGAGCGGTAACGAGGTCCTGGGCTCGGGAGTGAACACGGGTGTCGCCAACCCGGCCGCCCGCGTCACGGTCGGCTTGTTCGAGAAGTGGGGCGACCTCGAAGCCCAGCTGCAGGTGCTCGCCTCGCAGAACAAGGCGAACATCATCTCGAACCCGCGCATCACCACGGTCGACAATCGTGAGGCCAAGATCATCGTCGGCCAGAAGATCCCGTTGATCGTGCAGGACGTCGCCGGCAACCCGGTGTCGCAGCTGCAGACCGTGGGCATCCAGCTCAAGGTCACGCCGCACCTGACGTCGGAGAAGAAGATCATCATGGACCTGCACCCCGAAGTCTCCGACCTCGCGTCGGGCGCCACGGTGCAGGGCGGTCTCATCATCAACACGAGCGAGGCCGACACGCGCGTGATGGTCGACGACGGCCAGACCGCGGTCATCGGCGGCCTCATCCGTACGAACGAGACCCTGGTGCACTTCGGTGTGCCGATCCTCAAGGACATCCCGCTCGTCGGGCTGCTGTTCAGCACCAAGTCGACGTCGAAGCAGAACCGCGAGCTCATCATCTTCGTGACGCCGAAGCTCGTGGCCGATGTCACGGCCGCGGACACGGCGCCGAAGCCGGAGGGTGACAAGTAGTCGCGGTCGCTGCACCCGTTCCGCACGACAGGCGCCGCCGGGTCTCCCCCCGGCGGCGCCGCTTCGTTCGGGGCGGCGCCCCGGGCCGGCCGCCCGGTACCGCGACGCGGCCATTGCCGGTACGCTCTACGCCATGATCCCGGACCAAGGCGCCCGCCCGATCGCGTTGATCGGGCTGATGGGGGCGGGGAAGACCTCGGTGGCGCGCGTGCTTGGCGAGCGATTGGGCGTCGGGGTGGCCGACCTGGACGGCATGATCGAGGCCGTGGAGGGCTGCAGCGTCGCCGAGCTGTTCGAGCGCGCGGGTGAGGCATGGTTCCGCCGGCGCGAGAGCGAGCTGCTGGCCGAGGCGATCCGCTCCGGGATCCGGGTGGTGGCCTGCGGCGGCGGCGTGGTGCTGGATCCCGTCCGCCGCCGGCTCCTGCGCGAGCGCTGCCGCGTCGTTTGGCTCGAGGCGAAGCCGGAGACGGCCGCCGCCCGGCTCGAGGCGTCAGGCGCGAACCCGTCGAGCGTGCGCCCCCTGCTCGCGGGCCAGCCGGCGCGCGAGCGCCTGGAAGCGCTGCTGCGCGAGCGGGCGCCGCTCTACGCCGAGGCCGCGCACGCCCGCGTCCCGACCGACGGCCGGAGCGCCGAGCAGGTGGCGGACGCCGTGCTCGCGGCCGTTGAACGTCTATGAGGCGCGCCACCGCACCGCGGCTCCGGCCGGCGCTCGTCCTCATGCTCCTCGCCAGCAGCCTGCTCGCCTCGTGCACTCGCCTGCCGGCCCCCGGCGACCTCGAAGCGCTCGAGACCACGGCGCGGCGCGGCGCCGAGAAGCGCGAGCGCGCGCTGGTCGCGCTCGAGTCGCGCATGGTGGTGCGGCTCTCGGGCCGCGCCACCGGGCGTTTGCCCGCGGTGAACGTGCAGACGCGGGTCGCGAGCCCGGACCGCGCCCGGCTCCAGGTGCGCGCGATCCTCGGCGTGCTGCTCGACGCCGCGGTGCGCGGCGACACGCTCGTGGCCTGGCTCCCGAGCGAGCGGCTGGGCGTGCGCGTGCCGGACCTCTCCGATTCGCTCGGGGTCCGCGAGCCGACGCGCTTCCTCGGCCGCGCGCTCGCGGCGTCGTGGCAGGCGCCACACGAAGCCTGGCGTGCGGCCACGCCTGACAGCGACGGTGTGCGCCTCGACTGGCGAGAAGGCGACGAGGCGTGGACGCTGCACCTCGACCACATGGGTCGTCCGCGCCGGCTCGCGGTCGTGCGCGACGAGCGCTCGCTCGTGGTCGCCTACCCGCAGTGGCGCGGGGCGGGGCTCGGGGCGTGGCCGCAGCGCATCGAGTTCGCCGACGGCGACGGCTGGGTGCGCGCGCGCGTCGACATGGAGAGTACGTACCACGCCAAGCACTCGCGCGAATCGTGGTTCGCGGTGTCGCTGCCGGAGGACGTGACCCCGCTCGAGCTGAACGACCTGAAGCGCGTGATCGCGAGGGTGCGAGGCGTGCGATGAGCGATCCTCGGCGCGCCTTCGCCGCGTTCTTGCTCGTCGCCGCCGCGATCGGGACGGCAGCATTCGGCAGCGGAGCGGAACTCGACGCCGCGGCGCCCGCGCCCGCGCCTGTCAGCGTAACGCCCACGCTCGAGTCGACGCGCGCGCTTGCGGCCGGCCTGAAACGCACGGGCCGGGCCGAGGTCACGCTCGCCTGGGACGTGGCCGGTCTTCCGGGCGCGGCACCGCAGCGCATGCGCGGCGCGCTCGCCGTGGAGCCGCCCGACCGCGCCCGCCTCGACATCGCCCGCACCGGCGAGCGCATCACGCTGCGCGCCGACGGCGGCGAGTGGCTGCAGCCTGCCGTACACCAGATCGTGATCTTGAAGCCGCGGCACTCGGTCGGGGCCATGCGCTGGTGGCGCCTGCTCGCCGGCGGCGCGGGCGCGACCGAGCGCAAGCTCGCAGCCAATCGCTACCGCTTGCTCGTCGCGCCCACACCCACCGCCGACGCCGACAGCGCCGACGTCAGCCTGGGCGCAGGTGGGCTGCCTGAGCAGCTCGAATTGGACGACGGCGCCGGGGGACACCTGATCTACCGGCTCTCGGGCTGGAAGTTCACGCCCGCTCGCGGCGCCGCGGCGTTCAAGATCACGGCACCGCCGGGCACGGAGACCATCGAGCTGCCATAGTGCCGCAGCGTTGACATGGGCTCGCTCGCTCGGCCATGTTCACCCGACGATGCGCGTGATCGCGGGTGAACTCGGGGGCAGAAGGCTCCATGCGCCCCACGGCTCGCGCACGCGGCCGACGTCGGATCGCGTGCGCGAGGCGCTGTTCATGATCCTGGGTCCGCTCGACGGCGCGCGCATCGTGGACCTCTACGCGGGGAGCGGCGCGCTGGCGATCGAGGCGCTGTCGCGCGGCGCGGCCTGGGCCGACCTCGTCGACTCCGACCGGCACGCGTGCGATGCCGCACGCCGCAACCTCGAGGAGCTGGGATTGCTGGAGCGAGCGAAGCTGTGGCGGTGCCGCCTGCCCGGCGGGCTGTCGCTGCTGGCCGACGCGGTGCGCGAGGCCGATGTCGTGTTCGCTGACCCGCCCTACGGGGGCGACGACCTCGACGGCCTCTTCGCCCGGCTCGGGAGCCTCAAGCCCGCGGCTCGGCTGGTGCTGGAGACGCACGCGAAGGATGTCGCGCCGGCCGCGGTGGGTGAGTTCGTGCGCACGGACGCCCGGCGCTACGGTGAGACCATGCTGCACATCTATATGGCCCGGGCGGCGGGGTCGACCGGCCGCGACGAGGACCACCGGCAGGAGGAGGGCTCATGAGCAGGCCGCGCGTCGCGCTCTTTCCCGGCAGCTTCGACCCGTTCACGAACGGCCATCTGGACCTGGCGCGCCGTGCCGCGGTGCTGTTCGACCGCGTCGTCATCGCGGTGGCGCACAACTCGGCGAAGACGTCGCTGTTCACGCCCGAAGAGCGCGTGGAGATGATCGAGGCTTCGGTTCGCGGCGTGAAGGGCGCCTCGGCGATCCACTTCACCGGGCTGCTCGTGGACTGCGCGAGGCGGATCGGGGCGCAGGCGATCATCCGCGGCCTGCGCGCGGTGAGCGACTTCGAGTTCGAGTTCCAGATGGCGCTCATGAACCGGCGGCTGGCACCGGGCGTGGAGATCGCGTTCCTGATGCCGAGCCAGGAGTTCACGTACCTGAACTCGACGCTGGTGAAAGAGGTGGCGCGCCACGGCGGCCGCATCCGCGGGCTCGTGCCGCCGGTGGTCGAGCGCCGGCTGCAGGAGCGCTTCCGCAAGGAGTCCGCGAGGTCCACGCCGTCTCGTGCCGCCTCGAGGGCGAGGCGCGAACGATGACGAGCCGCGCGCTCGAGCGCATCCGGAAGATCGCCACCGCGACGCCGCGGCGGCTGCTGCTCGCGGAAGCGGGCGACCCGCGCATCGTCGGGGCCGCGGCGCGCGTCGCGCGCGAAGGCCTTGCCAAGGTCGCGATCGTCGGGGTGCCCGACGAGGCCCGTGCCACCGCACGGCGCGCCGACGTGACGCCGGGTGCGGTGGAGATGGTGGACGCGCGCGAGCCCGCGTTGGTCGCGCGCACGCGCGCCGCACTCGCGGCCGCTCGCGGCAGCAAGCTGGGCGAGAGCGACCTCGCGCGCCTCGCCGCGGATCCCGTGTTCCAGGCGGCGTTGCTCGTGCGCGAGGGCGAGGCGGACACGTATGTGGCCGGCGCCGTGCGCACCACGGCCGACGTGCTGCGTGCGGCGCTGTGGCTGATCGGTCTCGCGCCGGGAGTGAAGAGCGTCAGCAGCTTCTTCCTGATGATCCTGCCGCCCTCGCGAGGAGGGGCCGGAGGCCCCGAAGGTGGCCATGAGCGCGTGATGACGTTCGCCGACTGCGGCGTGCTCCCGGATCCGACCGCCGAGCAATTGGCTGAGCTCGGTTGTCTGGCTGCGGATCGCCACCGGCTGCTCACGCAGGAGATCCCGCACGTCGCGTTCCTGTCGTTCTCGACGCGCGGGAGCGCCGAGCACGCCCGCGTCGACAAGGTGCGGAACGCGGTGGCGCTCGCGCGCGCGCAACGGCCCGACCTGCACATCGACGGCGAGCTGCAGCTCGACGCGGCGATCGTGCCCGACGTGGGCAAGCGCAAGGCGCCCGACTCGGTCGTGGCCGGGCATGCGAACGTGCTCGTGTTCCCCGACCTCGACAGCGGCAACATCGGCTACAAGCTGGTGCAGCGCCTGGCCGGCGCCACCGCGCTGGGGCCGATCCTCCAGGGGCTCGCGCGCCAGGCCAACGATCTTTCGCGCGGGTGCTCATTGGAGGACGTGGTGGACGTGGCCACGGTGGCCTGCGTGCTGGCCGGCGAGACACGTGCGCCGCTGGCGCGAGGCTGAGGACGAATGCCCACGTACGTCTACGAATGCGAACAGGGCCATCGGTTCGAGCTCTTCCACTCCATGTCGGACGACTCGGCGAAGCTCTGCCCCGAGTGCGGTGCGGCGGCGAAGCGCGTTCCCGCCGGCGGCGCGGGCTTCCTGTTCAAGGGTTCCGGGTTCTACGCCACCGACTACCGCAGCAAGGGCTACAAGGAGTCGGCAAAGAAGGAAGGCGGAGGCTCTGGCGACAGGCCCGCGAGCCCGCCAGCAGCGTCGGGTGGCGCCGCCGAGTCGAAGCCGACCACGCCCGAGGGCGGCGGCGGCAGCACGAAGCCCGAGAAATCGTGAGCCGCGCATGAGCATGCCCCTCACCGCATTCCTCCTGAGCACGCACGGCGGGCCGCAGTGGCCCGCGCCGGGGACGCCGATCGAGTGGCGGCCGGATCACGTCGTGCTCGACGACACCGACGGCACCGTGGCCGCGCTCGCGTTCGAGGCCACCGGCGCCACGCGCGTGGCGTGCGAGCGCGTGCTCGTGGCGCCGCAGCGCGAGGCCGTGGGGCCCGACGGCATCGAGGACCTGCGCTTCCTGCAGAGTTTCGCGAACGCGACCGGCGCCCACTTCGCACGCCCGGGTGCGGGCCCCGCGGGCGCGCTCCACCGGCGGCGCTTCGCCACGCCGGGCCGCGTGCTGGCGAGCGCTGTGGCCGATGCCGCGGCGGCGGGCGCGCTCGCGATGTTGGCGCTGCCGGTGAGCGCGCTCGAGTGTGCCGCGGCCATCGCCGGCGAGCCGCTGCTGATGCCGCGCCCGCGCGTCGCCGGCATCGAGCTGACCGGCGTTCCCGATCCCGGCGTGTCGGGCCTCGACGTGCTCGCCGCGGTCGAGCGCCGGCTCGCGGGCGAAGGCGAGGGCGCGGTGCTCGAGTTCCACGGCCCCGGCACGCTCGCGCTCACCATGGCCGACCGGCTGTCGATCGCCGCGCGCGCGTCCGGCGTGGTCGGCGCGCTCGCGGTGCTGTTCCCGAGCGACGACCGTGTGCGCGCGTGGATGCGCGAGCGCGGCCGCGACGCCGACTGGCGGCGGTTCGACGCCGCCACGGAAGGCTTCGAGACGACGCTGTCGCTGGATCTTTCGTACGTGCGACCCGTGCGCGTGGAGTCGCCGCTCGTGCGCGTGGGGCCGTTCGCCGAGGACGAGGACGTGGGAGCGATCGCGCGCTGCGTCGGGCGCTCGGGCATACGGCCGGGCGTGCGGCTCGACGTGGTCGTTCCCGGACGCGCCTCGCTCGCCGTGTGGGCTGCGGACGGAACGCTCGCGGCGCTCGAGCGTGCGGGCGCGACCGTGCGCGACCGCGCCGATGCGGTCGGCGCCCCGATCGCCAGCGACTCGGTGATCATGGGCGGCGATCCCTCGCAGGACGGCGCGCGCGAGCGCGGTGTGTGGGCGTGCGCGGCGCGGTTGATCGGCAGCACGCCCGCCGAGGCCATGGTCGGCGCCGGACCGTCCGAACACCGCCCGCTGCCGGAACTCGACGAAGTCCTCGAGCCCGAAGGCGGCGCGATCGAGCACGGCGCACACCACGCCCAGGCGCCCGAGCCGCCGCCGCACGAGCTGCCGTTCCGTGCCGTGGTGCTGCTGGATGCGGGCGACGACGCGGCCGCTTCACGACTGCTGCCGTGGGGCCCGCGCGCGTGGGCGGCGCGCGCGCACGCCGCCGAGCTGGCGAACGCGCTCTTCCGCCCTCTCGATCCCGAGGCCCCGGCGCGCGCGCGCGGACTCGGCATCAGCGTGGTCGTGGCGGGGGAGGGCTACGGCGGCGGCCGCCATTCGGAATCGCTCGCGCGCGCCACGGCGGCGCTCGGCGTGCGCACGGTGATCGCCGCCTCGTACGCCGGCGGGCACGACCGGCTGCTGGCGCTCCACGGCGTTCTGCCACTCACCTGGCTCGAGCCGTTCGATCGCCGCGAGGTGCGCGCCGGCGACGAGCTGGAAGTGCCGCCACCGGGCGGGGCGTCGGGGATCGGCACGCGCGTCAGCATCCGCCACCTGACGCGCGGGTTCACGTTCGACGTCCGCTGCCACCTGGAACTGCCGCTGCGCGAGCTGGCGCGTGCGGGCGGGCTGCTGCGCGCGCTGCGCGAGTCGCGGGCGGAGGCCTCGTGAACGAGATGAGCCGCAGGCGAAGACGCTCCACAGCGAGCCGCAGGAGAAGACGCTCCACAGCGAGCCGCAGGCGAAGACGCTCCACAGCGAGCCACAGGCAAAGACGCTCTCGAGCAGGCTCCAAATGCTGATCGACCTTGCGCGCATCACCTGTCGCTCGGGCAAGGGCGGCGCCGGCTGCATCAGCTTCCGGCGTGAGAAGTACGTGCCGAAGGGCGGGCCCGACGGTGGCGACGGCGGACGCGGTGGCGATGTCTGGCTCGAGGCCGACGCGCACGTGCGCACGCTGCTCGACTGCCGCGAGCGACCGCAGTATCACGCCGGCCACGGGGCCGCCGGCCAGGGCAGCACGAAGACCGGTGCCGACGGCGACGATCTCGTCGTGCACGTGCCTGCCGGCACGGTGGTGAAGGCGGTGGAGACCGGCGAGCTGCTCGCCGACCTGGTGAAGCCAGGCGAGCGCTTCCGCGTCGCGCGCGGCGGTCGCGGCGGCCGCGGCAACGCGCGCTTCGCAACGCCCACGCACCAGGCGCCGCGTCGCGCCGATCCGGGCGAGCCGGGAGAAGAGCTCGCGATCGAGCTGGAGCTGAAGCTCATCGCGGACATCGGGCTCGTGGGCCTGCCAAACGCCGGCAAGTCGACGTTCCTGTCACGCGTCACACGCGCGCGGCCGAAGATCGCCGACTATCCGTTCACCACGCTCGAGCCCAACCTCGGCATCGTCGCGCTCGACGTGGAGCGCACGTTCGTGGTCGCAGACCTGCCCGGACTGATCGAGGGCGCGAGCGACGGCAAGGGCCTCGGGCTCCAGTTCCTGCGCCACGTCGAGCGCACGCAGGTGCTGTTGTTCCTGATCGACGCCGCGGCCGACGACCCGGCCGCCACGCTGGCATTGCTCGAGCGCGAGATCGCGCGCTACAGTCCGGCACTCGCGGAGAAACCGCGACGGGTGGTGTTGAGCAAGGCCGACCTGCTCCCGCCCGAGGCACGCGCGGACGCTGCCGAACGGCTCGGCCTGCCTGGCGCGCGCGTGATCAGTGCGCACACCGGCCTGGGCGTGCGCGAGCTGCTCGAGGAGCTGTGGAGCGCCATCCCGCCCGCGGCGGTGGGGAGCGCGGAGACGGACGAACACCATGCGGGCTGAGGACAAGCCGGGTCGCGTGCACGAGCCGCCGAGTGCACGCGGGCTCGCGGGCAAGCGCGACTACGTGCGCTCGCTCGAGCAGCGGCGCGACGAGCAGGCGGTGATATTGCTGGTCGACTGCCTGCGTGACGAGTCGGGCTACCTGCGCGAGCTGGCGGAGGCCGCGCTCGCGAAGTTGGGCGAGCACGACGACCGCACCGCCTCGGCCGGTGCCCAGCTGTTGCCGCTGCTGCGCCAGGGACTCTGGTACGCGCGCGTCTCGGCGGCGCGGGCGCTCGCCGGCCTCGTGTACCTGCCCGCCGCGGGCCCGCTGCTGGCGATGGCCGAGGACGACGTGGACGCAGTGGCGCGCGAGGCGGCCGCAACGCTCGCCGCGATCGGCGCCCACGGCGGCGCCGCCCGGATCGCTTGGGAGCTGCACCGCATGCCCGACGAGCGACGCACGGTGCGGCTTGGGCGCCTGCGTGCGCGCGATTCGGCACTGGCCGCGCGCGTGCTGCGACTGCTCACGGCGGAGCGGATCATGAGCCACCCCGACCCCGATCAACTGCGAGACGACGCGCCGATCGTGCGCGCGTGGGAGGAGCGGACGTGGCGGGAGGAACAGAAGCAGGGGGCGGAGGCGGGCGAGGGCTCACCCCGGGTGGCGGCGCCGCCGGGCGCGCTACCCGCGAGCGGAGCGGACGCATCGGCGCACTGATCGCGCCCGCGCAGCGTTTGCCTGGGGCGCGCCGGCTCGAGCGCGGAGCCGATGTCTATCCGGAAGGACTGGTATCGCTCGCCGATCCACCCGCGCGTGTGCACGTCTGGGGCGGTGAGGTCCCGGACCACCGCATCTGCGCCGCCATCGTCGGCTCGCGCGCGGCGACACCCTACGGCCTCGCGGTCGCCGGCCGGCTCGCGCGCGATCTCGTCGCGGCGGGCGTCACCGTGGTGAGCGGGCTCGCGCGCGGGATCGACAGCGCCGCACACGAGGGAGCGCTGGCGGGCGGCGGCCGCACGCTCGCGGTGATCGCCTCGGGCTTCGAGAAGATCGCGGCCGGTGAACCGTCGCGGCTCGCCGCGCTCATCGTCCGCTCGGGGGCGGTCCTGAGCGAGGTGGGCGAGGGCGGGCCGTTCGGCAAGGGCGCGTTCGTCAAGCGCAACCGGTTGATCGCCGCGTGCGCGGCGGTCACGATCGTGGTGGAGGCGGCCGAAGACGGCGGTGGGCTCACGACCGCGGCCGCGGCGCGCGCGATCGACCGCCCCGTGCTCGCCGTGCCCGGCGACCTCGATCGGCCGGCTTCGCGCGGCACGCTCGCGCTGCTGCGGACGGGCGCGCGCGTCTGCGGCGACGCCGGCGACGTGCTCGCGGCGATGGGACCGCTGCCCGTGCAGGAGAACGATCCCGATGCGCGCCTGCGTGCGCAGTTGGCCGCGAGCCCGATCGTGACCGAGACGCTCGCGGCCGGCGCGGGTCTCGCGGTCGAGGAGGCGATGGCGAGGCTGTGGCGACTCGAGCTCGCCGGCCTCGCCGAATCCCATCCCGGCGGGCGCTGGTCGGCGAGGACGCGATGAAGCTCTCGCATCGCTTCGAGACCCTGCTGCTCAAGGGTGTCGTGGGTTCTCTCGCCGGGCTGTCGTGGCCGGCGGCACGCGAACGCGGTGCCCGGCTCGGGGCACTCGTCGAGCGACTCGGCATCCGGCGTGACGTCGCGCGCGCGAATCTGGCGCTCGCGTTCCCGGAGCAGCCGATCCCGTGGCGCGAGCGCGTACTCGACGAACACTACAAAGAGTTGGGCCGCGTCGCGGCCGAGTATCCGCGCATGGCGGAGCTCGCGCGCGCGCCGCGCGAGCAGGTGTTCGCGCTCTGGCAGGGCATCGAGCACGCCCGCGCGGCGCTCGCGAAGGGACGCGGCATGGTCTTCCTGACGGGGCACCTGTCCAACTTCGAACTCGCCGGTGCCGTGGTCGCGCGCGAGTTCCCGATGGCGTTCTTCGCCAAACCGCTCTCGAATCCCGGCGCCGAGGAATGGATCTCGGCGATCCGCCAGCGTGCGGGCCTCGACGTGCTGCAGCCCGGCGCCGGTGTGCGCAACGTCATCCGCCGGCTGCGGGCGGGCGGCACGGTGGCGATGCTCGCCGACCAGGACGCCCGCCGCGACGGCGTGTTCGTGCCGTTCTTCGGCCGCCCGGCCAGCACCGCGAGCGGGCCCGCGTGGCTGTCGCTCGCGACCGGCGCGCCGATCGTGTTCTGCACCTGCGCGCGTGCGGCGGATGGGCGGCTGGAGCTGCGCATGTTCCCGGCGCTCGAGCCCGCGGGCGATGCCGGCGACCCCGAGGCCGTGCGCGCGCTGACCGCGCGGCACACGGCGTTGCTCGAGGCCGCGGTCCGCGAGCGGCCGGCGCAATGGTTCTGGCTTCACAAGCGCTGGAAGACGCGGCCGCCGGTCGCATCGGCTACGCTGCGGACGGAGGGTTGATGCATCGCTTCGAGCTGCGCGTGCGCTACGCCGACACCGACCAGATGGGATGGGCCTACTACGGCCACTACCTGCGCTGGTTCGAGATCGGCCGCACGGAGCTGATGCGCTCACTGGGGCGCAGCTACGCCCAGGTGGAACGCGAAGACCGCGTGCTGCTGCCGGTGCTGGACGCTCGCTGCCGCTACTTCCACGGCGCGCGCTACGACGAGAAGATCACCGTCGAGACCGGTGTGCTCGAGCAGGGTCGCGCCACGATCCGCTTCGGCTACCGCGTGCTCGGCGAGGATGGCGTCCGCTGTGCGTTGGGCTACACCGAGCACTGTGTCGTCACGCCCGATGCGAAGCCCGTCCGGCCGCCGGCGCCGCTCGCGAAGCTGCTCCAGAGCGCGCCGCGCGCGGACGCGGAACTGCAGCGTGAGTTCAGCCGCCGGGCGTGAAGCCCATGTGCTCGGGCTTGTCCTTGTTCGCTGGCCCACCCAGCACGGTGATGGTGCCGAACTGCTTCTCGTAGTTCCCGAGGTTCTGCTCGAGCGCTCCGAGCAGGCTCTTCGCGTGCGGTGGCGTCATGATGATGCGGGCGTACACACGCGGCTTCTGCAGGCCCGGCATGGTGCGGGCGAAATCCAGAATGACCTCGGACGGCGAGTGCGCGATGAACACGAGGTTCGAATAGATGCCCTCGGCTTCGCGCTCGTTCAAGCCGATCTCGATCGGCGTTCCGGCGGGCGGCTGATCCACGGCGGGCTCCGGGGTGGGGGGAACTGCGGGAAGGGGGGGCGACCGTAGGCAAGCGGCCCGGGCGGGTCAAGGTCGCCCGCGCACGTGCCGATGACACGGGCGGAGCCCGCACGCCCACGCCCCGCGAGAGAGCCGATGATGGAACCCACTGCTTCTCGTCCCGCCGTTCCCGCGACCGCAGCGGATGCCACCGTGCTCGCCGCGCTGCTCGAGTGCGAGGCGGATCTCGAGGCGCTCGAGCGCGCACTGCTCGTCGCCGCCGTGCATCCGGACTGCGGCGGGGCGCAGCGCGCGTGGCTCGCGCGCTGGGACGAGCGACGCGGCTGGCTCGAGGCGTGGCTCGCGCACGAGCGCAGCGAAGCCGCGGCGACGCTCGCGCATGCGATCGCACGTGCGCGTCGCGCCCCTTCAGGCGGGACGGTCGACGAGCGCGTGCGCGCATGGGTGGCGAGCGCCGAGTCGCTGGACGGCGCGCTCGCGCGCGCATGGAGTTCGGGCGAGGTGGCGAGCGGCGCCGGGAGCGACCAGCCCGCGGCGCCGTGGGCCGAGGAAACGCGCGTCGGCGTGGTGCCGTTGCGTCGCGGCCCGAGGCCCTATGGCGTGCTCGTGCTCGCGCTCGACGGTGAGGCGGGCGAGCCGGCGCTCGCGCGGCTCGCCACGGCCGCCGACGCCGCACTCGGCGCCCAGGTGCGAGCGGCCGAGGCGCGCCGGCGCGCGCGGCACACGGCGGCGCTCGGCGAGTTCGCGCGCACCGCCGTCGGCGCGAGCAACGTCGCCGAGGCCGTGCACGCGCTGGTGCGCCTGGCCGCCCAGGCGGTCGGGGTCACGCACGCAGCGGTCTACCGCCCGCGCGAGAACGGCGCACTCGCCCTGGGCCTCGCGCACGGTCCCTCGGCGACGCGCGAGCCGCAGGCGCGAGCGCTTCTTGCATCCGCCGCCGAGGCGAAGCGCTCCGAGCGCACGCTCTCCGGGATCGGCGCCGAGCGGCTACCCGGTGGCGCAGGCGAGGGCTTGAGTGACCTCTCGGCGTGGGCGTTCGTTCCCATCACGGCATACGGCGTCAACACCGGCGTGCTCGCGGCCTGGGACGGCGCCGAGCGCCCAGCCGCGAGCCCCGAGTGGGAGCGCGGCGATCTGGAAACTCTCGCGGCGCTCGCGGATCATGCGGCGCTGCTGTTCGAGCACGCGCGACGGTTGGACGAGCTGACGTCGGCCGAGCGCCGGCGCGAGGCTCTCGCTTCGCGGCTGCGCGAGCAGGATCGGATGGTCGCCGTGGGCGAGATGGCCGCGCGCGTGGCCGAGGACGCACGCCAGCCGCTCGCCTCGGTGGCGGCGTTCGTCGCGCGCGTGCTGCGCGAGCTGGAGCCGGAGGATCCGCGCCGCGAGTACCTGGACGTGGTCCGTCGCGAGGCCGAGCGCGTCGACGCGCTCTTGATCGAGCAGTTGGCCTACGCCAAGCTCGAACGCCCCCGACTGCGCATGGAGGCGCTGAACGCCGTCGTGCAGGAGGCGCTCCGCTGCGCCGCCGAGCCCCTGAGCCGACGCCGCGTGCGGCTGGTGAAGAAGTTCGCGCCCGACCTGCCCGAGCTGCTGCTCGACGCCGAGCGCATCCGCCGCGTGGTGACGAACATCCTGACCTGCGCGCTCGAGGCCATCCCCTCGGGCGGTCGCATGCGCATCGAGACGCGCCGCGCCGGCGCGTTCGTGGTACTGGACGTGGTGCACGACCGCGTGCGCCAGGCGGGGGACGCGCTCGAGCAGCTGTTCGCGCCGTTCGGCGCGCTGCCCGTCTCGGGCGCCGCGTTGGGCCTGGGCGTGGCGCAGCAGATCGTGCGCGAGCACGGCGGCGAGATCCGCGTGAAGGCGCCCGACGAGTGGTCGAGCGTGTTTTCGGTGACGCTTCCCGTGCTCGAGAACCAGGACCGCCGCCGCCGGGCCGACCGCCGAGTGCCGCGTGGCGAGCGCAGGCGGGGCCCGAGCGAGGGCTGAGCACGCGCCGGGCTTCGATAGCACCCGGCCGCACCACGTCCGAGGCGCGTTCCGATTGACGCTGGCGCGGCGCGCGTGGTAAACGATGCGGTCCGCTCGGGTCGCCCCGGGACCCGCCGCCGTCTTCCGCCACCCTAGCTCAGTTGGTAGAGCACGTGACTGAAAATCACGGTGTCCCCAGTTCGATTCTGGGGGGTGGCACCATCGTCAACGCCCGGTAGAACGCCCAAGCACTGCAGGGACGAGTGCAACGTGCTCTACCACGAACAACAGTACGGAGCTGGTGTAGCTCAGCTGGTAGAGCACGTCACTCGTAATGACGGGGTCACCGGTTCGATTCCGGTCACCAGCTCCAGTACAAACCGAAGCCGCGAGCAGAGTTCCGCTCGCGGCTTTGGCACAGAATGACGTAATCATGGGCGAGTGGGGCCCGAAAGTGGGGCCCGGAGTGGGGCAGTAGCCCCGTCACTAAAAGTGACGGGGCCACGCGCGCCCGCAGCGCCGTCAGCACAAGTGACGGGGCCCACAAGCCCAACGGCACTGTCATGCACGTGACCGGGTCGTGCTGGAAGAGAAGGGAGCCCGCACGCTGACTACTCGGTCTCGCGCTCGAGGCTGCGCTTGCCATCTCCCAGCAGCTCGGCCACCGCCCCAGTCGCCTGCGCGAGCAGCTCCTCATCCACGATCAGGTATCGGCGGAAGATCGAGTCGGTCTTGTGCCCGGTGATCTTCATCGCGATCGCCTGCTGTACGCCCGCCCGGATCAGGTTCCGGACCGCCGTGCGCCGGAAGTCGTGCAGGAGCTTTCCCTCGAGGCCAGCAGCGCGGCAGGCACTCATCCAGGAGCGCCGCAGCTTCTGGATCGGCCGACCGCGCCAGTGGAACACGCTCGGACACAACCGCTCGTGCTGACGCTCCCAGCGTGAGACGGCCTCTCGCTGCTCACGAAGCACCTGTTCGGCCCGCGGGTGATACTTGAACGGGAAGATCCTCGGCTCTCGGTTCTTCGAATCTCTCAGCCAGACGGTCTGGCGCTTCCAGTCGACATCGGACCACTGCAGCCTGAACGCCTCGCTGGATCGCCAGCCCGTGAGATAGAGGAATTCCACGAGACTCCGCGCATGCTCGGGTAGGTGCGGCAGGATCGCCTGGAGTTCTTCCTCTTCGAAGAAACCCTGGCGCGCGTTGTCGACGCGCGGCATGTCGACGATGGGGACGCGAGGCAGTTTGGCGGAGGCCAGTCGCAGCATGCGCTTGAGAATCGCCAGCTCGCGCCGCAGCGTCGCCGGCGTCATGCCGTCGCGCTCCAGCCGCTTCCTC
>DATNFC010000128.1:0-18443 GCA_035606545.1 Candidatus Methylomirabilota bacterium
TGGAGCGCGCCCGGGTGGTTCGGGTCCTTTGCGATCACATCCTCCAGGCGGCTGCGAATGTCGAGCGTGCCGGGATACGGCGTGCCATCGGGACGCCAGTAGTTCCACGGCCGCAGGTCCATGGCGGACTCGGCCCACAGCGCCTGCGCATCCAGGTCGGTGGGGAAGCGGCGCGCGTGCTCGCGCATCGCCTCGGCGTACGCCGAGTCGCACGCGTTGCGCCGCTCGGCCTTGCCCTCATAGCGCTTGGCGAGCGCCTCGATGTAGCCGCGCTCGCGCGCTGACGCGCCCGAGCGCAGCGCCAGCGCCTGGCCGATCAGCGCCAGCGCCTTGGGCTCCTCGCCCGCATCCATTGGCGCGTTGATGTTGGGCCCGAGCACGAGCGCCTGGCCCCAGAATGCCATCGCGCAGCGCGGGTCGAGGCGCGCGGCCTCGGCGAACGCCCGCCCGGCCTCGGCGTGGTTGAAGCCGTACGTGAGGTTCATGCCCTGGTCGATGTACTTCTGCGCGTCCGCGGACTTCGTCGTGACCGGGAACTTGTGGCTCCCGAGCGATTGCAGCCTCGGCGCCATGCGACCGTCGGCGGCGGGCTGCTCCGTCTTCGGGTCCTTCGCGTAGTGCTGGTGCACCGTGGTCTGTGCCCACGCCGTGGTCGTGAACAGCGTCAGCATGACGATGCTGCGGCAAAGCGAACGCATGTCGGCCTCCGGAGGGTTCGGGAATCCCGCGGGTTATACACCACGCGCGGGATCGATGGGGAGTACGCGCGGCGTCGGACCCATGCTCCGCATGGGTGCCCCCGTGACGGCAGCCGTTGAACGGCCGCTGCGCGCCGACTATGCTGGCCCGTCCGAGACCCGTTCGCGGGATCCACCACCCGCTCGCACCCCTCTCTCAACCGGGAAGCCATGGGACGCATCTTCGAGACCCGCAAGGCGACGATGTTCGCGCGTTGGGACCGCATGTCCAAGATGTTCGCGCGCATCGGCAAGGAGATCACGATCGCGGTCAAGAAGGGCGGGCCGAACCCGGAGTCCAACCCCTCGCTGCGCCGCGTCATCCAGAACGCGCGCGCCGCGAACATGCCGAAGGACAAGGTCGAGAGCGCGATCAAGAAGGCCTCGGGGCACGACATGGCGGGCTACGAGGAGATCCTCTACGAGGGCTATGGCCCTCACGGTGTCGCCATCCTCGTCGAGGCCGCGACGGACAACACCGTGCGCACCGTGGGCAACATCCGCCATCACTTCACGAAGGGCGGCGGCAATCTGAGCAGCTCGAACAGCGTGGCCTTCCAGTTCAAGCGCATGGGCGTTTTCCGGTTGAATCCCGCCGGAGTGGACGCCGAGGCGCTGGAGCTGGACCTGATCGATGCCGGCCTCGAGGAGCTCGGCGAGTCGACGGGCGAGAAGGGCGATACGCAGCTGCTGCTGCGCTGCGCGTTCGCGGATTTCGGCCACGTCGCCAAGGCGCTCGAGGACCGCAAGATCACGCCGCTCTCCTCGGAGCTCGAATACATCCCGCAGACGCCCATGCACCTGCCGGACGACCAGGCGAACATGGTGCTGAAGCTCGTGGACTCGCTGGAGCAGGACGAGGACGTCCAGAAGGTCTTCCACAACCTGGGCTGAGCGTTGGACTTCTCGCTGTTGCCGCTCGCGGTCAGTCCGGTCCTCCTGCTCGTCCACGTCATTTGGATGGTGGACCAGCCCCGTCGCGAGCCCGTGGTCAACGTGCTGCGCTACCTGATCGCGGGCGCGCTCGCGGCCGCCGTCGCGGCGTTCGCCGAGTCGCTGCTCACGCCGATCGAGTCGCGACTCGGCGACCCGCGGCTCTCGTGGCCCGTGCGCCTGGGGCTGGTGTTCGTCGGCGTCGGCCTGCTCGAGGAGGTGTGCAAGTTCGGGCTCCTCGCCGGCGCCTCGCGCGGCGATCGCCACCTGGACGAGCCGTTCGACTGGGTGGTGTACGCGGTCTCGGTGTCGCTCGGCTTCGCCGCGCTCGAGAACGTGCGCGTGCTCTGGCAGGGCGTGAACGCCGGCTGGTCGCGGGCGCTGTTCGCGGTGCCGGTGCACGCGCTTCTCGGCACGCTCATGGGCCATCACCTGGCGCGTGCGATGCGCGACGGAGCGGCGACGGCCGCGCGGCGGCGCTGGCTCGCAGTGCTGGAGCCCGCGGCATGGCATTCCGTGTACGACCACGCGATCTTCGAGATGCGCGCCGCGGGCGGCGTCTCGCCGCTGCGCGTGTTGTTCTTCCTTGGCGTCGTCGTCGCGCTGTGGACGCTCGCGGTGCGGCGCACGTCGACGCTGTGGCGGTCGGAGCAGGGACTGCCGCCGCCGATCCTGGCGCCGGCGCAGACGCTCGCTCGGCTCGTGGGAGCGGGCCGGCACTCCGGACGAGGCGGAAACGACGAGGGAGGTGGCCCGGCGGAGCCACCCGTTTCGTGAGAGTCGATACTCAGGCGCGAATCGTTCAGCGCGCGTCATGATTCGCGGGTGCGACCGAACGTGGATTCCGCCCGTGATATCGTTCGCGTCGGAACCGGACCATCGCCGCGCCGTGGCGCGCCCCCGAGCCCAGGGCCATGGTCCGGAACGGGCACTTCGCTTGGGGTGAAACGCTGTGCGCAGGAGCGGTGACCGGCGCCGGCGACCCGCGGAGCGTTGCCCTCGTGATCGGCCGCATCGCCGGCTATGAATTGTTGGAGGTGGTTGGACGCGGCGGCATGGGCGTCGTGTTCCGCGCGCGTGATCCGCGCCTCCAACGCATCGTCGCGCTCAAGGTCCTGCCCGATGCCCTGGCCCGGGACGCGGAGTATCGCGCGCGATTCAAGCGCGAGGTGCTCGTCGAGGCCTCGCTCAGCCATCCCTCGATCGCCACGTGCTTCGACTACGGCGAAGCGACGATCGATCCGCCGGAACTGATCCCGTCCGAGGGGCCAGGACCGCCGCCGCCGCGGCTCTACCTGACGATGGAGTTCGTTCCCGGCCGGGACCTCTCGGAGCTCGTCAACGGTGAGCCCGTCGCGGTCCCGCGGGTGCTCGACCTGGTCGGCCAGATCGCCGCCGGGCTGGAGGCCGCGCATGCCGCCGGCGTCGTGCACCGCGATCTCAAACCCGCGAACGTGCGCATCACGCCCGACGGTCGCGTGAAGATCGTCGACTTCGGGTTGGCCACGACCATCCCGGGGCCGGACACCGACACGGAAAGCTTCCACACGTCGCACGACCGCGTCATGGGCACCTGGCACTTCATGGCGCCCGAACAGACGCACGGGCGCACGATCGATCCCCGAAGCGACCTGTTCTCGCTCGGCGCGATCCTCTACCTGCTCGTCACCAGCAAGCTGCCCTTCAATGGCAAGACCGCGCTCGAGGTCGTGGACTCGGTGACGCACGCGGAGCCGCCGCCGCTGGCCCGCTACGCGAACGGCGTGCCCGAAGAGTTGGAACGCATCACGCGCAAACTGCTGGCGAAGGATCCGGACGCGCGCTACCAGTCGGCGCACGAGGTGCGCACGGATCTCGCGCGTCTACGAGAAGGGCCGTCTCAGACCGAAGGGATCACGACGCCCTTCGACTGGCGCCTGGTTTTCGCGGCGCTCGGGGCCGTGCTCCTGCTGGTCGTCGGGTGGTGGGCTTGGAAGCACTTCATCATCGACCGGCCCTGGCGCACGCTGGCGGTGGTGCCGTTTGCAAACCACACAGGGGATCCACGACTCGACTACGTGAGCGAAGGAGTAGCGGCAAGCCTCAGGACCTCCCTGATCCGCAACTCCCGGCTCAGCGTCGCGGCCGCGTCGACGGTGCAGGCGATCGACCCAACGAAGCGAACGGCAAAGAACCTCGCGCACGAGCTGGGCGTGGATGCCATGCTGACGGGCTCACTCGACCAGCAGGACGGCGTGCTCCATCTGGACCTGGAGCTCGTGGAGGGCCGTCACGGGTTCGTGATCTGGGGCCAGGGCTACGACTACGATCTCGCGGCCGGTGATGACGTGGAGCGTCAGATCGTCCGCGACATCATGGGGCGAGGTTCCGATGGACCGGGGCCGGCGCCGAAGTCGACGAAACCGCGCGTGAGCTCGGCATACGACCTCGTTCTTCGGGCTGCCGCCGCACTCGACGATCCCGCCGACACGAACGGGCCGGAACGGGCATTGGCCGAGCTCTCGAAGGCACTGGACCAGGACCCCGATTTCGCGCTCGCGTGGGCCTGGAGCAGCCGCGCGCAGTGGAAACTGTGGGACCGCGACAAGTCGGAGGAGTCGCTGCGGCTCGCCGAGGAGGCCGCGAACCGCGCGGTACGCCTGAACCCGGAGCTGCTCGAAGCGCGCCTCGCGCGCGCGCAGGTCTACAGGGCCCTGGGTCGCTACGACGAATCCATCCGCGAGCTGACCGAAGTGCTGAGCGTCAACCCGAACTGGGACGAAGCCGAGCTGCACCTGGCCGCCGCGTATCGCGACGCCGGCAACCTCGACCAGGCCGAGTCACACATTCGGCATGCGACCGAGGTACGGCCCGGCTACTGGCGAAACTGGAACTCGCTCGGGGTCTTGCTGGCCATGCGAGGGAACTTCCCGGGCGCGCGCGAGGCCTTCCGCCAGGTCATCCACCTGGTTCCTGAGACGAACGTGGGCTACACGCAACTCGCTGCTGTCGAAGCCAAGACCGGGAACTACGATGCTGCCATAGCGCTGTACGACAAGCTCCCGTTGCCGGTCGAGGACGGCGTGGCCGCCGGCAACATCGGGACGACGTACTTCTTCGGCCGCCGCTTCGGGGAGGCCGAGCGGTACTACGCGCTCGCGGCCCGGCTCGATCCGAGGAACATCAACGTGTGGCTGAGCCTTGGCGACCTGGACACCCAGCTCGGACGACGCGATTCAGCGCTCGTCAGCTACGCGAACGCGCTGCAGCTCGCGGACGAGCAGCTCCACGTGAATCCCAAGAACAGCAAGCTGCGCATGCAGCGCATCCTGAGCCTGGCCAAACTTGGCCGCTGTGACGAGGTGTCCGCCGCGCTCGCGGCGTTCGGCTCAGTCCCTGTCGACAACGCCGATCTCACTCACCAGTTGGCGAAGGCATACGCCACGTGCGGACGCCGCAGCGAGGCGTTGGCTGCGGCTCGGCAGACGGTTGCGCTGGGAACCCCATCGGCTGTTCTCCACGCTGAGGCCGAATTCGCGGCGCTGAAGAACGACCCGGCGTTTCCGGCGGCGCCTGCGCACAAAACGCCGTGAGCCGGGGGATGCCCCGGCTCACCTTGGCTCACCTTGGCTCAGCGGCCGCCTCGCGCTACTACGGATCGGGATGGATGTCGATGTCAGGATCGACCGAGGCGTGGGCGAGGGCGTCATCGTCGGGGTTAACCCCCGGGCTGTACAGAAAGACGTTATAGGACCACGTGTCTTTCTTCTTGACCTGCACAGTGCCAGTAGTCGTTTGTTCCGGCTTGGCGGCATCGCCGGTGACCATGGCAATAACACCGAGGGGCTTTGCACTCGACTTGCCCCTGATTGCCAGCACCCAGCCCGCGGGGATGCCGTGCGTGACCCACGTGACCTTGCGTGGGCGCTCCTTGTGGCGCTTCTTCGGGTCAGTTCCCGAGTCGTAGAAGGTCTTCACCTCGCCAGCCCGGCTTGGAAAAACGCCCAGATCGTACATGCTGGAGCCGGGCAATATCTCCCTGACGGAGATGTGGACGAGCGTGGCATCGGGATCGACGTTCATGCGCGGCCTCCTCGCGGAACCGGCGCGGCGCCGTGCGGGGCGTGAGGCCAGTACGCGGATGCGCCTGCCCTGGCGCGACATGTGGGGGTCGGGGGTGGCACGACAGTAACTAACTCGTGGCGCGTTTCGGTAGCACGAAATGGCGTGCACAACGTCGTGCTCGATCGGATTCGCGAGCATGTCATGACACACGACCGACCGGCGGTCCGCTGTACGCGCGACTCCCACGACGGCGCTACCTCATCCCCGCCAGCGCCACCCGCGCCAGGCCCGCGCCCAGCGCGTGGAAGGCGGCTCGCCGCGCCGCCCTCACGGCAGCTGGACGAAGCGCTCCGCCAGCGTCTCGCGGCCCGCGCGCAGCCGCACGAAGTAGAGCCCCGCGTGCGCCCGGTTACCGCGCTCGTCGCGACCATCCCATGTGCGCTCGTGCGGGCCCGCCGGCAGCACACCCGCCGCCAGCGTGCGGATCAGGCGCCCCGTCACGTCCATGACCTCGAGCCGCGCGTCACCGGCGGCCGGCAGCGTGAAGCGCACCGTGCGCTCGCCGCGCGATGGATTCGGTGTGAACGGTGCGAGCGAGAGCACGTCCGTCCCGGGCCGCACGCCGAGTCCGTTCACCGGTTCGAGGAAGTACTGCGACAGGATCTTCGTCGTCGCGGTGTTCAAGCCGGTGTGGTTCCAGCGATATGGCCGGCCGGAGAAGAACGCGAAGCGCCCGCCGTTCGCGCGCAGCCCCGCGCCGCCCGCCCGTAGGCGCACCACGCCGACGCCGCGATGCGGCGAGAACCCGCTCGTGGTCTTGTAGAACAGCTCGGTGTCCGCCCGCGAGCGCACGGTGTCGAACACCGCGCACCCGGATTGCGTTCCGGTGCGCGTGAGGTTCGCCACGAAGCCGGGCCGCGTGGCGACACAGTCGTTGATGAACACGCCCACGTCCGTGAGCGTGATACCGAGGTAGTCGAGCAGCCCATCGTCCAGGAACACCTGCGCATCCTTGCACAGGAGCAGCACGTTCCCGCCCGAGTCCAGGTACGGGCGGATCGGCGTCTGCACCCACGAGTCCGCGTCGCCGTTGAACGCGTTGCCGACCCAGACCACGTTCCGGTAGTGGCCGAGCACGTCGGGGGGCACCGCGCCGTGGCCCAAAGGCGCCGGCAGCACGGCCGGATAACCACCGACGGGCGCGTTGAAGTGGTCCCAGAAGTCGATCGCGTAGTTACCGGAGAACGCCTTGTCCGTGTAGGCGGACGTGATCTCCGCGCCGTACGTGGCCCAGTCCACGCCGTTCACGACCAGCACACCGCGGTCGAACGGCGGCTGCACGACCGGGCGCTCCACCTGCTTCAGGATCCAGTCGTCGGCGTCCAGCGTCAGCGCCGTGGGCTGGGCATCCACGTGCAGCGTGAACGACTGCGACACGAGCGAGTCCGGGACCACGAAGTCCCGCGGGCCGGCGGTCGTGGCGATGCGCACGTCCACGGGCATGGTGAAGAGCTGCCAGCTCTGGCGCTGCTCGAGCGTGAGCGATACGTCGTAGCCACCGGCTGCGGGCTGGGACGTCCACGTGGCGCGATAGACCGGGTAGCGCTCGGAATAGACCCACTGCTGGAAGAACTTCGAGAGATCGCGTCCGGACGCCACCTCGCACGCGGCGCGGAACGTCTCCGTGGTCGCGGTGCCGTACGCGTGCGTCGCGCGGTGCTGGAGCATCGCGGAGAAGAACGTGGCGTCGCCGAGCACGTGCCGCAGCATGTGCAGCACCCACGAGCCTTTGTCATACGACAGGTTCGAATCGAAGATGCGGGCCTCGTCCTGGTCGTTCGGCACGTACACCGTGCCCGGCCCGTAGTACTTGTTGAGCGCGAGGTCGGCGTGGTACGCGGCGAGGCCGCCCTGCGACTCGGCCCAGATCGCCTCCATGTAGGTGGCGAAGCCCTCGTTCAACCAGATGTGGTGGAAGTCGCGGCAGGTCACGAGGTCGCCCCACCACTGGTGGCCCAGCTCGTGCGCGACGACGAACTCGGCGAACGAGCCCAGGCTCGTGCAGGTCTGGTGCTCCATGCCGCCGCTGAACTGGAACTGCGCGTGACCGTACTTCTCGTCCTGGAACGGATAGGCCCCGAAACGTGCGGAGTACGCGCCGAGCATCGTCTTCACCTTGGCCTGGACGGCGGCCGCACCCCCCGCGCTCTCGGGATAGTTGAAGAAGTCGATGCGCATGGAATCGGTGGGCGAGGGCCGGTACCAATCGAGCGTGTGCGTGTAGGGGTAGCTCGCGATCGAGACCAGGTAGGTGGCGATCGGGTGGCTCTCGCGCCAGCGCGTCACGGCCTGGATGCCGTTGTCGGTCGCTGAGAGTTGCGTGCCGTTGGCGGCGGTGGTGAGACCCGTGGGCACGGTGTAGCGGATCGTCACCGAGTCGGCCTTGTCCGCGGGCTGGTCCTTGCACGGCCACCAGGTGCGCGCCCCGTAGGGCTCCGAAAGGCTCCAGATCAGCTGCCGGCCATTCACCATCTGGTAGCCGAACGAGCCCGCCACCGGGACGCCCGAGTACGTGACGCGCACGTCGACGAACTCGCCGGTGAGGTAGGGGCGGTCGAGGTTCACGGTGAGCAGGTCGCCCGGGCGCGAGAACGTCGCCGGCGAGCCGGCCGACTGGACCGCGGTGACGCCCAGGCTCGCATTCAGGTCGAGGTCCAGCGTGCTCAGCGGTCCCGCCAGCACCTTCGCACGCACGCGGACCGTGCCCGAGACCTGCGCGCCCGCCGGGTTGAACGTCAGGTCGAGGTCGTACCAGCTGACGTCGTAGGCGAGCTGGTTAGGCGTTGCGCTCACCGCCATGTGTCGCGCGCGCCGCAGCCCCTCGGCCTTCCACGCGGCGAGGAACGGCGCCACGTCGCGTTCGTCGCGCCACTCGGCGGGCCCGTTCGGCGTCGGCGGGAACAGGATGGGTTTGGCGCCGGCTTTAGCGACGCCCGCCCATGCGAGCAGCGCGAGCGTGAACAACGTGCCGATGAGCCTGCGTTCCTGCCGGGTCATGATCAGCGCCGTCCGGACTTGTCGGGGTAATGCGGTGTCCCCGGTCGTTTCACGGGATCGGCCTTGATCTCGTCCAACAGGAGTCTAACAGCCGCGTCCAACTGCGCGTCCGCGCCCTCGGCGGTGGCATGGGGGAGGTTGTCCACGACCACGTCGGGGTGGACGCCGCGGCCCTCGATCAGCCAGTCGCCCGCCGGGCCGAACACGCCGGTCTCGGCCGCGGTGGCGATGCCGCGGTCGACGAGGAAGTTGTCCTGCGAGAGCCAGATCTCGCCGCCCCAGGTGCGCGTGCCCACCACCTTGCCGAGCCCCAGCCGGCGGAAGCCCTCGGCGAACGCCTCGCCGTCGGAGATCGTGGTCTCGTTCACGAGCGCCACGATCTTGCCTCGGAACGCGAACGGCATGTTCGCGAACGCACGCCCCGCGCGCGGCTGCCACCAGAACCAGGCGCGACGGAGCAGCTTGCCGAGGATCCAGGCGTCGATGTTGCCGCCGCGGTTGCCGCGGAGGTCGATCACCAGGCCATCGCGGTCGTAGACAGGGAAGTAGTCACGCTGCCACTGCGCCATGTCGGAAGCGCCCATCGCGCGCAGGTGCACGTAGCCAACGCGGCCGGCCGAGAGCGAGTCCACTCGCAGGCGGCGCGTGTACTCCCACTCCGTGTAGCGGAGGTCGGTCTCGCGCACCGGCGTGACCGGCTGCGCGATCACCTCGCGCGGGGTACTGCCCGCGCGCTGCACGCGGAGCAGCACCTGTTTGCCCGCCTGGCCCAGGAGCAGCGCGCCGGGATCGCCCGCGCTCAGCGTCGGCACGCCGTTCACCGCCAGCACCACGTCGCCGTCACGCACGCCAACCTCGGGCTTCGAGAGCGGGGAGAGTTTCGCGGGCTCGTCGGGGTCGGTGCGGAACACGCGCTGCACTTTCCAGCCGCCCGCCCGCTCGTCACGCACGAGCTGAGCGCCCAGCGACGCGGGCTCCGACTGATCGGTGCCGCGGCGCTGGTCGCCGCCATAGACGTACATGTGCAGCGCGGAGAGCTCGCCCACCATCTGCTGGAACACGTCAGCCAGCTCACCGCGCGTGGTGACGCGGTCCGCGAGCGGCCGGAACTTCTCGAGCTGCGCCTTCCAGTCCACCCCGTGCATGCCGCGGTCGTAGAAGTAATCGCGCTCGAGCCGCCACGCCTCGGTGAACATCTGGCGCCACTCGATCTTCGGGTCGAACGCGAACGTCCAGCCGGCGAGCGGGAGCTTCGACTTGTCGAGCTTGTCGGGAGCCTTGCCGCCCGCGTCGAACACGTACCAGGCGTCGCCCTTCCTCACCAGCAGCTTCTTCGCGTCCGCGCTCAGCTCGTAGCCGTCCACGCCCGCGAGCACGGTGGAGACGCCGTCCTGCTTGCGCGCGATCTCGAGCGACTGGAGATCCGGCTTGGCGTTCACGTCCGACTCGCTGGCGAGGAAGTAGAGCCGCTTGCCGTCGGTCGCGAGCGAACGCAGGTTGCCCGGATCGACCGGAACCTCGATCAGGCGCGACGCGATGCCGTCGAGGTCGATCGCGACCGGCGCGGGCGACTTCGCATCGCCCGCCTTGGCCTCGCCCGTCTTCGCCCCCGGCTTCCCGGCCTTGGCGTCCTTGTCCTTGCCCTCGTCGCCGGCCCCCTGCAACTCGTCGAGCTTCGCCCACGGCGAGCGCGTGCCCTTGTGCAACGCGAGACCGAATACCTGCGTCGGCCGGTCGAAGAACGGATCCGGCTGGCGCGAGCCCCAGATGCTGCGCACGACCGTGTCGAAATGGCGGTCGGAGAGGAACCAGAGCCACTTGCCGTCGGGGCTCCACGCCGGGCTGTAGCTGTCCCAGCGTTCGTTCGTGAGCGCGGTCGTGACGCCGCTCTTCGTGTCGTAGAGCATGACCTGCGTGAGCAGGTTCGGCGCCGGGCGGATGTAGGCGAGCCAGCGCGAGTCGGGCGACCAGGCGAGGTCTCGCGGGTCGTCCCACTCCTCGGAGACGGCGATGCGCTTGTGCTGGCCGCCGGCCACGTCGAGGAGCCAGAGCTCCTGGTCCTTGTTCGTGCTCGCGAGCCACTTGCCGTCGGGGGAGGGCAGGCCGTCGAAGCGCAGCACCTTCGCGTCGCGTGTCAGCGCCGCGGGCTCGCCCACGCCGTTCGCCGGCAGCTTCCACCACTCCACCTCTGGAGCGGCCGCGCCAGCATTGCCGAGCGCCCTGTCCCCGAGCGCCACGACCGACCTGCCGTCCGCCAGGAACCGCGCCTGGCGCCAGCGCACGCCGGGCTCGCGGGTCACGTTCACGAGCCGCCCGTCCTCGACCGGCACCACGAACACCTGGCCGCGCGCCGTGAGCGCCACGCGATCGCCGGTGGGAGAGAGGTGCGCGCTCGTCACCCAGTCGGTCGGGTTCTGCACCCAGTGCTCGCGCGACTGGTCCAGGTCGGACGCGATGCGCACGTCGAGCGCACGATCGTCGCCGCTCGCGAGGTCCAGCATGCGCAGGTCCGCGCCCAGCTGGTACACGATCTTGCCGTCGTCGAGCGCGGCGCCGAGCACGTCCCAGCCGTCGTGCCTCGTGAGCGCGCGCGCGTCGCTGCCGTCGGGTTTCACCGACCACAGGTTCATGCTGCCGCTCCGGTCGCCGACGAAGGCGATGCGCCCCTGCCACGGCATCGGCGTGCGGCTCGCGGCCGAATCCTCCGGCATCAGGCGCTTCGCCTCGGCCGTACCGCCGCTCCACACCCACAGCTGCTGGAGCGTGCCGCCGCGATAGCGTCGCGTGTTGCTGATGTTCGGCTCCTGGCGCGTGAAGTAGAGGGTGCCGCCGTCCCAGGCGCCCTCGGCCGCCTGCGCCAGCGCGATCGCGCGCCGCGCGCCGCTCACCGGGTGCACCGCGAACAGCTGGCCGGCGGGGAACCCCGAGCCGCGTCGCGACGTGAACAGCACCTCGCCCTGCGGCGTCCAGCCCACGACGAGATCACGCAGCCCGTCCCACGTGAGCCGCTTCGGCAGCCCGCCCGCGAGCGGCATGACGTACACCTCGGTGGGGCCGTCGTACGTGGCCGAGAACGCCACCGTGCGGCCGTCGGGCGAGATCGCGGAGCGCGTCTCCTCACCGAGGTGCGACGTCAGCCGCTGCGCCACGCCGCCCGCGAGCGGCACGCGCCACAGGTCGCCCTCGGCGGTGAACACGATCGTGCCGGCGCGCAGCGATGGGAAACGGTAGTAGCCGAGCGTGGACGTGGCGGTTGACGGCTCGCCTTTAGCTTCAGCGGTCGCGGCGCTGCTCGCCGGCGGGGCAGCGGTCAGCAGCGAGGCCGTGAGCAGCGACAGCACGCACAGGGGATCGCGGAGACGCATGACGGCGGCCCTCGGGTGGTGGGAACGAGCGAGCCGGCACTCTCGCATCGGGACCCCAGAGCGGCAACGCGCAACCGGACCCGCGCGGGGTCCTCAAGGCCGGGCGCGCGTGGGTCGATAACTCCGGGGAGGTCGTCCCGACCGGCGGGGCGATCGCGGCCGGCATGGACGATCAGGAGGGGCCATGGGGACCGAGGACCTTCGCGGACAGGAGTACGCCGCGCTGATGGACCGGGTGCGCGATCTCGAACGGACCGCGCAGTGGACGTGGACGGGCTCCACGATCGCGTGCGCCGCGCTGCTCTCAGCCGCGATCGGCACACGCAGCGCGGGACAGCTGCTCGCCGTCGTGGTGTGCATGGCGTTCGGCTACTACGCGAACCTGCACGCGCGCCGTCGCGCCCGTCTGGTCGAGGGCTACGTGCGGGAGTTCCACGAGACCGACCGGAGCGGCGCGCAGTGGCACACGCGCCTCGCGCAGCTCGGCCGCCTGCCCGGCGCCCCGGACACGACGGACTGGACGCCGCTCGCGCTCGCGAACCTGGTCTCGCTGGGCGCGATCGTGCTCGGCTGGGTGTTCGCCGAGTCGTCGTCCCGCGGCGAGCTGATGAGCACGTTCACGACGATGGCCGGCATCGCGTTCGCCGTGCACTCCATCTACCAGAGCATGCGCAACGTGGCGCAGGCGGACGCCAATAGCTGGCAGAAGCTCACCACGCCGCTGCGCGAGGTGAGGCCGATCGAGCGCAAGGCGGCCTGATGTCGCTGGGTTGAAACGCCACGCGTTGACGCGTGGCGGGCGCCTGAGACGGCGGGGCTACTTCGCCCCGCCGTTCGCCTTCCGGAACGCGTCGCGCTCCTTGCGCGCGAGCGTCAGCACCTCCGGCGGAATGCGCACACCGGCCATGGCCGTGGCGAACTCCTCGGCCACCAAGCGAAACTCCGCCTGGTTCGCGGGCGAGACCATGTTCACGGTGAGCCCGCGCTTCTTCATCTCACCCACGGCCGTGGTGTCCTGGCGCGGCACCTCGACCTCGAGCCTCTTCTCCATGCGATCGCACGCGGCCTGCACCTTCGTGCGGTCGGCCTCCGGGAGCTTGAGCCACGCGGCCTTGCTCATCACCAGCCCGCCGACGAGCGGCGCCATGCCCATGCCCACCATGTTCGGCGTCTGCCGGTACCACTGCAGCGTGAGGCCCAGCAGCGGGGTCGTGGGATAGGAGTCGATCATCCCGGTCTGGAGCCCCGTCATGATGTCGGTGGCCGCGAGCGGCACGGGATTGAAGCCCTTCGCTTTCCACACGTTCACCATCTGGTCGTCGCCGGCCCACGTGAACATCTTCGTGTGCCGCAAGCCCGCCACGGTCTCGACCGGGTCCTTGGTGAAGAAGTACACCCAGCCGCCGTGCCCCCACGACAGCAGCACGAAGCCCTTCGCCTCGAGTCGCTGCTTCAACACCGGCTCGAGCTTGTCGAGCGTCGCGAACAGCTCGGGGTACGAGGTGAAGAACATGGGCACGTTGAACACGTTGAACGCGGGATCGATCGAGGCCAGGCCCGCGGTGGTGATCGCGGCCGCCTGGAGCTGGCCGATGCGCATCTTGCGCACGACGTCAGGCTCGTCGCCCGCCACGCCGCCGGGGTAGACGCGCAACGACACGCGGCCCTGCGTCGACGACGTCCACTCGGCGCCCATGTCGCGCAGCGCCTTGTCCCAGACCGAGCCCTCGGGGACGAGCGTCGCCAGTTTCACGACGGCCTGCGCGTGCGCTGGGGCGGGCGCGAACGCGCCCGCAAACTGCAAGAGCGAGGCCAGCAGCACGCCCGGCATCCAGCGGGCCGGGCGGGATTCGCGGATCATCGTTTCTCCTCGGAGGAGGTGGTGTCAGGAGCTGTGGCGTCGTCGAGGAAGAAATCGGACTCTCGCTCGAGCAACGATTTCGCCTTGCGCTGGAGCACGATCGTGGCCAGCCGGTTCGGCGGGTCCTTGTCGGGGTCGAACTGGAGCGCTCGTTCCAGGAGCCGGCGGAACTCGGCGCGGTCCTGCTGCATCACCGAGACGCTCTGGGCCAGCGTCACGTACGGCGAGGCGCGGCGGTCGCCGGAGATCTCGACCGCGCGCTCGAAGTGTTTCCGCGCCGAGGCCACCGAGCCGCCCATCGCCGGCGGCAGCGCATCGAGGACGATCGCCGCGTCGTGGAACGCGCCCTCCTCGTAGCGCTCGTCGAGCGCGAGGCCGCGCAGCACGAGCTCGCGGATCGCAGGCAGGTCGGCGAGCATCTCCGGCCGGTCCTTCCCGAGCGAGATCGCCGAGCCCCAGCTCGCCGCGCACCAGTAGAGCGGCGCCAGGTCCTTCGCGTCGAGCCTTGCAGCCGCGCGCGCAGGGGCGAGCCGCAGCGAGTCGGCGATGCCGGGGTGGCGCAGGGACAGCGCGCGCAGGCCGTAGTCGCGCGCGCGCAGGTAGAGCCGGAACGCGCGCTCATGCAGCGCCGTGGAGCGCGCGTAGTCGGAGTTCACGATCAGGTCGCCCTCGCTCTGGACGAACGCGTAGCTGTACTGCGTGAACCCCTTGCACAGCGTGAGCAGCAGCCCCTCGTGGTTCGGCTGCTGCTGGAGCAGCATCTCCATCGTCTTGAGCCCGAACGGGAGCGCGTCGCGCACCAGCTCCGGGTCGTTCTCGGTGCCGAAGACGTCGGGGCCCTTCGTGAGCGAGTCGGCGACGCTCTTCGACGCCATCTTCTGGATGGAGCAGCCGGCGAGCGCGAGCCCGAGGGCGAGCAGCAGCGTCGCGGCGAGCGCGCGGCGGGGCAGGGGGGACGGGTCGGTCAAGCCATGGACGCTAGCGTGGCGCGTGGAAGTCTTCAAGCGCGGGCTCATGGGCGAACGAGCGACACGTAGGCCTCGACGACACGATCGCCCCACAGGAACACCGCCATCGCGGCGGGCGCGAGGCAGGTGCCGAACGGCAGCTCGCTGCGCATGCCGCCGCGACCGCGCGCGGCAAGCCACGCTCCGGCGAGCGCGCCCGCGAGCGCCGCGAGCGTGATCGTGAGGAACGCGCCCACGGGGCCGAGCAGGGCACCGAACATCGCGGCCAGCTTGATGTCGCCGCCGCCCATGCCCTCGCGCTTGAGGAACGTGGACCAGATCCACGCGAACAGCCACAGGTAGCCGCTGCCCGCGACCATGCCGAGCAGCGCGTGCTGCGCCCCGGGGCCGAGCAGCGCCGCGATCACGGCGAGCAGCGTGCCCGGGAACGTGAGCGCATCGGGCAGCAGCTTGAAATCGAGGTCGATCACGGTGAGCGCGACGAGCAGCCAGCCCCACAGGAGCACCGGGGCCAGCTCCGCGACGAATCCCAGCCGCACCCAGGCGAGCACCGCCCACGCGGCGCACGACAGCTCGATGAGCGGATAGCGCACGCGCACGGCGACGCCGCAGTAGCGGCAACGCCCGCGGGCGAGCATCCAGCTCAGGACGGGGACGAGGTCGAGCGGACCCAATACATGTGCGCACGCAGGACAACGCGAGCGGCCATGTACCCACGACTCACCGCGCGGCAGCCGCCAGGCGAGCGCGGTCACCGCGCTGCCGAATATCGCCCCCAGCACACCCAGCGTCGCGCCGATGAACAGCGTCCCGTTCGCTGCGATCAAGATCCCTCTCGTTGTCCCTTGTGCCCAAGGGGTGGGGCAGGCAGAATGCTACTCGTTTCCCCCGCTTCCCTGCGAGATATACACGCCATGATGCGAGCCGTCCTGTTTTCGGCCGTCGTCGTCAACAGCCTGGATCTCTTCGCCACCGCCGTCGGCATCCACTGGTTCGGCAATCGCGAGGGGAACCCGTTGCTGGCTCCGGTCGTGCAGCAGTCGTGGCTGGTCTTCGTGCTGCTGAAGGGCGCGCTCGTGCCGCTGCTGATCGTGCAGCTCTACCGTTATCGGCGGGACAATCCCGTACTTGCCACCGCAGGAATGGGGCTCGTGACGATCGCGCTCACGGTCGCCCTGGGCTGCTGGATCGGCTGGATGGCGGCGGTCCTGAGCGTGAGGCACGTCCCGGGGTTCTGACGCCGCACTCCGCTCTCGAAACGGAGCCTTACGGCTGCTCGGGCAGCAGGTGAGGCGTCACCTCGATCACCAGGTCCCGGTTCGACGTGGTCGTGTTCTCGTGGCGGAAGAACGCGCCCAGGAACGGAACGTTCCCGAGCAGCGGCACCTTCGTCATCGTCGTGGTCTTCTCCTGGTTCAGGAGCCCGCCGATCAGCACCGAGCTGCCGTCCTTGAGCCGCACCGTGGTCTCCGCCTGGCGCGTGGACACGACCGGCAGGTCCCCGGCGAGCCCGCGGAAGCCCGTCACCGAACTGACCTCCGGCCGGATGTGCACGGTGATGAAGCCGTCGGCATTGATCAGCGGCGTGATCGCCAGCTTGATGCCCACTTCTTCGATCTGGACCGTCTGCGTCGGCGCCGCGGCCCCGCCGGCGAACACCGTCTGGCTCACGAGGTAGGGGATGCGCTGGCCCGCGAGCATGCTCGCTTCCTTGCCGTTCAGCGTCACCAGCTTCGGCTGCGCGAGCACGCGCGCGTTGCCGTCGTGGATGAGCAGGTCCACGAACGACTGGAACACCATGGGCAGGCGCGTGAAGTTTCCCAACTTCCAGATGTCGTACGTGCCGGGCGTGTTCGGGACCGCCTGCAGCGTTCCGCTGGCGCTGCCGGCGCCCGTGTTGCTGAGGTTGCTGACGTTGACCGAGTCGTACGTGCCCTCGATGAACGTGAAGCCCTGGCGGTTCAACAGGTCCCAGTCGATGCCCAACTTCTTCAGGCCGTCCGTGCTCACCTCGACCACGCGCGCCTCCAGCATCACCTGCCGCGCGGGCTTGTCCATCTCGGTCACGACGCGCTGGAGCTCGGCGATGACGCGCGGACTGGTGACGATGATCAGGCGGTTGCCGCCGCGGTCGACCTGGATCTTGTCCGAGATGCCGGAGAGCGCGGCCTGGACCTCGGACGCGTCGGCGTACTTGAGCTCGATCGTGTACGAGGAGAGCCCGGTCTCGTCGGTGAGCGACTTCGCCTCGGCGACGAGGATCGAGTTGCCGATGCGCTCGTAGGCCAGGCCGGCCGCGCGCACGACCAGGTTCACCGCCTGCTCCACCGGCACGTCCTTCAGATGGATCGTGATGTGGCCGGTGGCGACGCCGGGGCCGGTGACGATGTTCAGGTTGCCCTTCTCGGCGAGGATCTTGAGCACGGCCGGCAGCGAGGCGTCGTCGGCGTCGAGGCTCACGCGCGGCCCGAGATCGATCTCGGCGCGCGTGGAGCGGGCGGGGAGGAGCAGCGCCGCCAGGAGCGCGGCGATCAGGAACCATCGGCTGGTGCGGTTCACGTCAATCTCCGGGGTTACGGCGTTGCAGCACCAGGGTGGCCTCGCCACGACGCAGGCTGACCTGGTCGCGCGTGATGCTCAGGACCTGGAATTCGTCGAACAGCCCGCCTTCGCGCACGGTCCACTCGCGGTCCTTCCAGTGGACGAGCGCGCGCGGATCGCTGTCCCACACGATCGCGGTGAGGACAGGCAGCGCGGGCGGCGCCAGCGTCTCGTGCCGGACGGTCCGCACCGGCGCGCGCGGCACGACCTGCATGCGCGCCGTGAACGGATCGCGCACCGAGGTGAGCGCGAGCCGCGGGTCGCCCCGGTCCAGGGCACGGTTCACGGTCTCGTACGCGGGCGGCACGCCCACGGGAACGGCATCCGGCTGCCAGCCGAACGCACCGGTCACGCGCAGCGCTCCCACGGTCTGCGTGCCGGCGGCGATGAGCACGGCGAGCGCCACGAGCGACGGGATCCAGGTCTCCGGGCCGCGGCTCATGGCGTCCCCCCGCTGCGCTTCAGGAACACGCGCGCCACCTCGAGCCGGGTTTCCACGATGCCATTCCCGAGCGGCGCGATCGAGATCTTCTCGATGCGGTAGAGCGCGCGCTCGCGCGCGAGCGTGTCGAGCAGCTTCACCACCAGCGAGTAGCGCCCACGCAGCCGGACCTCGGCGCGCACCTCGACCGTGCTGACGGTCTGCGCCACGGTGCCGGGCTGGGACGCGGCGACGTCGATCCCGCACTCGACCGCGGCGCTCGCGAGCCGGCGCACGAGGTCGGTGGCGAGGAACCCCGACTGGCTGAGCTGGTTCGCCTCCGCCTCGGAGAGCGAGTTCTTGCGCAGCATGTCGGTGACGCGCGGCGGCAGCGGCGCCAGCACGAGACGCGGGTCGAGCGGCGCGCCCAGCTCGCCGGCGGCCTGGAGCTGCTGG
>DATNFC010000129.1:0-2483 GCA_035606545.1 Candidatus Methylomirabilota bacterium
GCACGTCCTCGATCGGCGTCACGCCATCGCAGTGCTCGATCAGGAAGCGCTCGAGCGCACCCAGGCGGAAGAACTCCCGGCGAACCGGATCCATGACCACGGCGCCCGCGCCCTGCGGGTTCACGGTGACGCCGGTTCGCAGCCGGGGAAGGAAAGCGCTCACGAGAGGGGGGGCCTTCCCAATAGACGGGGAAGACCGCCGGAGTGCGCCCCGGCAGTCTTCCCCCAGCCGATCCTGAGCCGTCTCCACCCGGTCGTCACCCGCCGACCAGGCTTCCCTGACCTGCTGACCGTCGTTCGCCTCGGACCGGATCACTATTGAACTCAGGAGCCACTGCCCGAGCCCGAGTCTTCCGAGTTCGACCCCAGGCCCACGCCGACCCCGATACCGATGCCAACGCCGAGATCCGGCGCGACACGCTGTTCGAGCTTCTCCAGCTCGGGATTCAGGAGCTTCATACTGTCACCTCCTCTCCTTGTTCCATGAGTCGGACTGCTGTCTTCGTCGCGACCGGTTCCGCTCACGTGCTGCGCCCGTGTGTCATACGCAACGGATGGCAGGATGCGCGCAACGGATTCGCGTCGAGATTCGCGAGTGCGTGCTTTTGGCGACGCTGTGACGCGCGTGTCCACGCTCGACCGGACGCTGCGCGCGGCGCATCACCGACGGCGTGTCGGGGAACTCCCGCAGCCGCGGCTTCGCGCGCGGCTACGGCAGCGTCTCGAGCGGCGCCACCACCAGTCGGCCGTCCTGGAGCGCGAGAGCCGGGCCGTAGGCGCCGACCCATTCCCGCGTCCACCACGCGCCGGTGGCCTTGCGCGTCGCGGCGTCGCTGAAGTGGTAGTCGTACGCGAGCCCGCGCACGTAGCGCGGCGCCGCCCCCGGGTGCGGATCACGGCCCATGAGCGCGCGCACGCCCGGCGAGCCCTGGAGCAGCGCGCGGCAGAACGCGAGGAACCAGCGGTCGCGGCCGAACTCGGAAAGGGCCGCGAACCACATCTGCCAGTCGAGCCGTGGATGGTAGGGCGCCACGAGCGCCGGCCGGTCGGTGACCGCGCCCGGCTTCCAGCGGAACGGGTACTCGCGCCAGCGCACGCCGTCGTCGCTCACCTCGATCGAGATCTCCAGCCGCCGCGTGGTCATCACCGCGAAGAGCCCGTAGCGATTGACCAGGTCGAGCGGCGAGAGCTGGCGCTCGATCGCGGGCAGCGGCCCCAACCACGCGCGCTTCCAGCCGAGTACGTCGCTGAGCGGAACGAGGCTCAACGCCAGCAGCAGCACGGCGACGGGGCGAAGGAGCCAGGGCGGGGCGCTCGCGCCCGCGGGGGCCGCCGGGCGCGCGCGCCGGAACACACCGTCGTCCAGCAGCGGCACGCACAGCGCGATCGTGAGCCAGTTGAAGAAGCCGTAGTTCCCGGTGAGCGCGATCAGGAGCTGGAAGCCGATGGTGACGAACGCGCCCGCGAACCGCAGCCGCCGCGGCGCGAAGAAGAGAAACGGCACCAGCCCCTCGATCGCGAACATCGAGGCGCACGAGAGGCGCTGAAACGCGAGCGGCAGGTGGTGCGCATACCACGCCGTCCACGGCGGCAGGCACTGCGTCTCGTAGTGGAACGTGAGCGCCGTCAGCTGCCGCCACGACGGATCGCCGCTCGCGAGCTTCGCCGCGGCCGACGAGAACATGAGCCGGAAGATGAGCCAGCGGACGAGCCAGCGGGCGAGCCGCGGTGGCGGGGGATCGCTCGCGGGGCGCGAGAGCCACCGCCACGGCGCGAGGAAGATGGCGATGAAGCCCGCCTCGAGCAGCAGCGAGTCCCATTGGAACGAGAGGAAGTCCTGTCCCACCGAGACGAGCGAGAGGTAGCAGGCCCAGAGCGCCGCGAGCGTGAGCGGCGGCGCGACGCCCGCGAACAACAGCACGGCGAGCGCCGTGCCGGCGACGCACACGCCCACGAGCGCGCCGTCACCCGCGCCGAGCCAGAACAACGTCGGCACGTACCAGTGGCCGGCCGACCCGAGCTGCGCGTGCACCGCGTCCAGCCAGTCACGCGCGGGCAGGATGCCATCGTGGCCGATGAGCCCGCGCACCTGGACAGCGAGCGAGGCGAACGCGATCGCATAGACGACGGCGAGCAGCCGGATGAAGAGCCAGATCGTGAAGCGCTCGCCGGGCGGCACGAGCGACGGGCCCCAGAGCCAGCCCGAGACGCGGGAGAGGAGCGGTCGATGCCCCGCGACCCACGCGTACACGAGGTTCGAGGCCGCGGCGAAGCCCGGCACGTGCGCGAACAGCCACAGCGGCCAGCCGCGCCCGGGAGCGCTCGCGAGCGCACGGAACACCGCCTCGGCGCCGAACGTGGCTTGGGCCTCGCCATCCACGAACACCACGGCCTCGGCGAAGCGCTCGCGCGGGATCTCGGGGAACCGCGGCGCGGCCTCCGCGCTCGTCTCGTAGTCCACGGCGTCCCCGGTGGCGCCGCGC
>DATNFC010000130.1:0-9718 GCA_035606545.1 Candidatus Methylomirabilota bacterium
AGCACGCTGGTGCCGGTGCTCTCGCTCCCGCTGGCGGTGGCGCTGGCGTTCGTGCCCATGCACTTCATGGGCATCAACTCGAACATCATGAGCCTCGGCGGCATCGCCATCGCCATCGGCGCCATGGTGGACGCCGCGATCGTGCTCGTGGAGAACGCGCACAAGCACCTGGAGACGGCGCCTCCCGGAAGCAACCGGACCCGCGTCGTGATCGAGGCCGCGAAGGAGGTCGGCCCGCCGATCTTCTTCTCGCTGCTGATCATCACGGTCGCCTTTCTTCCCATCTTCGCGCTGAACGGGCAGGCGGGAAGGCTGTTCAAGCCCCTGGCCTACACGAAGACATTCGCGATGGCGTTCGCGGCGCTGGTCTCGGTGACGCTGGCGCCCGCGCTGATGACGCTGTTCGTGCGCGGGCGCATCCGTCCCGAGCACGAGCACCCGGTGTCGCGCGCCCTGATCGCCGTCTACCGTCCGTTCGCGTGGGTGGCGCTCAAGAACCCGAAGACCACGATCGCGATCGGCCTCGCCGCGGTGCTGTCCGCTCTCCCCATGGCGGCGCGCCTCGGCCACGAGTTCATGCCGCCGCTCCAGGAGGGCGATCTGCTGTACATGCCGACGACGTTCCCGAATCTCTCCATCGAGGAAGCGAAGCGCAGCCTGCAGATTCAAGATCAGCTGATCCGCGGCTTCCCCGAGGTCGAGACCGTGTTCGGGAAGGCGGGCCGTTCCAGCACGCCCACCGATCCCGCGCCGCTGTCGATGGTGGAGACCGTGGTGAAGCTCAAGCCCCGCGACCAGTGGCGGGTTCTGCACCACGATCGCTGGTGGTCGCGGCGCGTGCCGGCGTGGACAGAACCGGCGCTGCGCGTGCTGTGGCCGGACTCGCGGCGCATGACGTGGGACGAGCTCGTGGCCGAGCTGGACCACACCGTGCGCCTGCCGGGCTGGACCAATGCGTGGACGATGCCGATCAAGACGCGCATCGACATGCTCTCGACCGGCGTGCGCACGCCGATCGGGGTGAAGATCTTCGGCCCGGACCTGAACGAGATCGAGCGCATCGGCGTCGAGCTGGAGCACACGCTCGCCGCCGTGCCGCACACGCGCAGCGTGTACGCCGACCGGAACACGGGCGGGCTCTACGTGGACATCGTGCCGGACCGCGAGGCGCTCGCGCGGTATGGGCTCACACTTGGTGACGTCCAGGACGTGATCGAGGCCGCGATCGGCGGCGAGCCGATCGAGGTCACGGTGGAGGGCCGCGAGCGCTACACGATCAACGTGCGCTACCCCTCGAACCTGCGCCAGGACGTGGAACGGCTGCGCGAGGTGCTGGTGCCGATCCATCGCGGCGGCCGTGCGGGCACCGAGATGGGGGCGGGCGGCGCGCTCGCGGGGGACCCGCTCCTGGCGAGCAACGGGGTGTCCGACTCAGACCCGATGCCGGCCTCCGGCGGCATGTCGCGGCGCGCCGGGAGCATGGGCGCGAATCAGGCGCCGATGACGCGCGAGCCCGGCGCGGGTCCCGCCCCGGCCGTGGGCATGGACCGCTGGGGCGTCACCGGCGGCGCGCACGTGCCACTCGGCCAGGTGGCCGACGTGCACGTGGCGAGCGGGCCGCCCATGATCCGCGACGAGGCCGGCATGCTCGTGGGCTACGTCTACGTGGACATGGATGCCTCGCGCCGCGACATCGGCAGCTACGTCGACGACGCGAAGCGCGCCGTGGCGCGCGAGGTGAAGCTGCCTTCTGGGTACTTCCTCAAGTGGACCGGGCAGTACGAGCTGCTTCAAGAGATGCAATCGCGCATGCGGCTGGTGGTGCCGCTCACGCTGCTGCTCGTGCTGATGCTGCTCTACGCGAACTTCGGGCGGCTGGCCCCGGCGCTGATCGTGCTCGCCTCCGTGCCGTTCGCGCTCGTGGGCAGCGTGTGGCTGCTGACGCTGCTCGGCTACCATCTCTCCACCGCGGTGTGGGTGGGCCTGATCGCGCTCGTGGGCCTCGCCACCCAGACCGGCGTGGTGATGGTGGTCTACTGTGACGTGGCCTATCGCAGGGCACTCGCCGAGGGACGCATCCGCGGCTTCGACGACATCGTCGAGGCCACACTCGAGGGCTCCGTGCAGCGCGTGCGGCCGAAACTCATGACCGTGGCGACGATGATGATCGGCCTGGTGCCGCTGTTGTGGTCGCAGGGCGCCGGCGCCGACGTGATGAAGCGCGTGGCGGCCCCGATGGTGGGCGGGCTCTTCACCTCGGCGTTCCTGACGCTGGAGATCATTCCCGTGGTCTACACGTGGTGGCGTTGGAACCAGTGGCGGCGCGCGGAGCGACCCCTGCCCACGCCGGCCACGCACGAGGCGGCCGAGCGATGAGCAGCGCGTTCGTGCCGGTCACCGCCGTGCGTCGCGAGAGCGAGCCCGCACCCGCCGTGGAGACGCTCCGGCTGCGGATCTCGGGCATGCACTGCGCGTCGTGCGTCGCGCGCGTGGAGGGCGCGCTCGCCGGCGTGCCGGGCGTGATCGCCGCGCGCGTGAACCTCGCTACGCAGCGCGCCGAGGCCGACGTTACAATCGACGCCGCTGGCGCGGCGTCGACCGAAGCGTCGGGCGAGATGGCCGCGCGGCTCGCGGCGGCGGTGCGGGAGACCGGCTACGACGCCTTCCCGGTCACGAGCCCGGTGGCCGACGATCGCGAGGGTGCCGAGCGCGCGCGCGAGGAGCGCGCGGTCCGCAACCGCTTCCTGCTCGCGGCGAGCTGCGGCGGCGCGGTGTTCGTGATCGCGCACGTCGGCATGCTCTGGCCCGGCGTCCTGCCCGGCACGCCGTGGCAGCAGGCGTTCGCGCAGTTCGTGCTCGCACTGCCGGTGCAATTCCTGGCAGCCTGGCCGTTCCTGCGCGGCCTGTGGCGGGGCGTGGTCCGGCGCGCGCCGGACATGGACACGCTCGTGGGCCTGGGGACGCTGGCGGCGTTCGCGTACTCCACGTTCTCGCTGTTCGCGGCGCCGTTCGCGTTGACGCAACACATGGGCATGGGCATGCCCGACGTCTACTTCGATACGTCGGTGACGATCGTGGCGCTGATCCTGCTCGGCCGGCTGCTCGAATCGCGCGCGCGGAGCGGCACGTCACGCGCGATGCGGGCATTGCTCGAGCTGCGGCCGCGCATGGCCGTGCGCATGCGGGGTTCCGCAGAAGAGTCCGTCCCGCTCGATGAGGTTCACGTGGGTGACGTCCTCGTGGTTCGTCCGGGCGAGCGCGTGCCCGTGGACGGGCGCGTGCGCGACGGACGCTCGAGCATCAACCGCGCGCTCGTCACCGGTGAGCCATTGCCGATGGATGTGGGTCCAGGAGATGAAGTCACCGGCGGCACGCTCAACGGCACGGGCGCATTTCGCATGGTCGCCGAGCGCGTGGGCGCTGAGTCGCTTCTCATGCAAGTCGTCGCGCAGGTGGAGCGCGCGCAGACGACGAAGGCCGACGTCCAGCGCCTCGCGGACCGGATCGCGGCCGTGTTCGTGCCCGCGGTGATCGGCGTCGCGCTGCTGGCGTTCGTCGTGTGGTGGATCGCAGGCGGCGCGCTCGCGCCGGCGCTGCTGAAGCTCGTCGCGGTGCTGATCGTGGCCTGTCCGTGTGCGCTCGGCCTCGCCACGCCGACCGCGCTCGTGGTCGCGACCGGCCGCGGCGCGCAGTTGGGCCTGCTCGCGCGCGACGCCGGGGCGATCGAGCGCGCCGAGCGCGTGGACACGATCGTGTTCGACAAGACCGGCACGCTCACGCTGGGCGCGCCGCAGCTCTCCGACATCGTCGTCGCGCCGGGCGTGAGCGAGCGGCGGCTGCTCGAGGCTGCCGCCACGGCCGAGGCGCAGAGCGAGCACGCGCTGGCGCTCGCGATCGTGCGCGGCGCCCGCGAGCGCGGGGCTTCGTCGCGACCGGTCGAGGACTTCGGCGTGACGCCCGGCCGTGGGGTCTATGCGCTCGCCGGCGGCCACGCGATCGCCGCCGGGAGCGCGGCCATGCTCGAGGAGTACGGCGTCGCCGAGGCGCCGCTCGCCGCCGAGCGCACGCGGCTCGAGCGCGCGGGCCGCACCGTGGTCGGGGTCGCCGAGGGGGGCGAGCTGCTCGGCCTGCTCGGGCTCTCGGACACGGTGCGGCCGGAAGCGGCCGGCGTGGTGCGCACGCTCACCGGACAGGGCTTGAAGATCCACATGATCACGGGCGACAACGCCGAGGCCGCCGCCGCGGTGGCCGCCGCCGTGGGCATCGCGCGCGAGCGCGTGATGGCCGCGGTGCTCCCGAGCGGGAAGTCTGCGGCCATCGAGCGCCTGCAGCGCGAAGGGAGACGCGTCGCCATGGTGGGCGATGGCCTGAACGACGCGCCCGCGCTCGCGCGCGCCGACGTGGGCCTGGCGATGGCGAGCGGCACCGACGTGGCGATGGAGGCGAGCGCGTTCACGCTGCTGCGCGGCGACCTCACCGCGGTGCCCGACGCGCTGCGGCTCGCGCGCCGCACGATGCAGGTGATCCGGGAGAATCTCTTTTGGGCCTTTGCTTACAACGTCGTGCTGATTCCCGTGGCCGCGGGCGTGCTCGTGCCGCTGCTCTCCGCGGGCGGGCCGATCGGGCCGCTGTTCGGTTGGGAGGGCGCGCTGCACCCGATGCTGGCGTCGCTGGCGATGGCGCTCTCCAGTGTGTCGGTCGTCACGTCGTCGTTGCGGTTGCGAAGCTTCGAGTGAATACTGGCGTTTCTTCCCACTTCCAAGAAGAACTCTCGAGAACACTTGCCTGGAGACCAAGATGCGCCCGCTTCTGATGCTTGTCGCTCTCGCGCTGCTCGCCGGCTGCGGCGCTTCGGGTCCGTCCGAGATCCAAGTGGCCGTGACCGACAATGGGTTCGAGCCAGAAAACGTCACCGTGAAGAAGGGCCATGCCGCCGTGCTGGTGATCACGCGCAAGTCGAACGCCACGTGCGCCACCGAGGCGATCTTCACCGAGACCGGCAAGAAGTATGACCTGCCGCTCAACACGCCGGTGCGCATCGACCTCACCGGCGCGAGCCCCGGCACGCTGCACTACGCGTGCGGCATGGACATGGAGCACGGGACCGTCACGATCCAGTAGGGGCGGCGCGCCGCGGCGTTTCAGGCCGCCGCCGGGCTGGAAGAGCGTCGCGTAGATGTCAGAGTCCCCTCCAATGGGGAAATTGCAGCTCCGGGACACAACGGCTGCGTGTCGCGTGAGACCATGCCGCGCCCCCGCGACCATCCGCCCCCGCGGAGTCTCGCGATGCTCTCCAATTCGCGCTCGCACCTGGCAGGTCGCGCACTGCTCCAGAAGCTCGCCGACGTCGTCATGCGGGACCGTGCGACTACCGCCGAGATGCTCGCGCTCATCGCCGAAGTGGATCGGTGTAAGGCGTTTCGGGACGAGGGCTACTCGTCGATGTATCGGTACTGCGTCGAGAAGCTGCGCATGTCCGAAGACGTGGCCTACAAGCGCATCCTGACCGCTCGAGCAGCGAGACGCTTCCCGCTCATCGTCCCTGCGATAGCGGACGGCAGCCTGTCGATCTCGACCGTGGCACTCCTTCGCAACTTACTGGAAACCGATCAGGCGGAGTCGCTGCTCACGGCTGCACTCGACAAGACTCGTGCTCAAGTGGAGCTGTTGATCGCCGAACGGTTCCCGAAGGCCGATGTTCCCACGACCCTGCTTCCACTGACCGCGCCCGAAATGTCGCCGGAGGTGCCACCGGCAAGAAGTGACGTGCCCGCCCCGATGAACGCTCCCGCGCAAGCCGTTGCGAACACGGAAGGGCTACCCGTCCCGGGACGGGTAACCGCCCCGCCCGAAATGCCCACGCCTGCCCCACCCGCGCTGCCTGCGGCACCGCAGCGCCGCGTCGCGCCGCTGTCTCCCGGGCGCTTCGAGCTGCGCCTCACGATCTCGCAGGAGATGCACGACAAACTCATGCGCGCGCAGGAGCTCCTCGGTCACGCCGTTCCGAGCGGCGACATCCCTCAGCTCCTCGAACGTGCGCTGGACGAGCTCATCGCGAAGCAGGAGAAGCTCAAGTTCGCCGCCACCGACAAGCCGCGGGCGGTCAGGAGGTCATCGAAGAACCCGCGTCACATCCCCGCCGCCATCAAACGTGAGGTCCGCAAGCGCGACGACGGCCGCTGCACGTACGTCAGCGACGAAGGTCATCGGTGCAAAGAACGCAGGTTTCTCGAATACGACCACGAGCTCCCCGTTGCACGCGGCGGCCAGACGACCGTCGCGAACCTGCGCCTGCGCTGTCGGGCGCACAACCAGTTCGAGGCGGAGCGCACGTTCGGAGCGGGATTCATGGAGGAGAAGCGTCGAGCGGTTCACTAGGCGGTCGCTCACGCCAGCCTGGTGCGGTGCGATGATGTCAGCTGGTCTGCTACGCCAGCCCCCAGTCCTCCAGCTCGTCCTCGTCCAGCCCCATGAGATGTCCCACTTCGTGCTGCACGGTCACGCGCACTTCGCGCGCCAGCTCGTCAGCGTCGCTGGAGGCACGCAAGAGATTCTTGCGAAAAAGAAAGATCGCGCCGGGTGCGCCGGGCACTGCCAAGTGCGACTGCGCGAAGATGTGACGCCCCACGAACAGGCCCAATAGATCGGGTGACAGCGGCGGGTCCACCTCGGTGAGCATCTCGGTGCTCGGCAGCGGCTGCACCAGCACGGGCAGCTCGTCGAGCTTCTCGCGGATCCTTTCGGGAAGATCGGAGATCGCCTTCTCGACCAACGCGTCGAACTCGCTGTCCGTCATCTCGAGCGGCTCGGGATAGTTCTCGGGGTCCAGCTCGGCTGCGACCTCGGAGGCCTCGGCGGCGCCCTCGGCGTCACCCAGGTGGTCGCGAGAACGCGACAGGAGGTCGTGCGCCGCCGGATCGCCCGGGTGCACCACCAGCGCGCGCAGCGCGTCGGCCTCGGCCTCGGCGAAGCGCGACAGCTCGTGGTGCGCCATTGCGCGCAGGAAGAAGAAGCGCGCGGGGTCGGCGGAGCGCTCGGCGCCGGCGAGCGCGGCGAGCGCCTGCTGCGGCTGGTTCGCCTCCAGCTTGATCGTGGCGTCCTCGATGCGGAGGTCGGGATGGTCCGGACGCCGGCGCAGCAGCTCGTCCAGCGCCCGGCGCGCGTCGTCCAGCTCGCCGTCGTCCAGCATCTCGTGGATGCGGTCGACCTGCTTCCACTCGGCTTCGGTCAGCGTCTCGTAGGGGCGGGTGGCCATGGAGGGCGAGGGTATCGGACTCTGCCCCGGGCTGCAGGCCCTTGGGTGTCAGAAGCGCTGGCAGCGCCGTGGCGCGCGGCGCTAGAGTCAGCGCGCCAGGCAGTCCACGCTCCCCTGAGCCCTGCTCGTCCCGAGGAGTCCCCCATGCGTCTTCGCGCCTTTCTCTTGCTAGTCCCCGCGCTGCTCGCTGCGCCCATGGCTGCCGTGGCCCCTGCCGCGCGCGCAGCCACGACGCCGGGTTCATCCGACGACTTCAACTACCGCACGCCGCCGCCGGTGGTCGCGGACCTGCTCACCGCGCCGCGGCTGCCGCGAGGCGCGCCCAACGCCTCGCCCGATGGCGCCTGGCTCGCGGTCCCGGATCTGCGCTCTCTGATCCCGATCAGCGTGCTCGCGGAGCCGGTGCTGAAGCTCGCGGGCCTGGAAGTGCTTCCTGAGATGTGGGCGAACCGAAATGGGCTCAAGAACGCGGCGGCCGGCTTGACCTTCTACAATGTGAAAGACGGTTCGCAGGTGCGCGCGAAGCTGCCCGCGGGAGTGCAGCTCGGCGCCGTCAAGTGGTCCAACAAGGGCGATCGCGTTGCCTGCGTCGCGTTCGCCAAAGGCGGCGGCGAGCTGTGGATCGTCGATGCGGCCACCGGCGCCGCGCGCAAGCTCGAGGGCGTCCGGCTCCACTCGGTGAGCAACCTGGTCGAGTGGTCGAACGACGACAAGGGCATGTTCGTCTCGCTGGTCGTCGATGGTGCGAGCCCGAACATCGAGTCCTCACCCGTGCCGGACGGTCCGGCGGTGCGCAAGAGCGCCGGCCGGGCCACGCCGCAGCGCACGGCTCGCGACGTGCTCCGCTCGTCCGAGGATCAGGCGCGCTTCGCCGCGATCGCGACCGCACAGCTCGCGTGGGTGCCCGTCGACGCGGGGCAGATGGTGAAGCTCGGCGAGCCGGTCGCGGTGCTGGAATGCCAGATGTCGCCCGACGACAACTGGATCGTGGTCTCCCGCTACGCGCTGCCGGCGCCGGTCGGCTTCCCCTATTACCTGTTCCCGCGGAAGGTCGAGCTGCTCAAGGTCGGCGACAAGTCGATCGTCCCGCTCGGCGACGTGCCGCTGAACGACCGCAGCGCGATCGCGAGCGTCTCGCAGCTCGGCATCCGCGACTTCACCTGGGCGCCGGATGCGAAAACACTCTGGTGCGCCTCGTGGGAAGACAAGCCGGGCGCCAATCCGCAGGCCGCGGTGCGCGACACGTCGCTGCCGCCCCCCGGCGCCGATCGCATCATGCGTTTCGACGCGCCGTTCACGCAGCCGCCGACCGAGGTGGCCCGCACGGAGTTCCCGATCGACGGCTTGGGCTTCGGCGCGGACGGCGCACGCCTGATCGTCTACGAAGCCTACGAGCCGCGGCGCCTGATGCGACAGAGCTGGCTGGACGCGAAGCAGCCGTCGAAGCTGAACACGCTGGTCTACCGCTCCACCGAGGGCGCGTACGACGATCCGGGCCGCGTCGTTTACAAGTACGATCACCACAACTTCTTCGCCTGGGTCACGCCCGACGGCAAGGGCTTCTACCGCATGGGCGACGGCTTCCAGGCGGACGGGGCGCGGCCGTTCCTCGATCGCTGCGCGTTCACCGGCGGCCAGCCCACGCGCCTGTTCCAGAGCGACCTCAAGCGCCTGGAGGCGCCGGTCTCGCTGCTCACCGCGGATGCCAAGCGCTACATTACGCTGGCGCAGACGGCGACCGAGCCGCCGAACTGGTACCTGCGCAAGTCGGGCTCGAGCAAGGCCACGGCGATCAGCGCGTTCAAGAACCCGCTCGAGGCGCTGTCGGGCACCACGCGGCAGCAGTTCAAGTTCAAGCGTGACGACGGCGTGGAGTTGAACGCCGAGGTCGTGCTGCCGGCGGACTGGAAGCCGGGCTCGGCGCCGCTGCCGACGCTGTTCTGGATCTACCCGAACGACTTCCGTTCGGCGGCCGCGGCGTCCCAGAATCGAACGTCGACGCTCCGTTTCCCGTCGCAGAGCCCGCTCAACCCGGACGTGCTGGTGACGCAGGGCTACGCGGTGGTGAGGCCGGATCTCGCCATCGTGGGGACGAACGACCAGTACGTCGCCGAGCTCCAGCGTTCGGCGAAGGCGGCGGTGGACGAGTGCGTGAAACGCGGCTTCACCGACCGCGACCGGATCGCGGTGGCCGGGCACTCGTACGGCGCGTTCTCGACCGTGAACTGCCTGGCGCACACGAAGCTGTTCCGCGCCGGGTGGGCGAGCGACGGCGCCTACAACCGCACGCTGACGCCGTTCACGTTCCAGATGGAGACGCGCAACCTGTGGGAGGCGCGGGACACCTACCTGGGCATGTCCCCGTTCCTCTACGCCAACCAGATCGACGCACCGCTGCTGCTGATGCACAACCAGGACGACACGAACGTGGGCACGAATCCGATCCAGAGCCAGAGGCTGTTC
>DATNFC010000131.1:0-2697 GCA_035606545.1 Candidatus Methylomirabilota bacterium
CGTCGCGCTGCGCGGGCGTGAGCGTGATGCGCTCGGGAATGGGCATGCGCAGCACCCGGTCTTCCGCACCCGGCAGCGCGCCCTCGCGCCGCGCCCGCGAACGCGCGAAGCCCTCCTGGCCGCCGGGGAGCGCCGCCGCGACCACCTCGCCGGGCGGCGCCAGGTAGTAGTCGGCGACCCACCGGGCCAGCGCCAGGACATGCGCGGAGAGCAACGGCGCGCCCAGCACTTTGGAGACGTCGCGAACGTTCTCGAGCGGCGTGCTGGCGATGCGCTCGACCACCACGCCGCGAGCCGCGCGCCCGCGGAACGGCACTTCGACGGGCGCGCCGGGGACCGCCGCGCCGTCGAGTGCTTCGGGCACGCGATACGTGAACAGCTGCCGCACGGGGACGGGCAGCGCGACCAGGGCGTAGGGCATTGAGTTGGTATGGGGCGAGCAGGTGCGGCGCGTGCGGGGCCCGAACACTGCGCTGATGGGCGAGCGGGCGCAAGCGAGCGTGGTTGTCGCTGGCGGCGCGGCGCCGCTCGCAAGGCCGTCGCTCGCGGCGCGGCGCACGGCGTCCCGCGACGCAGCCGCTCGCGTCGCGGCGCGGCGCGCGGCCCCAACAAATCGAAGCGCCCGCGACTCTCGCCGCGGGCCCTCGTTGGCACGTCCTGATGGAGCGGGGGGCTCTTACGCCTGCATCCTCTGCTGCGACGTTCCGTGGCCGAGGATGGCGTTGATGCGCTCGACCAGCTTGCGGGGGCTGAACGGCTTGGTGATGTAGTCGTCCGCGCCCACTTCGAAGCCCACCTTCTGGTCGACGTTGCGACCCTTGGCGGAGAGCAGGATGACCGGCACGTCCTTGACCTCGGGGTCGGCCTTCAGGCGCTTGCACGTCTCGTAGCCGTCGAGCTTGGGCATCATGATGTCGAGCACGATGAGGTCGGGCTTCTCGGTGCGCGCCTTCTCCAGCGCCTGCTCACCGTCGAGCGCCGTCAGCACCTCGTAGCCCTCCATGCCGAGGCTGAAATCCAGGATATGGACGATGTAGATCTCGTCGTCCACGACCAGGATCCGACCCTTCGCCATGCCGCTCACCTCCTTGCGACGCCCTCGTCCGTGAACCGCACGCCGGCCGCGAGTGCGGGCCAATGGCGCGCGGACCCGCGGGCTCGAACACGGCCCACACAGCTTCCAACCCTGTATCGGCGCCCGTTCACCGGGGCTTGAGACTTTCGTCCATCGTTCTCGTTCCCCCCGGGTCGGCCCGGCCCGCGCGCGACGCGCCGCCGCGGCCCCCGGGGGGTCGCGGCCGGGAGGCACCCCGCTCAGGCCGCGGCCCGGGGGTCCTCCTCGCCACGCTCCAGAAGGCGCAGGAACGCCTCCACCACGTCGGGGTCGAACTGGCCGCCGGACCCCTGGCGGAGCTCAGCGACCGCCTCGTCCCGCGACAGGGCGGGCCGCCAGGGCCGCGACGTGGTCATGCTCTCCCATGCGTCCACCACGGCGAGGATGCGGCTGCCCATGGGGATGCGGTCGCCCTTCAACCCGTGCGGATAGCCGCTCCCGTCCCAGCGCTCGTGGTGACCGAGCACGATCTCGCGCACGAGCCCGAGATACTCGAGCGGGCGCAGGATCTCGACGCTCACCTCGGGATGCGAGCGCAGCGCCTTGCGCTGCCGGTCGTCCAGACGGTTGGGATGGATCGCGTGCGGGCCGAACCGCACCATGCCGAGGTCGTGGACGCTCGCCACGTAGCCGACGACGTCGATCTCGGCGGGCGTGAGCTGCATCGTGCGCGCGAGCGCGCGCGCGCGCTTCACCGTGCGGCGGCCCCCGAGCGCGAACTCGCGCTTCAACTGCGTCATCGCCTGCACGGCCGCAAGGGCATCGTCCACCACGCGCTCGCTGTCGGGGTAGGCGCAGGCGCGCTCGATGGCGCTGCCCACGCGCTCGGTGAGCATGGCGAGCAGGGCGAGATCGTCCTCGTCGAACGCCTCGCCGTTCTGCTTGTTGTTCGCGTTCACGACGCCGATGACTTCGCCCTCGACTCGTAGAGGCACACAAAGCAAGGACTTCGTCTTGTACTGCGGATGATTCAACCGCCTGAAACGTCGGTCGGTCTCGATGTCCTCGACCAGGATCGGGTGGCCCCAGGCCGCGACGGCGCCGGCGACGCCGCTGCGGATCGCGGTGCGCCGGCCGACGACGGCGCCCTCGTGGCCGGTGCTCGCGGCCACGAACAGGTCGCCGCGGTCGGGATCCACGAGCACGAGCGAGACGAGCGTGCTCTCGAGCGTGGCGCCCACCATCTCGACGATGGCGTCGAACAGCGGCTGCAGGTCGGGACGACCGAGCGCCTGGCGGGCGACGCGCCGCGCGCGCGCCGACGCCGTCTGCCGGAGCGGCGCGGTGAAGCAGAACCTCGGCCCCGCGGGCGCTGCCGGCTGCTCGGCCCACAGCCGCCCGGCGTGCAACTCGACGATGCCGCGCGTGATCGCCAGCCCGAGCCGCGTCGCGGCTGGGCGGCGCACGGCGGCCGGCACGGCATTGCGCTGGGCGAGGCGCGACGGCGACTCCCGGCGGGCGCGATGAAAGTGCTCAAACACGTTCGGGAGGTCGGCCTCGGGCAGTGGCGGGCCGTCGTCCTGGACCACGCACGTCCAGTCCTCGGCGCGGCTCGTGAGCGAGAGCCGCACCGTGCCACCTTC
>DATNFC010000132.1:0-19370 GCA_035606545.1 Candidatus Methylomirabilota bacterium
GTTCGAGCAGCAGCACGTCGCCGCGCCGCACCACGAGCATCCCGGCTGCGGAGCGCGGATAGTCGTAGATCATGTAGCGGCAGCGCGGGCAGGTGATGTGCTTCGGCCGCGTCGCGTTCGTGGGACGGCGCCTCACCCGCCGGCCGCACACCGCGCACGGGAACGAGGCGCTCACGGCAGCTCGATCCCGATCACGCACGGCAGCGGCGCCCGCGCCACGGGCGTGGTCGGATGCTCCTCCTCGCCGGTCCAGGCGCCGAACGACGCGTAGCGGAACGCGCCGCGCACGATCACCATCTCCGACTCTCGGCCGCCGTCCATGCTCATGGCCTGCTTGAGCTGGAGCCGCGAGTGCTGCAGCACGTACGCGATGTCGGTGAGCGAGTAGGCGCCCTCGGTGACCATGATGAGCAGGCGGCGGTGGTTGTCCTCGCCCACGATCGTCCGGTTCGCGATCCGCTCGCTGCGGCGCACGCGGAGCGCGCCGGTGGAATCGAACAGCATGAACGACTGCGCCACCTCGTTCCATCCCAGCGAGTCGGGATCCCGCGCGTTCACGGACAGGTCCAGAACCCGTGCGCCCAGCCCGGGGCCTTGCCGGTCGGCGACCAGCGCCGCGTGATAGCCCGGGTGCGGCCGGCGCGAGAGCCAGTGGCCGCCGCTCGCGAGCAGTCCCATGTACTGCCAGTCGGGATAGAACTGGCCGGCGTTGAACACGGCGAGTGCGCCGGTGAAGCGCTGCCACTCGACCACGTCGAGCGGCCGGCCACCGGCCTGCGAGAAGTGGTGCACGCGCAGGCGCACGCGCTCCGGATCGAGCCGCAGCACGGCGATCGCGGTGGAGCCGCTGCGACAGTAGGGCTCGCCGCGGAGGGTGGAGAACTCGAGCCCGGGCGCCAGGTCGCGCCAGTGCACGGCGCCGGCGCTGCGCCACAGCACGAATGCCGCCACGAGCACCACCAACGGCAGGATCCAGCGCACGTGCCAGTGGTGGGGCCGCAGCCGCTGGATCAGGCGACCCCCGCGTGCCGCTGGCGCGCCTCCTGCACCATGAGCAGCTCGCTCATGTTCTCGAGCGTCAGCAGGCCGACGAGCTGGCCGCGCATCACGACCGGGATCGCCGAATGCCCGCTCGCCTTCATCACCTGCCACGCGCGCTCGAGCGGCCAAGCCGCGTCCACCGGCTCGAGGTCGGTGAACACGACGCGGCCCACCGGGGCCGTCGGCCCTTCCTCGCGCAGTCCCTTGATCAGGTCCTTCCGCGCCAGCATGCCGAGATAGCGCCCGCCCTCCAGCACAGGGAAGTCCTGCTGGTCGCCGGCCAGCATGAGGTCGGCGGCGTACTGCAGCTCGTGCCGGGTCTCGAGCGACATGAACGCGGTGACCATGGCGGCCGAGACCGGCAGGCCCGAGAGCGCCGAGCGCGTCTGGACGACCGCTCGCTCCTCGCCCGCCGCCATGAACACGAACAGCGCCACGAACACCATCAGTGGGCTCCGGAGCACGAACAGCCCGGCCACGGCGAACAGCAGCGCGAACGCCTGGCCGATCTGCGCTGCGATGCGGGTCGCGCGCGCGTAGGGCAGGCGCATCGCGAGCAGCGAGCGCAGCACGCGCCCGCCGTCCATGGGGAACGCGGGCACGAGGTTGAAGAGCAGCATGACCAGGTTCCCGAGCAGCAGGAACTCCGCCAGGCCCTGCTCGGCGTGCGCGAACGCCTGCTCCGGGGTCACCCCGCGCACCAGCAGCACCGCGGCGAGCCCGGTGGCGAGGATCACGTTCACGCCCGGACCGGCGAGCGCCACGACCAGCTCCTGGCTGGGCTTCTCCGGCATGCGCTCCAGCTGCGCCACGCCGCCGAACGGCAGCAGCACGATCTTGCGCGTGGCGATGCCGTAGCGGCGCGCGGCGAGCGCGTGGCCCAGCTCGTGCAGCAGCACGCACGCGAACATGAGCAGCAGCTCGCCCACGGTGAGCAGCGCGTCGCGCGAGTTGGCCTGCGCCAGCGCGAACCACGCCACCATGACGGGGAACCCGACGTGCATCTCGATGTCGATGCCGGCGAGCTTGAAGATGCGGAACGACCAACGCATCCGTGGGTCTCCGGGACGAACGTGGAGTGTCGCACAGGGCGCAACCGGAGTGGAGCCGGCACGGGTGCTCACCCGGAGGAGGCGGGCTCGCCCTCCACGGAGATGCGCGCCACAGGACGCGACAGCAGCGAACGCACGCGCAACACGAGGAACACGGCGACCGCCGCGAGCCCGGCGACGAAGCCCCACCACAGGCCGACCACACCCAGGCCGGCGCGGAAACCGAGCCACAGGCTCACGGGCATGCCCACGAGCCAGAAGCCGAGCACGTTGGAGACGAGCGGGGCGCGCGTGTCGCCGGCGCCGCGGAGGACGCCGGCTGCGACCACCTGCATGCCGTCGAACACCTGGAACACGCCGGCGATCGGTATCAGCAGCACCGCCACCGCGACCACGCCGGCCACCGAGGTGTAGGCGTTCGCGAACAGGCCCGGCACCGCGAGCAGCAGGCACGCGGACAGCGCCATGTAGACCACGCCCACCACCAGTGCGCTCGCGGCCACGCGCCGGGCATGCGCCATGTCCTGCTCGCCGATCGCGCGCCCCACCAGCACCGAGCTGGCGCTGCCGATCCCGAGCGGCACCATGTACATGAGCGACGCGAGGTTGATCGCCACCTGGTGCCCCGACACCGCCTCGGCGCCGAACCAGCCGGCGAACACGGAGATCGCGGCGAACGTCGTGAACTCGACCGAGTTCTGCGCGCCGATCGGCAGCCCGAGCCGGAACGTGCGCAGCAGCGGGCCGATCGCGAGCGCCTCGCGACGCCACGGCCGCAGCATGGGCTCGAGATCGCGCCGCGCGATCGCGTAGAGCACCACGAGCCCGACGAACCGCGTGATCGTCGTGGCCAGCGCCGAGCCGGGCGCGCCCAGCGCCGGCAGGCCCCAGTGGCCGAAGACGAGCACCCAATCCAACCCGGCGTTCAGCAAGTTGCTGACGATGACCACGGCCACGAGCGCCTTCGTGCGCTTCATCGCCTGCAGACTTTGCCGCAACGCCACGAACAGCAGCATCGGCGTGAGGCTCGGGGCCGAGATGCGCACGAACGCCACCGCGCGCGGGATCACGTCCTCGGGCGCGCGCAGCGCGTGGTACACCCACTCGGCCGGCACGCAGAGCAACGTCGCGACCACGCCCATCACGGCCGCGAGCACGAGCCCGCGCTGCACGCCCAAGGCCGCGGCGGCCGGGTCACGAGCGCCAAGTGCCTGCGAAACCAGCGGGTCCACCGCCCAGACCACGCCGAGCGCGAAGTTGAACAAACCGATCGTGTACAGGCTCCCGAGCGCCGCGGCCGCGAGCTCGCGCGCGGAGACGTGGCCCACGAACACGGTGTCGATGACGTTCATGAGCATCAAGCCCACCTGCATGGCGACGATGGGCGCCGCGAGGCGCGCGAGCGCTTGCACGTCGTGGCGGCTGGGGACGAAGGCGTGGACCATTCGCGCAGGATGACCCGGAGTGCATCGTCGGCGCCAGTCGTCGATGACCGGTCCCTGCGAACGCCGCGTTCGCGCGCACATGCGTGCACCGGTCACGTCAAACGAACTCGTCATCACACGAACAACACGCGACGTGTTGAAGTGTTGCGTCAGGTGATCACCGACACGTTCGCTGTGTCATGCGCACACGCTGCGACGTTCGCACAATCGTTTCGGTGATTGACTGCAACTTGACTGGACGTCGATCGACGAGCGTTGCTAGCGTCCTCGATCTCAGGCATACGAGGCCGAACACTCAGGAGAGCATCATGCGTCCAGCACTCGCAGTCACCGTCCTCCTGGCCGCCGGTCTCGTCGCCTCTGTGGCCACGGCGCAGAACGACAAGATCACTGCGCAATTCGAGAGTCTCGCCGCGTCGGGCGTCACGGGCGACGTGACGATCAACCCGATGCCGGGCGGTGAACTGCAGCTCCACTCGCAGCTCAAGGGCCTGGTCCCGAACACCGACTACGCCGTGTTCGTGTTCGACCAGAACCAGACCTGCGGTGAAGGCACGAACGCCGTCCAGATCATCACCTTCCGCTCGAACCCGGCCGGCAACGGCAATTGGAACGAGCGGGTTTCGCTGTCGCTCTCGTCGGTCCAGTCGATCGGCATCCGCCAGGCACCCGAGAACACGCTGGTGGCCTGCGCCGCGGTGGAGCAGTAGGCGCACTCGCCTCACATCCGGTGGCCCGCCTCGCTCGCAGGACTGGCGGGCCGAGCCGGGTCACGGCGCTGCAAACGGTTGCGGACGCGTGTGATCCGCCAGGCAGGGTGAGATCACGCGCGGTCCGCACCGCTGTGGTGGCTGGGTCGGGCAGTAGATCCTTCGGTTCTCGCATGCCCTGAAAAAGCCCGCCCAGTTGCCGACAGGGGGGCCGGAGCGAGCCTGCCATGATGTCGAGCTCGCTTCCGGTCCCCCATCAGTTCGACGGCCCGAGGACCCTGGCCCGAGAACTATGGCCCGAGGAGGATCGTCGCGATGTCGTGACCTTCGGGCGTCTCCAGGCGCGCGAAGTACACGCCATGGCGCGCCACACCCACGCGCGTCTCGCCCCCCCACGCGACCTCGTACTCGCCGGTGCCCCGCGTGCCGCTGACGAGCGTGGTGACGCGGCGGCCGGCGATGTCGAAGACGTCGAGCCGCACGTCGCCGGGCCGGTGCAGCGTGTAGCGCAGCGTGGCGTGGCCGTCGCGTACCCGCGAGTGGAGCGCGACGCCGGAACCGGGTTCGCTCGGGGTGGCCGAGCCGTCGTCGTCTGCGATCATCGCCGCGACGGGATAGCGGGCGTAGGCGCAGTTGAGCGCGTCGCGGTCGTCGCTCTCGAGCGTGCGCCCGTCGAGGCCGAAGTAGGCCGTGTACATCGTCGGCCGGTTCCTGGGCTTGGTGATCTCGGTGTGGTGGATGCCCATGCAGTGCCCGAGCTCGTGCGCCGCGATGGCCTCGACGTCGTAGTCGGTCCCATTCGTGTTCCAGGTGTACGCATCGTTGAACGAGACATCCGCCTCCTGGATCACCTGTCCCGGGCCGAGGACGAGCGCCGTGATCGCGAGGCAGCTGCCCGCGCAGCCGTTCCCGGTGGACCACAGCACGGTGCTGATGCCGTCGGTCGTGAACCCCGTCGACGTGGTCCCGCCGTAGGACAGCGTGTAGCCCGCGGGCGTGACACCCGTCCACGCGGCGAGCGCGTGCTGGATCGCCAGCGGCACGCCGGGCTTGGCGCCCTGGTTCGCGGCGTTGAGCCGCATCTCGACCTGGGAGCGGTTCCAGTGGACGAACCCGCCCACATCACTGCACTGCACGCGAACGCCGGTCGAGGTGCGACCCGGCGACGTGTTCTGGATCATGCGATACGCCGCGGCTTCACCCGCGACGAGCGGCAGGGCCGCGACGGTCACGACCGCCACGATTCGAAAGCGCATCACGCGCATGGTTCCTCCGTGTGGGGCGTGGGATCCGGACGGCGCTTACTTCGCGTCCCGGATCTGCTGGGCCAGCGTCTCGAGCGGCAAGCCGTCGGCTCCGCCCGGAGCCTCCGCGCTGCCCTGAGCATCGGGAAGCAGCGGCTCGCCGGCCGCCTGGCTGACCGCGCGGCCGTGCCGCACCGCGAACACGCCCTGGCAGAGATCGCGCACCGTGAGCCGTGCCGGTGTTCCGGGCAGGTTCGTGCGCGAGAGGAACAGCACGTACTCGGAACCGGGTGCCAGGTCGGGCCCGCCCACGATGAGCGTGGTGGTCTGGCCCACGGTGCCGCCCATGACCGTGAAACTCAGGTCGTCGGCGGCGTCACCCTTGAACTTGGTCGACGCCCGCACGTGCACATCGGTGAAGATGAACGTGTGCGATGCGTTCCAATAACTGTGGATGTCCACCACGCTCGCCTGGACGATCGTCTCGTTGTCGCGCGAGAGGCTCTCGATCCCGCGACGCACGAGGCTCGTCGCGGATGCCGGCGCGGCCAGCGAAATGATCGCGGCCAGGGACAGGATGCAGGGGAAGACGCGGCGCTCATACGGCACGGCCACCTCCACCACGAGGCGGATCGCGCGGTGCCTGGAGCACCCCCAAGGTGGTCCAGCGCGCGGAAAATGGCTCCGCCCGGTGTCACACCACCGTTTCGGCAAGAACGACGCTATTCGTCAGGGTCTTGCGCGGTGGGCGAACGCCCGGGGAACACTGGAGCGGCGGCAATCCCGTGCGTGGACGTCTAGCACTTCTGCCCACGACTTCAAGACAAGTCAGCCAGACGCACGCCCGTCGCTGCGAGAACAAGACTTACACGTCGAAGCTGACCTCTCGCCCAGGTCAGCAAGGTGGTTGCCTTCCGCTTACCAGTCGGTGGGTCGGTAGTCCTTGAGGAAGCTGCCCCACGTGTGCCGGCCAGTGTTCACGCCGTCGATGATCGGATCCACGATGCGCGCCGCGCCATCCACGATGTCGAGCGGCGGATGGAAGCGGTGGTCCTCCACCTTGCGCGCCGCGATCTCCGCCGGATCCTCGTCCGAGACCCAGCCGGTGTCGACGCTGTTCATGTGGATGCCGTCGCCGTGGTAGTCCGTGGCCGCGGTGCGCGTCATCATGTTGAGCGCCGCCTTGGCCATGTTCGTGTGCGGGTGGCGCGTGGTCTTGAAGCTCTTGTAGAACTGGCCCTCCATCGCCGACACGTTGACGATGTGCTTGTCGCGATCCGGTGTCGCGAGCATGAGCGGCTTGAGTCGCGCGTTCAAGACGTAGGGGGCGATCGCGTTGACGAGCTGCACCTCGAGCAGCTCGACCGTGGACACCTCGGCGAGCAGCAGACGCCACGAGTTGCGGCCGCGCAGGTCGATCTGCTGCAGGTCCTGGTCCAGCCGGCCCTCCGGGAACAGGTCCGCCTGGGCACGGAACTCCTCGGGCAGGAGCGGCACCTGCGACAGCGCCGCGGCATGCGTGAGCCCCGCCAGGGCGAGCGCCCGCTGCGCGGGTGCCGCGGGCGGCGCGGACTCGCCCGCGGGCAGCAGGTGGTAGCCGCGCACGCCTTCGTACTCGCCGAGCAGCTTCCGCTGCCCCACCGGCATCGCGGCGAGCGCCGCCGACTCGCGCGCCATCATGTGCGCGTAGTACTCGGGCGGCCGGCGCACGGTCTGGCAGGCGTTGTTGACGATGTAGTCGAGGCGCGGCTCGTGCGCGAGCAGCACGCGACAGAAGCCCTCCACGCTCGGCGTGTGGCGCAGGTCGAGGCCGTAGATCGCGAGCCGGCCCGCCCACGCCTCGAACTCGGGCTCGGCGGCGAACCGCGCCGCCGCATCGCGCGGGAAGCGCGTGGTGACGATGACGCGCGCGCCGCAGCGCAGGAGCTTGATCGCCGCCTGGTAACCGATCTTGACGCGCGCACCGGTCACGAGCGCGACGCGGCCACGCAGGTCGGCCAGCTCGCCGCGCTTCGCGAAGTTGAAGTCGCCGCACGCGGGACACAGCCGGTCGTAGAACGCGTGCACCGTCGTGAACCGCTGCTTGCAGACGTAGCAGGCGCGCTCCTCGACGCTGGCCCCTGGCGCCTCGGACGCGCGCGCCGCGGCCTCATCGCCTTCCGCCGGCGCCACGTCGTGCGGCTCGAACTGCTGTGGCGCGAACGCGGACGGCGTCGTGAACACCGGCTGGCGGCGCAGCACGCGGATGCCGGCGCCGGAGAGTGCGTCCTCGTCGCGCCGCGACTTCTCCACGCGCTTCAGCCGCCCCAGCGTCTTCACGAGCCGCCGTCGCGCCGCGGGATCGGGGCTGAACACGTCGCCGGCCGCGCGGATCAGCCGCCGCCGCTCGGCCGCCGGGAGCGCGGCCATGAGCGCGCGGTCGGCGGCGATGCGCTCGAGCAGCTCGGTGGCTTCCCTGAGTTTCTCCTCGAGCTCGCGGACGTCGCGATCGGTGATGGGAGTGTGCGCACGGGTGGCCATGATGGCGGGAGACTATCGCATGCTCGCGCGCGGCGCGCGCGGGTGCGACGGGGCCACCGGGCGGCGTTCGTCGCCACGCGCTAGCATTGCAGTGACATGACGCCCGCTCACGTGCTCGGCTACGTGGCACTCGGCGTGGCCGTCGGCGCCGTGGGCACGCTGATCGGCGCCGGCGGCGGGTTCGTGCTGGTCCCGGTGCTGGATCCTGCGCACGCTCGGCGCCGGGCTGTTCGTGGTCGGCGTCCGGCTCCTGTTTCCGCGCGCGATGTAGGCGCGCGGAGCTTTTTCAAGCCGCCTTCCGCCGCTGCGAGCCCTTCCCCTGTCGGCGCGCGGCGCGGAGGCTCTCGTAGAGCGCCTCGATGTCGACGATCGCACGCTCGATGTCGTGACGCTCGAGCGCGGCGAGTCGCGCACGCTCGCCCAACGCCACGCGCGCCGCGCGGTCGTTCAGCAGCTTCGCCACCTGGTCGGCGAAACGCGACATCGGCGCCGCGCTCGCGAGCAACCCCGCCTCACCGGCGAGCAGCAGCTCGCGCATCGTCGCGGAGGCGTGCGCCACCACCGGCAGCCCGACCGCGAGCGCCTGCACGATCGTGCGGCCGAGCGGTTCGGGGGCCAGGCCCGGGGCCACGCCCACGTCGCAGGCGGCGAGCAGCGCCGGCAGGTCGGCGTGCGAGACGCGCGGCAGCGAGCGCAGCTGGTGGGCGATCCCCAGCTCCTTCGCCTCCGCGAGGTGGATGTGCATGAGGTCGGGGTTGTCGGGATCGGTCCCGGCCACGACCAGCTCCACGCCCGGCACGCGCGCGTGCAGCGCCACCAGCAGGTCCAGGAGGCGCGGGCCGCCGCGCGCCGGCGTGGGCGGCCCGAGTGCGATCACGCGCGGCCGCGAACGCTCACTCACGATCGCCGCCACCTCGGGCGCGAGCGGCGGTGCGCCCGCCGAACGCGGGTCCGGCTCGGGCGAGAACCGCGTCGCGTCTACGCCCACGGGGACCAGCGACACGCCGCGGCCGAGCGCGAACGTGGAGCGGTCGCGGACGTGGCTCGCGTGCGCGACCGCACGGTGCCCGGCACGCGCGAGCGCGATGAACGGCTCGATCGCACGCACGTGCGCATGCCCGACGCACGTGCCGCACGGCGCCACGGGGTGGTGCTGCGTGCACTCCTCGCCGAGCGGGCGTGCGAGCAGGTCACCGGCGGGACAGAGCGCCGACCAGTCGAGCAGGTCGATCAGCAGCGGCGCACGCGCGAGTGCGGCCGTGAACTCGGCGGGCAGCGGCCCGGGTGCCGCGACGTGCACGACGTCGGGCTCCAGCGCGAGCAGTCCTTCGAGCACCGCCGCGCGGTCCGACGCGCCGGGTCGCCACACGGTGACGCCGGGCGGGTCATCTGCGCCTTCGCGGTCGCCTTCGCGGAAGTGTCCGTCCTGCGGCGTGTCACGCGGCTCCGCGGCGCGCGTGCACAGCACGGTCACGCGGTGACCGCGCTTGGCCAGCTTCGAGATCGACTCGTGCACCCAGCCGGCCACGGGATCGAGCGTCGAGCGCTCGAGACCCGAGGTGACGACCAACAGCTTCAAGCGGCGCGGTCCTCGCCCTCGTCCGTGAGCGGGGGGTCAAACTCGTCGCGATTGGGTGGCGTCGGCATGTCGAACTCGTCGCCGGTGAGATCGAACGCGAGGTCGGGCTCGGCGGGCGCCGCCTGCACGGCGTCGTAGCTCTCGTCCGCGCTCATCTCGCCCGGGCCTTCCCAGCGGTCGCGCAGGTAGAGGTTCAACGCCGAGAGATCGCGGCGCGCGGGGCGGTGCCCGGGGTGGATCCACAGCGTGTGCCGCAGCAGCCGTACCGCGTCCTCCACCGCGCCGAACTCGAAGCAGGCCGACGCGGCGAGATAGAACAACCCGGGGTGGTGCGGCGCCAGCGCCATGCCGCGGAGTGCGCGCGACAGCGCCTCGCGCGCGTTGCCGTCCTCGAGCGCCGCGTGCGCGGCGCGGGCCAGGAAGCGCGCGCCCTCGGCGTCGGGCGGCATGTCGAGGCCGGGGATGAAGCGGCGCAGTTCCTCGCATGCGCGGCGCATGCTCAGCGAGACGAAGCCATCGAGACGGGACGTGTGGGACGTGGCGACACGGTCCCCCAGGCGTTCGAGCGCCGCCAGGATCTCGTCCAGTGTGGGCTGCGTGGAGTCCGACACGGATGCCTCATGGTTGCGGGCCGCGTCGCCCCGGTCGTCGTGGCGGCGTGGACTTCTCGGCAAGCAACGGGAGTATCGGCGGGCTTTGCACGGCGCTGAAGGCCCGCGTGATCGAGCCCGTGAGCGCACGCGCACGGGGGCGAATCCACCCAGCGTTCGCGCGACCGTGCGAAACGCTCCCCTCTGCTATCGTGCCTCGCGTGAGACTCGTGCTCGGCTGCGTCCTGTTGTTCGCGTGCGCGGCCTCGTGTGCCCCGGGACAGGCCGAGTCACCGGAGGTGAACGGGCGCCGCTACTTCGGCTCGCTCGCCGCTCCCGCAGGACAGGTGCTGCGGTTCAACCTCGGCAGCGAGCCCGAGCTGCGCGACCCGGGCACGATGAGCGGCCAGCCCGATGGCCGGTTCGCGCGCCTCGTGTTCGAGGGGCTCACCACGTCGGATCCGCGGACGCTCGAGCCGCGGCCGGGGCAGGCGTACCGCTGGGAGACGAGCGCCGACGGGCTCACCTACACGTTCCACCTGCGGCCCGGGCTGATGTGGGCGGACGGAGCGCCGCTGACGTCGCGCGACTTCCTGTGGTCGTGGCGGCGCGTGCTGGCGCCCGCGACGGCCGCCCGCAACGCGAGCCTGTTCTACGCCATCCGCGGCGCCGAGGACTACAACAAGGGCGCGGTGACCGAGGCGAGCGCGGTCGGACTCGCCGCCCCCGACGACAGCACGTTCGTGGTGACGCTCGAGCGGCCCACGGCGTACTTCCTGTTCCTCACCACGTACTACGCGTTCCTGCCCGTGCCGCGTGCGGCCGTGGAGCGCTGGGGCATCCGCTGGACGCTCCCCGAGCACCTCGTGGGCAACGGCCCGTTCCGCTGGACCTACTGGCGGCAGAACGACCGCTACGAGTTCGCACCGTCGGAGCGCTACTGGGACCGGAAGGCGGTGCAGCTCGAGAAGCTCGTCGGCTTCGTCGTCGACGACCTCAGCACCAGCACGAACCTCTACAAGTCCGGCGCCATCGACTGGAACCCGAGCAACTACATCCCGTCCCAGTACCTGCCGTACCTCAAGGACTACGCCGACTTCCGCCGCGGGAAGTTCCAGAGCACCTACTTCTATAGTGTCAACTGCACCCGGCCGCCGTTCAACGACCCGCGGGTGCGCCGCGCGCTCAACCTGGCGATCGACCGCGAGGCGATCGCGCGCGACCTGTTGAAGGGCAGCCGCGACCCCTGGGGGCGCATCACGCCGACGGGCTATCCCGGCTACGAAGGCCCGAAGCAGGTGAGCTTCGATCCCGTGCGCGCCCGCGAGTGCCTCGCGCGCGCGGGCTTCCCGGGTGGGAAGGGCTTTCCGCGCTTCACGATCCTGTTCAACACCAGCGAGGACCACCGCCGCATCGCCGAGGCGATCCAGGCGATGTGGAAGCGCGAGCTGGGGATCGACGTCCTGCTCCAGAACCAGGAGTGGGGCTCGTACATGCAGGCCACGACGACACTCCATTACGACGTCGCGCGCCGGTCGTGGATCGGCGACTACCTCGACCCCAACTCGTTCCTGCAGCTCCTCGTCAGCGGCGACGGCAACAACCGCGCCGGGTTCTCGAATGCCCGCTACGACGCGCTCATGCGCCAGGCTTCGAACACGCTGGATCCCGCGCAGCGCTTCGCCACCATGGCGGTGGCGGAGTCGATCGCGATCGACCAGGCGCCCTACCTGCCGATCTACCATTACTCGGTCTCCGAGCTGGTGAAGCCCTGGGTGCGTGGCATCTACCCCACCGCGCTCGACGTGCACCCGCTGAAAGAGGTGTGGATCGATCACGGGTGGCGCCAGCACGAGCCGCTGTCCGGGGAGCCCGCGCACCGTTGACCACGTACGTCCTTCGCCGCGTGCTGCTCATGGTGCCGACGCTGTTCGTCATCGCGTCATTGACGTTCGTGCTCATGCGAATGGCGCCCGGCGGCCCGTTCATGAGCGAGAAGGAGATCCCGGCGAAGGCGAAGGCCGAGCTCCTCAAGCGCTACGGGCTCGACCGGCCGCTGCACGAGCAGTACGCGGCGTTCCTCGGGAACACGCTGCGGCTGGACTTCGGCCCGTCGTACAAGTATCCCGACCGGCAGGTGCGCGACATCATCCTCCAGGGCTTCAGCGTCTCCGCCGAGTTGGGCGCGTGGGCGCTGGCGCTGGCGCTCGTGCTCGGGGTCCCGATCGGAACGATCGCCGCCGTGCACCAGAATCGCCCCGCCGACCACGCCGCCATGTTCATGGCGCTCGCCGGCGTGTCGATCCCGAACTTCGTCCTTGGTCCCGCGTTCGTGCTCGCGTTCGCGCTCACGCTGCTCTGGCTCCCCGCCGGGCTCTGGACCGGACCCGCGTCGCGCATCATGCCCGTGCTGGCGCTGTCGTTGAGCTACGTCGCCTACATCGCGCGGCTCACGCGCGCCGGCATGCTCGAGGTGCTGCGCCAGGACTACATCCGCACCGCGCGCGCCAAGGGCCTCGCGGAGCACGTGGTTGTGGTGAAGCACGCGCTCAAGCTCGGCATCCTTCCGGTGATCTCCTATCTGGGGCCGGCGGCAGCCCGCGTCATCATGGGCTCGATCGTCATCGAGCAGATCTTCGCCATCCCCGGGCTCGGGCGCTACCTCGTCGTCGGCGCGATCAACCGCGACTACACGCTGGTGATGGGCGTGGTGATGTTCTATGCGTCGTTCCTGCTGGTTCTGAACCTGCTCGTGGACGTGGCGTACGGCTGGCTCGACCCCAGGGTGGAGCTGGCATGAGCATCGGCCTGCGCCCGCCCGCGAGCGTGCTGGCGGTGACCGCGCCCCCTCGACCGCCGCGGAGCCTGTGGTCCGACGCCTGGGCGCGGCTGCGGCGCAATCGCATGGCGGTCGGCGCGGCCGGGTTCCTGATCGTGATGAGCGCGCTCGCCGTGTTCGCGCCGTGGCTGCCGGGACTTCCCGATCCCGCGCTCCAGGACCTCGCCAAGGGCGCCTCGCCGCCCTCGTTCGCGCACGTGTTCGGCACCGACGAGCTGGGCCGCGACCTGTTCGCGCGCGTGCTTCACGGCGGCCGCATCTCGCTGCTGGTCGGTCTCGTGGGCACGCTCGTCTCGCTGCTGATCGGCGTCACCTGGGGCGCGGTGGCGGGTTACGTGGGCGGCCGCACCGATGACCTCATGATGCGCGTGGTCGACGTGCTCTACGCGCTGCCCTACCTGTTCCTCGTCATCCTGCTGCTCGTCTTCTTCTCGCGCAGTCTCGTCATGCTGTTCGTGGCGCTGGGGCTCGTGCAGTGGCTGACGATGGCGCGCATCGTGCGCGGCCAGGTGTTGTCGCTCAAGCACCAGACGTTCGTCGAGGCGGCGAGGGCGCTGGGTGCCACCGACGCGGCGATCATCTTCCGCCACATCGTGCCGAACACGCTCGGGCCGGTGATCGTGTACACCACGCTCACGGTGCCCGCCGTGATCCTCCAGGAGGCGTTCCTGAGCTTCCTCGGCCTCGGCGTGCAACCACCGAATGCGTCGTGGGGCACGCTCGTCTCCGATGGCGCGCGACTGCTCGCACTGTTCCCCTGGCTCGTCGTCTTCCCCAGCCTCGCCATGTCGCTGACGCTGCTGGCGTTCAACTTCCTCGGCGACGGGCTCCGCGACGCCCTGGATCCGCAGGGGCGCAAGGAGGCGGGGGCCTGATGTCGTTGCGCCTCGTGCCACCCCGCCACCCAGCACCCCCAAGTCGTGTGGATGCAAGGCGCCGGCGCCTGCTGCCCCACCCACCGCTCACGGCGGCCCCGCTCGCGCGACGATAACGGGTGGAGCGGGGCGGGCGTTCGGACGCGCGCCCCCGTTGCACGTGGCCCGGAGAGATGACGACATGAGACACGCGCTGCGGCTGGCTTGGCTCGCCCTGTTCGCCGCGATGCTGGGGACGCTATCGGCGCCCGGCACGACGCTCGCGTACTCGCTCACGACGTGGTCGTGGAACGAGCCCATCACGCTGAAGCTCGTCGACGGCCGGCAGCTCGAGGGGCGCTATCGTGGCGTGTCCGGCCGCGTGTCCGACGCCGACTCGTATGCCGATCAGTATGCGAAGTGGCGGGCCGAGCATGGCGCGGATGCGGTGCCGGCGCTGGGCGATACGCTGCTCGTGACGCCCGCGGCGGGCGAGCCTCTCCGAGGTCCGCTTCGTGGCTTCACGAACAAGCGCCTCGTCCTCGGCACCGCGGACAGCTGCCTCGGCGTCTCGCTGCCCTTGAAGGAGATCACGCAAGTGCGGCTCGCGGGCGAGCGGGCGGCTGCCCCTCCGTTCGCCGCCCACCAGCGCTGGAAGTCCGCGCCCTCGCTCTACAGCGTGGCGCTCGAGACCGAGGGCGGCGCGTTCGACGTGCCGGTATGGAGGGTCGCATCGCAGGAGATGCTGCCGCCCGCCCGCGCCGGCAGCGGCACCACCCTGGTGGTCGGCGTGCTCGTGGCCGCCGTGCTCCTGGCAGGCGCAGCGGCGGCCGCGATGGCCAGTTCGTTCTCGCAACCGATGATCTAGGCGGGGAGCGGCGGGTCGTTCGCCGCGACGCCGCTCCCCGGCTCACGCGCCCGCTTTTTCGCCCACCATCCCCGCCCGCTCGGCGGGCGTCATCGGATGCGCGTCGCGGATCAGGCTCCTCGCCCACTCGAGCCGCTCGGGCACGTTGATGAGCAACACGCCGCGGATCACGTCCTCGCGCAGGTAGAACACCACCCCCTCGTGGCCGGGCTGCACCCATACGATCTCGGTGTCGAGCCGCGCCCACAGCTCGCCCACACCCTCGAACTTCAGGTCGCCGACGCTGAACCACTTCTCCGGCAGGTGCGTGTACGGCTGCTCGGCGCCCGCCATGTTCGCGCCCACGGCACGGCCGTGGTGCTCGGCGTGGTCGCTGCCCTCGACGCGGAAGATGATCCCCAGCGCCTGGTCGGGGTACTCGGCGACGTCCCCCGCCGCCCAGACGTGAGGATTCGAAGTGCGGCCGAACTCGTCCACGACGACGCCGTCGTCGATCGCGAGGCCCGCCGCCTCGGCCAGGTCCACGACCGGCTCGCCGCCCTGGTCCACGAGCACGAGCTGCGTGTCGAGCTCGTTCCCCAGCAGCGTGCGCGCGTGCACGAGCCCGTTCAGCTCCTCGATCTTCACCAGCGTGTCGCCGCTCACGGTCTCGACGCCCATCTCGCGCAGGTAGTCGAGCAGCGGCGCGCCGAGATCGCGCGGCAGCAGCCGGTGCAGCGGGTACTCGTCCGGCACCACGATGGTGATCTCCTTGCCGCGGTGACGGAGCGCGGCGGCCATCTCCACCGACGTGAACCCACCGCCCACCAAGGTCACGTGCTGCACGCGATCGAGTCGTGATTCGAGGTCGAGGTAGTCCTCGAGGTCGCGGAAGTAGCGCACGCTCGAGATCTCCGAGCCCTCGGCGTAGAGGCGTTTCGGGCGGCAGCCGGTGGCGAGCAGCAGGTCGCCGAACTCGATCACCTCGCCGCGCTCGTCCCAGAGCCGCCGGTTCTCGGCGTCCACCTCGATCACCTCGTGGCGCAGGCGCACGTCCACCTTCTGCTCCGTGTACCACTCGTCGGGATGGAGCGGCAGCCGGTCGAGCGTGGCGGTGCCGTACCAGAGGTCCTTGGTGAGGAGCGGCCGGCGGTACGGGCGATGGTTCTCGCGCGAGAGCAGGAGGATGTCGCCGGTCTTGTCGCGGGAGCGGATGCCCTCGATCGCGGCGGCGGCGGCGGCGCCCCCGCCGACGATGCAGTAGCGGACGTTCATGCGTGCAGCTCCTTCTTGGGATCGTTCTCGGGAGTGTAGGCCCGAACCCGCCGGCGGACTAGCGGGGAACAACCGTTCAGCGCCTCCCGCCGCCGTTCTGTCGCCGGCTCCAGCGCTCCCGGCCGGGACCCGGTGCATCGCGCCGGCCCCGCGACTAGCCTGTCTTTGGGGAGGTCACATGATGATTCGCGTTCAGGACTTTGCGTTGCTCCCGCTCGTCTCGCGGCTGCTCGTGGCCGCAGGTTGGGCGTGGTTCTTCGTCGCGTTCGTGTTCCGTCGCGAGTCGGGCGGCGCAGGCACGAAGCGTGAACGCATCTCATCGATGGGCATCGCGCTCCAGATGCTGGCGTTCGCACTGGTGTGGATGATCCAGCGACCGTTGCCCGCCGTCGGTGCGCGGCTCGACGCGCTGGAGATCGCGCGCGATGTCCTGGCGCCGCTGCTGGCGTTCGGCTCGATTGCGATGGGGCTCTCGGCCGTGCGCACGCTCGGCAGACAGTGGAGCTACGAAGCGCGACTCATCGACGGCCACAAGCTCGTCACCGAGGGCCCGTATCGCTGGGTGCGACATCCCATCTACACCGCGATGTTCGGGAAACTCCTCGCCAGCAATTTCGCATTCGGCGCCTGGCCGGGACTCCCGATCGCCGGAAGCATTTTCGTTGTCGGCACACTCATTCGCATCCGCGCCGAGGAGAAGCTGATGCGCGAGGCGTTCGGGGCGGCGTACGAGGACTACGCCCGCCGCGTACCGGCGTTCCTTCCCGGGCTGCGCTGAACACGCCGCCTCCCGGCGGATTCCCCTTGTCTCTGCTACGGTCGCGCCCGCGATCGGAGGCCGCCCGATGATTCGTGCGTGCGCTCGTCGGTGCGGTCATCGAATACATCGTCGCCGACGTCGTCAACCAGGACGGGACGAGCGGTGCGGTACTGGGCGGAGCGATCGGCGTGGGCAGCGGCCTCGTCGCCGGCAGCGCCGGCGGAGCGATGACCCGGCGCTGGGAGACGGTGTACCGTCGTCCGTGACGCAGTGCCGGACCACGCTCTCGAGGGGGACCCTACCGATGCGCCACGCGACCCGTGCCTGGATCATCTGCCTCACCCTGCTCGCCACCTCCGCGCTCGCCGGCCCGAGCGGCTACCACGCCGACCGCGGCATCCTGATCCCGGGCGACGGTTCCTGGGACTACATTGTCGCCGACACCACGTCGCACCGGTTGTTCGTCACGCACGGCACGCACGTGCAGGTCGTGGACGCGGCCACGGACAGCATCGTGGGCGAGATCCCGAACACGCCGGGTGTCCACGGCGTGGCGCTGGCGTACGACCTCGGCCTGGGGTTCACGAGCAACGGCCGTGATTCGTCGGTGTCGGTGTTCGACCTGAAGTCGCTGGCCGTGACTGGCCGCGTCCACGTGGGTGCGCGCTTCCCCGATGCCATCCTCTATGACAACGCCTCCGGCCGCGTGTTCACGTTCAATGCCGGCAGCGACAACACGACGGCCATCGACGCGCGCACGCAGAAGGTCGTGGGCAGGCTGGCGCTGGGCGGGGCGCCCGAGGCGGGTGTAGCGGATGGCATGGGAACGATCTTCGTCAACGACGAGGACCACGCGAAAGTCGTCGCGTTCGACGCCCGGCAACTGAAGCAACTCCACGTCTGGTCGCTGGCCCCGGGCGAGGCACCCTCGGGGTTGGCGTTCGACCGCGCGCACCACCGGCTGTTCTCGGGCTGCGACAACAAGAAGCTGATCGTGCTCGACTCGGAGACCGGCCGGCGTGTGGCCGACCTGCCGATCGGCGCCGGCGTCGACGGTGTGGCGTTCGATCCCGCGCAGCAGCTCGTGTTCAGCTCGAACGGCGACGGCACGCTGACCGTGATCCACGAGGACGACCCGGACCACTACCGCGTGGTCGAAAACGTGCCGACGCAGAAGAGCGGGCGCACGCTCGCGCTCGACCCGCGCGACGGCACGGTCTACATCCCCGCGGCCGAGCTGGGGCCGCCGCCCGCGGCGACGCCGGACCGGCCGCACCCGCGGCCGAGCATCGTGCCGGGCAGCTTCCGCGTGGTGGTCGTGCATCGCTAGCGGGCGCCCGCACCGCATTTTTCCGTGGAGTCCGGCGTGGCCCCATGGCATGGTTGTGGGATTCCCCTGCCGCAGGCCGCTCACCCCGCACCTTTTCATGAGGCCGCCCGTGTCGCGCCACGACTTCTCGCGCCGTTTCCGCAACGTCTTGCTCGCGCCGGGGCTGCTCCTCGCGCTCGTCGCCCCGGCCCGTGCCGCCGCGCCGCACCACGAACGTGTCGTCGTCGTGGTGATGGAGAACAAGAGCTACGACGAGGTGCGCACGCTGCCCTACACCGCGAGCCTGCTCGCGCAGGGCGCCACGCTGTCGAACTCGGTCGCGGTGAGGCACCCCTCACAGCCCAACTACTTCGCGCTCTGGGGCGGCAACACGCTCGGCATCACCAACGACAACTGTCCGGCGCCGGGCTCGCCGTTCTCGACCCAGAACCTGGGGCAGATGTGCGAGACGAACGGCCTCACCTGGCGTGCCTACAGCGAGAACCTCGGCGCGGTGGGGAGCACCGCGTGTTCGTTCGACGGCACCACGTCGACGGGGCTCTACACGCGCAAGCACGATCCGTGGACCTACTACCAGAACGTGAACCACCTGAACGAGCGGCCGTACACGGACCTCGCCGTGGACATCGCCGCCGGCACGCTCCCGAACCTCGTGTTCATCATTCCGAACAACTGCCACAACACGCACAACAGCTCGACGCCGGGCTGCGGTCTGGCGGACGGCGACACCTGGCTCGCGGCGAACCTGCCCGCGGTGATCGCTGCGCTCGGACCCACGGGGCTGCTCGTGCTGACGTGGGACGAGGACGACAGCTCCGCGAACAACCACATCCTCACCGCGCTCGTGGGGCCACTGGTGATCCCCGGTGCGGTCTCGAACCAGGCCGTCAATCACTACACAGTCGTGCGCATGATCTGCGAAGCTCTCGGCTTCCCGACGTTCGAGCGCGCGACAGTCGAGGCCTCGATCGTGAACGTGTGGAAGTCGGTCACGCCGACGCTGCAGCAGAACTGGGGGCGGCTGAAGGCCAGCTACCGCTAGCCCGCGGTCTTCTCCGCCTTCCCGAACATGGCGATGAATTCGGGATGGTCGTGCAGGCTCGCCAGGTCGGGGTCGCGTCGCGGCCAGTCCGAGATGTAGCTCGGCACCTGCCGCACGCCCTCCTTCAACTCCGCGAGCGCGCGCTCGGGCAGGCGGGCGCGGGCGAACGTGCACGCGGCGTTGTAGCGGAGCCGTCCATCGTGCGGTGAGATCTCGAGCGTGCGCTCGGCCTGCGCGACGCC
>DATNFC010000133.1:0-3779 GCA_035606545.1 Candidatus Methylomirabilota bacterium
CGACTACCGCATGCCCACGTCCATGGACACGCCCGAGCTGGAGTCGATCATCATCGAGTCCGTGGATCCGGAAGGGCCCTACGGCGCCAAGGAAGCGGGCGAGGGGCCGCTCCACCCAAGCATCCCGGCGATCGCGAACGCGATCCACGACGCGCTGGGCATCCGCTGCGACCGGCTGCCGTTCTCGCCGCCGGCCGTGCTCGCCCTGCTCAAGGCCGGCGATGCGCGCGCGGCGTGGGACCGGGCGCGCGCGTCGCTCGGGCACACTCGAGACGTGCCTACAGGAACTCCCGCGGGCGCAGGGCGCCCGCGGGCTGTCAAGAAATAATGCTCACGCTCCCTGTCTTCGAGTACGCGCGGCCGTCCACGGTCGACGATGTGCTGCGCGAGCTCGCCGAGCACCCCGGCGAGTGCCTCCTGATCGCCGGCGGCACCGACGCGGTGCCGAACCTGAAGCACCGGCTGCACGAGCCCCGGCGACTGGTGTCACTGGCCGGCGTGGCGGAGCTGAAGACCGTGCGCGAGGACGCCGCCGGCCTGCACCTGGGCGCGCTCGTCACGCTCTCGGCGCTCGCGCGGCTGCCGCAGCTCGCGCGGGACTTCGCAGCCACGGCACACGCCGCCTCGCTCGTGGCCTCGCCGCAGATCCGCAACATGGGCACGCTCGGCGGCAACCTGTGCCTGGACACGCGCTGCACCTACTACAACCAGACCTACTTCTGGCGCGAGGCGCTGGGCTTCTGCCTGAAAAAAGACGGCGTGCGCTGCCACGTGGTGCCGCAAGGCAAGCGCTGCGTTGCGGCGCACTCGTCGGACGTCTCGCCGACGCTCATCGCCTACGGCGCCGAGCTGGAGATCGCGAGCCCCCGCGGCCACCGGCGCGTCTCGTGCGACGAGTTCTTCGTCGGTGACGGCATCCACAACAACGTCTTGAAGCCCGACGAGCTGGTGACGCGGCTGACGCTGCCCGCGGCCGCCCGCGGCCAGCGCGGCGCCTACCGCAAGCTCCGGCCGCGCGGCGCCATCGATTTCCCGATGCTCTCTGTCGCGGTCGCGGCGCGCGGCAGTGCGGATCGGATGCAGTCGCTGCGCGTGGTGGTGAGCGCGCTGGGCGCCAAGCCGCGCCTGCTGGGCTCGCTCGAGCCGCTGGTCGCGAACCAGCCCGCTTCCGAACAGACGTTCGCCGCGGTGGCCGCCGCGGCGCACAAGCAGTGCCGGCCGCTCATCAACGTGGCCTACGACGACGACTGGCGCCATGCCATGGTGCCCGTGCTGGTGACGCGCGCGCTTCGCGACGCGTTCGCCGAGGGGGTGTGAAGAGATGAAGCCCGGAGAAGACAGGGATTCCAAGCAAGCGCCGAAGCCCGAGCCGCCGTTCGACGTCTGGGGCACGATCGCCCACTGGCGGGCGCAGGGCCGCCGGTTCGCGCTCCTGACCGTGGTGGAATCGCGCGGGTTCACGCCGCAGAAGCCGGGCCGGCACATGCTCGTGGCCGACGGCGGCGAGACCGCGGGCACGGTCGGCGGCGGCGCCATCGAGCACGAGTGCGTGCGCGAGGCGAAGGAGCTGCTGAAGGACGGCGGCGCCACGCGGATGGTGAAGAAGCAGCTCACGACCGAGTTGGGCATGTGCTGCGGCGGCGAGATGGTGGTGCATCTGGAAGTCCTGGAGGCGCTGCCGCGGCTGTTCATCTTCGGCGCCGGTCACGTGGCGCGTCCGCTCGCCGCGCTCGCGGCTGCGACCGGATTCGGTGTCACGGTCGTCGACGCGCGACCGGAGTGGCTCACGGCCGAGCGCTTCCCGGCCGCGGCGCGCGAGCTGCGCGATCCGGGGACCGCGGCGCGCGAGCTGAAGCTCGACGCCAGCGACTCGGTCGTGGTGACCACGCACGACCACGCGCTCGACCAGCACGTCGTGCAGGGACTTCTCAAGCGCCCGCTGCGCTTCACCGGGTTGATCGGCAGCTTCGCCAAGCAGCGCAAGTTCGCGTTGCGCCTCAAGGCGCGCGGCTTCGACGACGAGGCGATCGCACGCGTGCGCACGCCCGTGGGCCTCGCGATCGGCGCCCAGACCCCGGAGGAGATCGCGGTCAGCATCGTCGCCGAGCTGGTCGCGGTGCGGCGCGGCGCCACCCCCGAGCGCGGCTGGGTGCCTCCGGCGCGCGTGCACGCTCACACGAAAGACACACCATCCAGCTCGAGCGCCAGCGCGAGCATGTCCAAGGGAGCCTCCTCATGATCGTGGGTGTGCTGCTGGCCGCCGGCGCGTCCACCCGGATGGGAAGCTCGAAGGCGCTCGTTCGGCTGAACGGGCAGTCGTTCCTCGTGCGCGGCGTGCGCGCGCTGTGGTCGGTGTGCGACACCGTCATCGTCGTGTTGGGCGCCGACGGCAAGCGCATCTGTCGCGCGGTGAACGAGGAGTTCGCCGACCTGGTGGCGAAGGGGCTCGCGGCGCCGGACCTCCGCGGCGGCCCCAAGCATCGCAGCGGCGAGCTGGAGGTGCGCTTCGCGTTCAACAAGCGCTGGCCGGAGGGCATGCTGTCCTCCGCCCGTGTGGGGCTGGCGCAGGCGCTCCGGCACAAGCCGCGCGGCGTGCTGCTCATGCCGGTCGACCAGCCGGAGGTGAAGCCCGCCACCGTGCAGGCGCTCGGCGCCATGCTCGACTCCGCGCTCGCTTCGTTCGGGGGAAAATCGGCGAACGGGTTCGCCTACGGCCTCGTGCCGCGGCATCGCGGCCTTCGCGGGCATCCGGTCGCGATGTCCTCGGCGCTCGCCGACGCCGTGCGCCGCGACCGCGCCGCGCACGATCTCGGGGATGGGATCCGGCGCAATGCGCGGCTCGTCGGCTATCTCGACGTGGCCGACAAGGGCGTCACCGCGAACCGGAACACGCCGGCGGCGGCGAAGGGCCGGAGCGCGCGCTGACGCTCCGGCCGTCCGCTCAGGCCGTCTTCTCCGAGCCGCCTCCCGGCGTGCCGACGTCCTCGATCACCTCGACCCTGAGCGGCGCGCACTCGCTGTTGAGGCAGCGCCCGCTCTTCAGGTCGAAGTCGTAGTGGTGCGCCCCGCACTGGAGGATGCCGCCCGGCAGCACCTCGCCGGTCTGCAGCAGGTCGTTGCCGGCATGCGGGCAATAGCGTGACACCTTGTAGAGCCGGCCCTCGGAGTGGATCGTGATCCACTCGTCGGACTTCTCGGCCGACTCGAACTCCTCCACGGCCTGCAGCGCTTCGCGGTCGGCGAACTTGAGCAGCCCGAGCAGGTGGTCGTTGTAGAGATCGGGCTCCCGGGTCGCCTGCAGCCGCAGCGAGAGCAGGAAGTCCTCCCACGGCGTGCTGCCGTCGATGAGCATCGGCAGCCAGCGCGAGTTGAACCTGAACTTGTAGCCGTATCCATTGATGCCCTGGCTCACCTTCTCCTGGCCCTGGCGGAAGTCCACCGTCCACTCGCCGCCGCCCGGGCCCACGATGTCGAAGCCCACGGGCATGTTGATCTTGCGGTTGAAGTACGGGCTCAGCGTGAGCATGTGCTCGAAGTGGGTCTTGAACGGGTCCCACAGTGAGCTCGTCGGCACCGGATGCCGGGCCAGCACGGCCTCGACGTTCTCGCGCCGCCGCTTCGCGTAGTCCGCGAGGTCACGGTCGCGGTCCTTGAACGAGAAGTCGCGCCAGTGCGCATCGGCGACCTTGATGCGATTGTCCAGGTCCCACGCGTCGCCGGGGAGCAGGACGAGGTTGTTGGGTGAACCCTTCTCGGCCATCCAGTCCACCACCTGCTGC
>DATNFC010000134.1:0-5510 GCA_035606545.1 Candidatus Methylomirabilota bacterium
CCCGGCTGCGCGCCCGAGCGCGTGCGCATCCCGCTCGGGATCGCCGCGCGCCGCCACGACGTCGTCGCGGTGCCGATCACCGACCCGGCCGAGCGCGAGCTGCCGCGCGTGGGGCTCGTGGACCTGGAGGACATGGAGACCGGCGAGCGCATCACCGTGGACACGTCGCGCCCCGGGCTGCGCAAGCGCTACGCGGACCACATGCGCGACATGGAGTCGCGCCGCGATCGCCTGTTCACGCAGCTGGGGATCGACTGCATCGCGCTCCGGACCGACGAGGACTTCACGCCCAAGCTGCACAAGTTCTTCCAGCTCCGCGCCCGGCGGTTCCACTGATCCCGATGAAGCTCGCTCCGATGACGCTCGCAGCGCTGCTGCTGACGCTCGCGCTCGCAGCGGCCGCGCCCGCCGCCGAGCCGGGCGCCGACCGCGTCGTCACGCGCGTCCCGCCGCTGCCGCGGCTCACCGTGGGCGACCGCTTCCCGGTCACGTTCGTGGTCACGACGCGGCACCCGAGTCTCGTCACCGGCCCTCTCGCCGACTCGCTGGGCGCGTTCGTGATCGCGAAGGAGGAGCGGAAGAGCGTCCGCCGGGGCGACCTCGACGAGACCACGTACAAGCTCGCGGTGGCCTGTTTCCGGGCCGGCCGGCAGACGCTGCCGGGGCTGCGCTTCACGGTGAGCTTCGGCGAGCAGGGCGACACGCTCATCGGTGACACCGTCGGCGTGACGATCGCCAGCGTGCTCCCGGACTCGATGAAGGACGTGCGTGGCTTGAAGCCCGCGGAGACGTTCCCGAACTACTGGCTCTGGCTCATCCCCGCGATCCTCGTGCTCGTCGCGGTGCTGGCGTGGCTCGGGTGGAAGCTCTACCGCCGCCTCAAGCGTCTCCACGAGGCCCTGCCGCCGCCGCTGCCGGCATGGGAGGAGGCGTTGGGCGCGCTGGACCGGCTGCCGTGGCGCGAATGGCTCGCCGACGGACAGCTCAAGCGGCTCTACTACGCGCTCTCCGAGATCCTCAAGCGCTACCTCGAGCGCCGCTTCGAGTTCGACGCCGTGGAACAGACCACGACCGAGCTGCTGGCGAGCATGCGTGCGCACAAGCTGCCGATGCGCGACGAGATCTCGCGCTTCTTCGCCCGCTGCGACCTGGTGAAGTACGCGAAGACCGTGCCGCCCGAGGAGGAGACGGAGCGCGCGCTCGAGCAGCTGCGCGACTTCGTCCAGCGCACGAAGCCCGCACCGGCGCCTGCGGCACCCGCGGCGACGACTCAGCCCGCGCCCGCCGGGGGAGGAGCCTGACGTGCGCCTCGCCACGCCCGGCTATCTCTGGCTCCTGGTCCCGGTGCTGCTGCTCGTCTGGCTCGAGCTGGGCAAGCGCACGGCCACGGTGCGCTTCTCGGATGCCGCGTTCCTTCGCAGCCAGCAGGGCTTCAGCCGCTGGTTGAGGCTCGTCGTGCTCGCGCTCAACGGCGCCGCACTCGTGCTCGCCGTGGTGGCGCTGGCGCGGCCCCAGCGCGGCCGCGTGTTCGAGGAGATCGAGTCGCACGGGGTGGACATCATGCTCTGCCTCGACGTCTCCGAGTCGATGTCGGCCGTGGACCTGCGGCCCGACCGGATCACGGCAGCGAAGCAGCGCGCCGAAGAGTTCGTCTCCCGGCGCTCCGGGGATCGTATCGGCGTCGTGGTGTTCGGCAACGGGGCGATGACGCTGTGCCCGTTGACGCTCGACCGCGAGGTGATCAGCGGGGTCATCGACCGGCTGCGGATCGGCACGCTGGACGGCACGCGCACCGCGATCGGCATGGGGCTCGCCGACGCCGTGGCGCGGCTGCACAAGTCGAGCGCGAAGGAGAAGGTGGTCATCCTGCTCACGGACGGCGTCAACAACGCCGGCGAGGTGGAGCCGCTCACCGCGGCGCGGCTCGCACAGACCTACGGTATCAAGGTGTACTGCATCGGCGTGGGTTCGCAGGAGCCGGTCACGGTGATGGTGAACGACCCCTTCTGGGGCCAGCGGCCGCAGACCGTGCAGGCGGACTTCGACCTGAAGACGCTCGAGGGCATCGCCGACCTCACCGGCGGCCGGGCGTACACGGCGGGCGATGCCGAGGCGCTGAAGCGCATCTACGACGAGATCAGCCGCATGGAGCCCACGCAGTTCAAGGCCACGCACCACACGGTTTACTCGGAGAAGGCCGGGCTGTTCCTGCTGCCCGCGGCGCTGCTGTTCCTGACCGGCGCGCTCGTCCCGGCCGTGCTGACGCGGAGGCTGCCATGATCCACTGGGGTGCACCGCAGCTCCTGTGGCTGCTGGTCGTGGTCCCGGCGCTGTCGCTGCTGCTGCTGCTGGGAGCCTGGCTCAAGCGCCGCGCGTTGCGCTCGCTCGCCGATCCCGCGCTGGTGCCGCGCCTCACCGACAGCCGCAGCGCGCGCTGGGCAGCGGTGAAGGTGGCTTGCGTGCTCTCCGGGCTCGCGCTCATGGTCGTGGCGGCGGCGCGCCCGCAGTGGGGCGAGAAGCTGCAGGTTGTGAAAGGCCACGGCATCGACGTGGTGATCGCGCTCGACGCCTCGCGCAGCATGCTCGCCGCCGACATCCCGCCGAGCCGGCTCGAGCGGGCGAAGGTGCAGATCGCGTCGCTGCTCGACAACCTCTCCGGCAACCGCGTCGGCATCGTGGCGTTCGCGGGAGATGCGCAGGTGATGTGTCCGCTCACGACCGACGTCGAGGCGGCGAAGCTGTTCCTCGACATCATCGACCCCGGCAACATGCCCCGGCCAGGAACGAACCTCCAGCACGCGGTGGAAGCGGCCGCGTCGCTGTTCGGGCCCGCCGAGGAGTCGTCCAAGGCGCTCGTGCTCATCACCGACGGCGACAACCTGGACGGCGACCCGGGCGTGGCCACGCGCATCGCGGTGGAGAACCACATCCGCATGTTCGCGGTGGGCGTGGGCACGCCCGAGGGCTCCACGATCCCCGAGGCGCAGAGCACCGGCACCAGCTACCAGAAGGACGCGGATGGCAAGATCGTGATGTCGCGGTTGGGCGAGCGGCTGCTGCTGGTGATGGCCAAGGCCACGGACGGGCGCTACTTCCGCTCCGAGAGCATCAACCTCGACGCGCTCGTGGGCGCGCTCGACCAGGTTCAGAAGAAGGCGATCAGCGGCGGCGAGTACGTGGAGTACGAGGAGCGCTACCAGTCTTTCCTGCTGCCGGCGTTCCTGCTGTTGTTCGCGGGGATCCTGATCAGCGACCGGCGCGGCGCCTGGTTCCCGGAGGCGACGCGACCCTTCCGCGCGCTCGCGAGGCGGTGGCCGCGCGGTCGCGGGGCGCGCTCGACGTCGCATGTCGCTGCGCTCATCGCGCTGGGGCTGCTTGCCGCCGCGCCGGCGCGCGCCGACGTCGGCTCGAGCATGCGCCGCGGCCTCGCGCTCGAGAAGGCGGGGAAGTACGCGGACGCGGCAAAGGCCTATCAGGAGGCCCTCGTCCTCGAGCCCGACAACGTGCGCATCCGCTACAACCTCGGGCGGGTGATGTACGAGCAGCAGCAGTTTCCCGAGGCGGCCGACCACTTCCAGCTCGGCCTGCTCTCCAAGCAGAAGACAGTGCGCGCGCACGCGCTCTACAATCTGGCGAACACGCATTTCAAGGCGGGCAGGCTGGACGACGCCATCGGCGCCTACTCGCTGGCCCTGCTCCAGGATCCGAGCGACCTCGAGGCGAAGCAGAACCTCGAGCTGTGCTGGAAGATCAAGCAGGAGATGCAGCAGCATCCGGACACGTCGAAGAAGCCGCAACAGCAACAACATCAGCAGCCCCAGCAGCAGCAGGGGCAGCCTCAACCCCAACCCCAGGGTCAGCAGGCGCAGGCGCAGCCGGCGCCGAAGGGCTCGATCCCCAAGGAACAGGCGGACCGCATGCTGCAGGCGCTGCAGAGCAAGGAGCGCGAAAACCTGAAGAAACAGCCGAAGCCGCCGCAGTCCGGCGCCCCGGGGGGGAAGGACTGGTGAGGAGGCTCGCGGTACCGGTGCTCGCGGCGCTCCTGCTCGCGTCGCACGCGGGCTTCGCACCGGCCGCCGAGATCGAGTTCACCGCGTCCGTCGACCAGACGACCGTGGGCCTCGGCGAACAGTTCCAGCTCGTGCTGAGCGTGCGCGGCGAGGACATGCTGTCCGCGCCGCAACCCTCGCTCCCCGCCATGCCGGCGATCGACGTGCTCGGACGCTCGACATCCCAGTCCACGAACATCTCGTTCATCGGCGGCCAGATGAAGAAGGAGGCGACGGTCAGCTTCATCTACGCGCTGTCCGCGAAGCAGCTGGGGAAGGTCACGATCCCCGCCGCCACGTTGAGCTACGGGGGCCACACGTACAGCACGCAGCCGATCGAGCTCACCGTGGTGAAGGAGGCACAGGGCCAGGCGTCGCCGACGCCGGGATCGCCGAGCTCCGGCTTTGCGGCTCCGCCCGCGGCGCGCTCGCAGATCCCGCTCGAGGGCAATCTCTACCTGTCGGTGACCGCGAGCCGCCGCACGGTGTACGCGGGCGAGCCGGTCGCGGTCGACATCTCGCTCGTCACCCGCTTCCAGGTCGAGAACGGCGGCTGGGCGGAGCTGCCGAGCTTCGACGGCTTCTGGACCGAGAAGGTGTTCGAGGCCGACCGCTTCGCGTTCGAGCGGCGCACGATCGACGGCCGGGCGTACGACGTCGCGGACCTGAAGCGCGTGGTGCTGTTCCCGATCACGCCCGGCGAGGCGAGTATCAAGCCCATGAGCTTCAACGTCGCGGTCGCGCAGTCGCCGCGGAGCATCTTCGACATGCTGGGCAGCGCGCAGTCCGTGCGCGTCACCTCGAAGCCGATCGCGATCAAGGTGCTGCCGCTGCCCGAGGCCGACAAGCCCGCGGAGTTCAGCGGCGGCGTGGGGCAGTTCACGCTCGCGGCGTCGCTGGACCGCACCAGCACCGCGAACGGCGAGCCCGTGAACCTCGCCGTGCGCCTCACCGGCGCCGGCAACCTGCGCATGATCGAGCCGCCGAAACTGGGGGCGGTCCCGGGGCTCAAGATCCTCACGCCCGAGACCAAGGACGACGTGCGCGTCGAGAACGGCACGGTACGCGGCACGAAGACGTTCCGCTTCCCGATCATCCCGCAGGGCGACGGCAAGTTCGAGGTGCCGGCGGTCAGGATCGCGTACTTCGACCCCGTGGCGAAGGGCTACAAGCAGCTCTCGGCGGGGCCGTTCACGTTCGCGGCCAGCGGCTCGGCGAGTGCCGCGCCGGTGGCCGAAGCGTCGGGGCTCAAGGTGCTGGGGACCGACATCGACTACATCAAGCCCGACGTCACGTCGCTCGGGGCCGAGACCATGGACCCGCCGTGGTGGCCGAACGTGATGATGCTGTTCTCGCTGGCGACGATCGGGCTCGCCGTGGGCTACCGGAGCCACAGCCAGCGTCTCCAGTCCGACCGTGGCTACGCGCGCAAGAGCCGCTCCTCGGCGCTCGTGAAGCGCC
>DATNFC010000135.1:0-12657 GCA_035606545.1 Candidatus Methylomirabilota bacterium
ACTTCGCCGCGATGGAGCAGGCGGCGAAGCAGGTGCTGGAGTTCCCCGAGGTCGAGGACGTTCGCTACGGCGCCGAGTACGTGCGCCGGCTGGACGAGTTCTCGGCCGGCGTCACGACCGGCGCGGCGGCGGCGGGCGCGCTCGTGGCGCTGGCGCTCGTGCTCGTGCTTTACAACACGCTGCGCCTCACCGTGGTCGCGCGCCGGCAGCAGGTGGAGATCATGTTGAAGTTGGGCGCCAGCGACCGGTTCATCGCCACGCCGTACGTGATGGAGGCGATCATCCACACGGTGATGGCCGCCGCCGCCGCGCTCCTGCTCGTGTTCGCGCTCCAGCAGGCGCTCGCCTCGCGCCTCGCCGGGCTCACGTTCCTGCCGTGGATGTGGTCGCTGTCGTTCGTGGGTGTGGCGCTCGCGGTGGCGTGGGTGGCCTCCGCGACCGCGCTCACGAGGATCCTGCGGACGATCGGGTCGTGAACGCCGCACGCGCCGCAGGCTGCCTGCTGGCGCTCGCGCTGGTCGTGGGCGGCGGCGTGGCCCTGGCGCAGCAGGACAGCCTCGAGGCCCAGAAGCGCCGCGAGCTGGAGACGCTGAGCCAGCAGGCGCGCGAGAAGCGCGCGCAGGCGGGCGCGCTGAAAGGCCAGGAGACGCGCGCGCTCGGTGACTTGAAGCGCACGGAGCGCGAGCTGACCGCGACGCGCAAGCGCCTCAAGACGCTGCGCGCCCGTCGCGAGCGGCTCGACGACCAGCTCGAGCTCACGCGCGCGAACCTCGAGCGCAGCGTCGCCTCGCTGACGACCAAGCGCGACCAGCTCGCCCGCCGGCTGCGCCACATCTACATGGAGGGCCCGGCGCGCGAGCTCGAGTTCCTGGTGAGCACGCGCTCGTTCGCCGTGCTCATGATGCGCTGGGACTTCCTGCAGATGGTGGCCGAGCAGGACCGGCTGCTGCTGGAGAGCGTCGAGACCGAGAAGGACCGCGTCGAGGCGAACAAGCGCCGGCTGGAGACGAACCTGCAGGAGGTTTCGGCGAACGCCCAGCGCACGACGAAGGAGTCGACGAAGCTCACGACCCTGCGCACGTCACGGGCGAACACGGTGCAGCAGATCCAGTCGAAGCGCGAGGAGTACGAGGCCGCGGCCGCGGAGTTGGAGCGCAGTGCGCGCGCCGTGGCCGGGCTGCTGGCACGGCTCGAGCGCTCGCGCCAGGCCGAGGCGACGCGGGCGCGCGGCGAGGGCCGCAATCCGCAGCCCTACAGCGGCGACTTCGCGCGCGGCCAGGGCCAACTCGACTGGCCCGCGCAGGGCAGCGTCGTCGGCCACATGGGGCTCGAGACGCACCCCCGCTTCGGCACGCAGGTGCGCAACGACGGCATCGACATCGCCGTGCCGGTGGGCACGTCGGTGCGCGCGGTGGCGAAGGGCCGCGTCGACTTCGCGAACGACGACTACGAGGGCGTCGGCGGCATGATCGTGCTGAACCACGGCGACGGCTACTACACGATCTACTCGCATCTTTCCGATGTGAGTGTCTCGACGGGCTCGGAAGTCGCCGCGGGCACGGTGATCGGCCACTCCGGCGAAACCGGCTCGCTGAAGGGCCCCGTGCTGCACTTCGAGGTGCGCAAGGGTTCGACGCCGCTCAACCCGGAGAGCTGGCTGCGGTAATATCGCGCGCATGCTCACCGCGACGCTCTCCACGCTGCTCGGCCAACCCGAGGTCTCTGCGTTCCTGCGCGGCATCGTCGCGCGCGGCCGCTACGCGAACGCCTACCTGTTCCACGGGCCGCACGGCGTCGGCAAGGGCACCGCGGCGCTGGCGTTCGCGCGCGCGGCGCTGTGCGAACGCGTGCCGGGAGCCGCGAGTGTGCCCACCGGGCCGTCGCTGTTCGATGAGGCGCCGGCAGCCGCTGCGGCGACGGGCGACGACGCCTGCGGCGAGTGCCGCGGCTGCCGCATGTCCGGGACGCTCCAGCATCCCGACCTGAAGTTCCTGTTCCCGGTCTCCGGCGAGGAGCGCTCGCTCGAGGCCACCGTCGAAGAAACACTGGACGAGCTGAGAAAGTCCCCGCTGTTCGTGTTCCAGTACGAGAAGGCCGCGAGCATCAGGATCTCGCAGACACGCGAACTGATCGCCGAGTTGGGCTATCGCCCGCATACCGCGTCCCGCCGTGTGGTCGTCGTGCGCGACTGCGATCGCATGCGCGAGGACCAGTTCTCGGCGCTCTTGAAGTCCATCGAGGAGCCCGGCGCCTCGACGCTGTGGGTGCTCACCACGGCGCGGCTCGCGCGCGTGCCCGCCACGATTCGCTCGCGCTGCCAGCGCGTGCGCTTCCGGCCGCTGTCCGAGTCGCTCGTGCGCGACGTGCTCCAGAAGGCGGACGTCGAGGAGAAGGAAGCGCGCATGCTGGCCGCACTCGCCGCCGGCTCGCTCGCGCGCGCGCTGGCCATGCGCAACGCCGACCCCGACATGAAGTCGCAGCGCGACGCGGCGCTCCAGTTGCTCTCGCCGGCGCTCGAGCGGAATCCCGCGCAGCTCGTGAAGGCGATCCAGGGCGTCACCGCTCATGGGAAAGCCGGGCGTGAACGGCTGAGGATGTCGCTCGAGTTCCACCAGCTTTGGCTCCGCGACGCGCTGCGCCTGCGCTACGGCGCCGCGCCCGAGATGCTGGTGAATCGCGACCTGATCAGCGTGCTGCAGAAGCTCGCCAGCCAGCTCGACGCCGCCGAGATCCGCCGCCGGCTGCTCGTGCTCGAGGAGGCGCTCCGGAGCATCGACGGCAACATCTCCCCGGACCTGACGCTGTTCTCCACGCTCGCGCGCGTGGCCGGGGACCGGCTGGGCGAAGGCGCCTGGCCCGCGCACGCCGCGGCGCGCTGGGACGTGTAGCGGCGCCGGGCAAGGCTTCCGCGGCCTGCTTGAGCTTGAACGAGACCGGTAATAATTCCGGCGTCCGCGGGCCAGGCCAGCTTTCGTCCGCCCGGCGCAAGCTTTTGCCGAATCCGCCGGCCCGGGTTGCCGATTCTGCTAGAGTCGCGGCCAACGAGCCCCGCCTGGGGCCTTCCTTATAGCCCGTCGGTCAGGAGCCTCCCCCGAATCCTCCCGCCGGGATCGAATCCGAACGCTGCACTCGAACCATCCCAGCCGCCTGAGCCCTTGGGCGGCGTGAAGCGGACGCCGGAAGCGGCCCGCCATAGAGGTCCGGTCATGTCGGAGATCGTCCAGGTCTCCCTGCGCGGCACGCGCCGGGAGTTCTACTTGAACTCACGCAACCTGTGGCTGCGTCTCCGCGATCGGATCATCGTCCAGGGCGAACACGGTGAAGCCCTCGGCACGGTCTTCCTCAAGGACCCGACGCTCATCCAGCTCAAGCGCCCCGGCAACGTCACGCGCGAGATCATCCGCAAGGCCGAGGAAGAGGACCTGGACCAGGACGACCAGAACACCGCGCTCGAGGGCGACGCGTTCGACTACTGCCGCCAGCGGGTGGAGCTGCGCGAGCTGAAGATGGATCTCTCCGAGGTCGAGGTGGCGTTCCGCCGCAACCGGATCACGTTCTACTTCACCGCCGAGCAGCGCGTGGACTTCCGCGAGCTGGTGAAGGATCTCGCGAGCAAGTTCCAGACCCGCATCGAGCTGCGCCAGATCGGCGTCCGTGACCAGGCCAAGCGCCTGGACGGCTGCGGCCCGTGCGGGCGGGCGTTCTGCTGCTCGACGTGGATGAAGGGCTTCCACCCGGTGACGTTGAAGATGGCGCGCGAGCAGAACCTGTCCCTGAACCCGACCAAGATCTCGGGTGCCTGCGGCCGGCTCATGTGCTGCCTGTCCTACGAGCTGGCCCAGTACCGCGACAGCGCCCAGCGGATGCCCGCCGTGGGCACGAAGATCTCGACCGGCAAGGGGCCCGTCGTGGTCACGCGCACCGACGCCTACCGCGACGCGGTGTGGGTGCGCGACGACGAGGGTGCCGAGCACCAGATCGCCTACGACGACCTGCCCCCGGGCCCGTACCACAAGTGCGGGGATTGCACGTGCGGGAAGAAGAACGGGGGGGCGGCGGCGGCGGGGGACAACGGGGGCACGCTGCCGGCGGAGTGAGCCGCGCGCGCCGGGCGCGCGATCAGGGCAGCGTGAACCTGAGCAGGACGCCCACCCACACCTCGATCGGCTTGCCGTCGTCGATCGCGGGATTGAAGTGCCACTGCCACACCGCCGCGAGCGCCGCATCGCGCAGCAGCGAGGGGCCGCCGAGAGCGACGGCATCACGCACCGCGCCGCTGACGTCGACTTTCACCAGCAGCGACACCGTGCCCGCGATGCGGTTCTTGAGTGCTTCGATGGGGTAGCCGGGGTTCACCTTGTAGACCGACTCCGGAAGCTTGTCGATGTCGACCGGCCCGTGCGGGATCGAGTCCGGCGGAAAAGGCTCGGGGCGGGGACCACGCAGCAGCGGGTCGTCTTCGAGCACATCGGCGAGCGCCGCCCAGAGCGAGTCGCCGCTCGCATCCATCCGCACCATGCCGAGCGGCGTTTCCGCAGCGAAGAACAGCGCGGTGCCGTGATCGAAGTCGAGCACGGCGAACGTGGACCGTTCGCGGGCGCGGAAGCCGACCAGGTACACCGGCCTTGCCGCGGCCGGCTCGCACTCCACGGTCCGGGTGGCGGCCTTCGACGTCGTGTCGATGGTCCGGCCGCGGACGAGGAGATCCGCCAACGCCCGCGTCCGCACGCTGTCGGCGTGGTGGTGGCCGTAGCTGCGCATGACCATGTGCCGCCCGCTCGGGCCGCGATACGCCCACGGCGCGAACATGTTGCCGCACGCGCGCGCGACATCCATCGAGTCGAGCGCCGCGAGCCGCTCGCGCAACGCGGGGGGATCGCAGCCCGTGAGCCCCGGGAGTTGGGGCAGCTTCCGGGCGGACGCGGGCGACGCCGCGAGCGCCAGCAGCAGGGCGAGGCGCGAGAGACGGAGGGGATGGCTCATCACTTCATCGTGAACCGCACCGGGATCGCGACCCATGACGGGACCGGCCCGTCGTGGGACAGGGCGGGCTTGAACTTCCACTGCCAGACCGCCTCGAGGGCGTCGTCGCGCAGTACGGGATGACCGCTCAGGACGTACGCGTCCTTCACCAGGCCGTCCTTGCCGATCAGCACCTGGACCATCACGACGCCGGAGAGGTCCATCTGGATCGCCACCGGCGGGAACACCGGCGGCACCCTCCACGTCGCCTTGGGGAGCTGGGCCACGACCACCGTGTCGCCGATGAACGGCCGCGCTTCCCAGTCGGCGGGGAGACTGGGCCGCTCGCCGCGGAGCAGCGGGTCGTCGTACATGAGCTCCGCGAGCGTGGCCCACAGCGAATCGACCGCCGGGCCCAGTCGCAGCATGGCCAGCGGCTCCTCGGCGTCGAAGCACAGCGCCGCCGCGACATCGAAGCGCAGCAGCACGAACGTCGACCGGCCGCGCCCATGAAGGGCGAGCAGGTAGATCGGCTTGGCGCGCGCGGGATCGCACTCCACCTCGATCGAGGCCATCTTGGTCGCGGTGTCGACCCGCGTGGCCGAGAGCAGGTGCGTGGCGATCGCGCGGGCAACGAGGCTGTCCGCGTGATGGCGGCCATAGCTCCGCATGGTCCGCTCGCGCCCGAAAGGACCCCGGTAGGCCCAGGGCGCTTGCAGGTTGCCGCAGGCGCGGGCGACGTCCGCCGAGTCGACCGAGGCCAGCCGCTCGCGAAGCGCCGCGGGATCGAACCCGGGCGCAATGGGCAGGACCGCGGGCTTCTTCGCCGGCTCGGCGCCGGCCGCAGACAGCGCGGTCAGCATGCCGGCGAGAACCAGTGCTGCTCGCAGATGTGGGGCAACCGTGAGCACGTCCCGATTGTACGCGACGCGCGGACCGAAAGCGGCTACGACGCCCGCTATAACGCCCGTCTGCGGAAGGCCCGCACGCCCGAGAGCAGCGCCAGCGCGGCGTAGACCACCGCCCACCACACCATCGCCATGCTCGGCAATGCACCGGAGGAGAACGGCGACCAGTTCAGGTCACGCATCACGCTTGGCTGCATGAAATACGCCGCACGCTGCCAGAGCGCCTCCGTGGGCATGATCAGGCTCGCCACCGTTCCCACGTTCTGCGCCGCCTCGTTCCCGGTGATCGTGCCGATCTGCTCCACCCAGCCGCCGATGAAAGCGAGGCCGTAGAGGGCGAATACCAGAATGCCGTTCGTGACCGTCGCGAGCCGCGCACCGCCGGCGATCGAGAGCGCCACGAGCACCACGGCGTCGAGCGCCATGAGCGGCAGCCCGATGGCGAGGCCGGGCGGCGTGAAGTGTCCGATCAAGCGCGCGATCAGCAGCACGCCGCCCGAGACGAGCACGAAGTAGGCGATCGCGACCAGCGCGAACGCGAGCCACTTGCCGATCACGATGCTCGAGCGGCGCACGGGCTTGCTCGCGAGCGTCTGCACGACGCCGGAGGCGATGTCGCCGGAGAGCGTGTCCACGGGCAGCAGCACCGAGGTCATGAGCGTGAGGAAGTGGGTGGCGTAGAGCCCGGCCAGCGTGAGGAAGTTCATGAGCAGCCGACTCCTCAGGCTGCTCATGCCCACCTCGTGCGACGCCTTCTCGGCCACGAAATGGAAGCCGATGCCGTAGAGCAGCAGGAACGCGCCCGCGCCGATCAGCGTCGCGGCCAGGATGCGTCGGCGCGCGGCCTCGTGGAGCGTCAGGTGCACGATCGTGAGCAGGGATCTCATCGGGTGAACATCCTGGGCGCGCTCATCCGGGACGCTGGTCCTCGCCCATGACCTCGAGGAACGTGGCCTCGAGCGAGCGCTTGTGGGGGGTCATCGCATAGAGCCTGGCGCCGGAGTGCACGAGCGCCGCGGCAAGCGCGGGCAGCGCCGAGTCGTGCTCGACGCGCAGCCGTGTGGTGCCGTTCGCGCTCGCGAGCAGCGTGCCGTGCGCGGCGAGCACGTCGGGCGGGGCGCCGTCCACGCGCAGCTCCACCTCGAGCCCCGCGGCCTCCGCGCCCAGCTTCATCTCGTGCACCACGCGGCCCTGCTTCACGAACACGACGCGGTCGCAGGTGGCCTCGACCTCGCCCAGGAGGTGCGAGTTCAGGAACACGCTTGTGCCCCGCGCGCGCAACTCGTGGATCAGGTCGCGCACGAGCAGCCGGCCGAGCGGGTCCATGCCCGATGTGGGCTCGTCCAGGAACACGACGTCGGGGTCGTTCAGCAGCGCCTGCGCGAGCCCGATGCGCTGCGTCATGCCCTTGCTGTAGCCCTTCACCGCGCGATCGGCGGCATCCTGGAGATCCACGCGCGAGAGCAGCGCATCCGCCTTCGCCTCGAGCGCCTGCCCCGAGAGCCCGTAGAGCCGGCCGTGGAAGCGCAGCAGCTCGCGCCCCGTGAGCCAGTCCTGGAACCGGAAGTGCTCGGGGAGAAAGCCCACCTTCGCGCGCGCGGCGCGGTCGCCGATCGGGCGGCCGAGCAACGTGCCGCTGCCCGACGTGGGTTCGATCAGCCCGAGCAGCATCTTGAGCGACGTGGTCTTGCCGGCGCCGTTGGGCCCCAGGAAGCCGAACACCTCCGCGCGATTCACGGCGATCGAGAGGTCGGCCACGGCGACCTTGTCGCCGAAGCGGCGCCGCAGGCGCTGGGTCTCGATGACGTTCGCGGTCATGGCCGGAGTGTAACGCTCGGTGAACGCGACGGGCGGGAGCTTACGCCTCCCGCCCGTTCATCCACGATCCGCGTCAACGCAGTGACTGCGCCACGTCGAGGATCACGTCGCTGGGCAGGTCGCTCCGCATCGCCAGCACGCGCTCCCCCTCGGTCCACAGGAGCAGCGCCCCGCTCTTGCGGCGCTTGCCGTTCTCGTCGGTCTGCCCGAAGCGGATGAGCAGTCCCGTCTGGCCGTTCACGTGCACCTGGCGGAACGACTCCGCCGTGGGCGGCACCGGCACCACGACCGTGCTCTTCCAGTCGATGCTGCTCGCCACGCGGCGCGCCTCGTCGGCTTCCAGGCCCAGCACGCGAAGCCCGATCTCGCCCAGCTGCCGCATGTCCGTTCCCGGCGGCAGCGACACCTCGGGGCTCAGCGACTCGACCAGCGACATGTGGTTCGTGGCACCCTCGAACTCCTGCATCACGACCGCGGGCTTGTGCACGGTGACCTGCTGGCCGTCGAGCCCGGCCGGGATCTTCACGTCGGTGAGGCCCAGCATCTCCACCACCTTGCGCAGCTTCTCGGTGTTCACGCTCATCCGCGCCGCGCCCTCGCCGGACACGGTCGCCTTGGTGAAGTGGAGGCCGTTCGGCAGGGCCCCGCGCGGCTGGCGCAGGTTCGGCAGGCCGGCGGCGTTGCCGGCGAGATCGGCCGAGGGATAGTCCATCGGCTGGGCCGGCTGCTGCAGCACTTCCTGGTGATCGAACACGAGCGAGGCGGGATCCTGGCCGAGCTGATCGTGGATCGCCCGAAGCTGGTCGAGGCGCGACTGGTCGACCTCGACCGCGGCGAACGTGCGCACGCGGAACAGGTCGAGCGCGTTCTGCGCCGCCACCCGCACCGCGGGCACGGTGAACAGGGCGACGACCAGCGCGATGCCCGCGGCGCTCGCGAGCGCGGGCATCAGGTTGAATCCGCGGGCGGGCGCGTCCTCGAGGCCGCGCAGCCGCTCACGCAGCGCACGGGCGAAGCCGGGACCCGGCTCGCGGCGCAGCTCGTGGAGGAAACGATCGTCCATCTTCAGGCTCCTTCTACGTTCCAGTCGGCGCGCAGCTTCTGGACCGCGCGATGCAGCAGCGTGCCGACGTTGGTCTCGGTGAGTTTCATCTGCTTCGCGATGGCCCGGTTCGTGAGTTCCGCGCCATACTTGAGCGACACCAGCTCCCGGTCGCGATCCGGCAGCTGGCCCAGCAATCGCGACAACCGCTCCAGCTGCTCCCGGCGCTCGGCCAGGTGGTGCGGGTCGTCGCCGCCCGCCACGTGCTCGGCCGCTTCCAGCGGGGCGTGATCACGCCGGCGCCGGTAGTGGTCGATGGCCACGTTGCGGGCGATGGTCATCAGCCACGTCGCGAACCCCGCCAGGTCCCGCCGGTAGCGGTTCCTCGCCACCCACGCCTTCTCGAACGTGCGCGACGTCAGGTCCTCGGCCACGGCGCCGTCGCCGACCCGATAGCGGAAATAGTTGTAGACGCGCGGCAGCTGGTCCGCGTACAGCGCGTCCCAGTCCGCCTCCCGGGCCGGTTCCAAGGCCCAGATCCGACCGAATGCTCCTTCGCCGATGGCCATCGTCGGGGGAATGTACGCTGGGGGGCGCGGGGTATCACGGGCGCGGTCCCGACTGCGCGGCGCAAGGCGGCATACGGGCATGCGATGCATGCGGTTGGGCACCCGGCGACCGAGGCGTGCAAACGTTTCCGCTATACTGCTCCGCCGTCCTTTCGACCCCCCTCCGGAGCCATTCGTGCCCCGTTTCTACATCACCACGGCCATCGACTACGTGAACGGCCGGCCCCACCTGGGCCATGCCTACGAGAAGGTCCTTGCCGACGCGATCGCGCGCCGGCACCGCCAGAAGGGCGACGCGACCTACTACCTCACGGGCACGGACGAGCACGGCCAGAAGATCGCTCGGGCCGCGGCCGCCGCGGGCAAGACGCCGGCCGCGTTCGTGGACGAACTGTCGCAGACGTTCATCGCCGCCTGGAAGGCGCTGGGCATCCACTACGACCAGTTCTTCCGCACCACCGACACCAAGCACCGGCTCGCCGTTCAGGAACTGTTCCGGCGGCTCAAGGACGCGCTCTCGCCCAAGACCGGCAGCCCCGTGCTCTACGAGGAGGCCTACGAGGGCCTTTATTGCGAGGGCTGCGAGAGCTTCAAGACCGAGAAGGACCTCGACGACGAGGGCCGATGTCTCGAGCACAAGGTCCTCCCCAAGGAAGTGAAGGAGACGAACTTCTTCTTCCGGCTCTCCGAGTACGACGAGGCGCTCCTCAAGCACATCGACGCCCATCCCGACTTCATCTGGCCCGAGTACCGCCGCAACGAGGTCGTGAACGTCATCAAGGGCGGGCTCCAGGACATCAGCGTGTCGCGCCCGAACCTCGCCTGGGGCGTGCCGCTGCCCGAGGAGATCGAGGGCGGCGAAGGTCACGTGGCGTACGTGTGGGCCGACGCGCTGCTCAACTACCTGAGCGCGCTGGGCTGGCCCGAGCGCAAGTATTCGCTGTGGTGGCTGGCGAAGAACAAGGACGTGGGCGGTCCGGGCGCGGCGCGCCAGGACGAGTTCCAGCACCTCGACGGTCAGGGTCGCCCGGGTGCCGCCTGGGCCGGAACGAAGGACGCCTACTGCACGAACGCGTTCCACCTGATCGGCAAGGACATCAGCCGCTTCCACTGCATCTTGTGGCCGGCGCTGCTGCTCGCCGCCGGCGTGCCGCTGCCGCGGCAGGTCTACGTGCACGGCTTCATCTACGCCAAGGGCGAGCGGCTCTCGAAGTCGAGCGGCAACATCGTCGACCCGGTGGAGCTGGCGAACTCGTTCGGCGCCGACACGCTGCGCTTCTATCTCCTGGACTCGTTCCCCACCGGCCGCGACGGCGAGTTCACGCTCGAGCAGTTCGTCGAGCACGTGAACACGCATCTCGCGAACAAGCTCGGCAACCTGGCGAGCCGCACGGTCACGCTGGTGCACAAGTACTTCGAGGGCAAGGCGCCGGCGGAGTGGAACCCCGAGTCACTCACCACCGACGAGGCGAAGGAGGGCTTCGGCTCGTTGCTCGCGACCGCCGCGACCACATCGACCGAGTCGCCCAAGGCGTGGGACGAGCTGCGCATCAACGAGGCGCTGGATCACACGTGGAACGTGGTCGAGCGCGCGAACGAGTTCGTGGACCGCGCCAAGCCGTGGGAGATCGGGAAGTCGCCCGAGCGCCGCGAGGAGCTGGCCACGGTGCTGAACGCGCTCCTCGAGACGCTGCGGCTGGTCGCGATCTGGATCTGGCCCGTGCTGCCGGCCAAGTCCGAGGCGCTGTGGAAGACGCTCGCGCTCCCGGGCACTCCGGCGCTGCAGAAGGACGCCGAGGCTCACCCGCGCTTCGGCGCCGGTGACGGTCGCACGCTCGGCGCGTCCGAGATCCTGTTCCCGCGGATCGATCTGAAAGTGGTCGCCGGAACTACTCCGCCGAGTCCATGAGCTGGCGCGCCGCCAGCAGGTGGCGGAACGCCTCCTGCCGCCGGCCGAGCGCCTCGAGCAGCAGGCCGAGATTGCAGTGCGCGTCCGCGAAGTCGGGGTCGCGCACGATCGCCTGCCGGTAAGCGAGGATGGCCTCCTCCTTCCGCCCCACCTCCTCGAACAGCACGCCGAGGTTGAAGTGCGGCGTGGGATCGTCGGGATCGAGCTTCACCGCCTGGCGATAGTGCGGCTCGGCGCGCCCGCGCTCGCCGGTCACGTGCAGCACGCGGCCGAGGTTCACGTGCGCATCGGCCATCAGCGGGTCGAGCGCGAGCGCGTGCTCGTACGCATCGCGTGCCCGTTCGGGGTCGGACGTCTCGAGCTCGCAGCCGATCTCGTACCACTCCTCGGCGGACAGCCGCCGCTCCGCAACGACCGCGGTCGGGGTGTCACCGGCTGCGGGGCCGGATTCGGTGACGACCGCCAGATCGGCGATCGTCGCGTTCCGTCGTCGGCCGGGACCGGGCGCTTCGGCCGCGCGCTCCGTGATCTCGCTGGTCTCGAAGTTGAGCAGCACCTGTCCCGAGTCGGGCCGCCAGCTGCTCGCGCCATCCGTGGCCACGATCTCGTCGCCGTCGGCACGTACCGTGATGCTGGTCAGCGGCTCTGCGGCGAGCTGCTGGCGGAGCGACGCCCACATGCGCCGGATGCGGCGCATCGGCACGCCGGCCTCCATGAGGCCTCGGGTGGTGCGCAGCAGCAGCAGGTCCTGGAAGCCGAACGACAGCGGGCCGATCGGCCCGCGCTGCGGCGCCAGGAACCCGGCGCGGGCGAGCGCGCGCAGTCGCGCGGCGGGCAGCTCGAGGATCCGCGCCGTCTCGCTGAGCGAGAACCGGCGGCTCGCCTCGGGCTCGATGCGCGTGATCTCGGTGCCCGCTTCCATCGGAGACTCCGTCAGCGCTTGCCGCCCGATGCCTTCTTCGGCGCCGGCTCGGCCGCCGCCTTCGATCGCGCGCGCGCGGCGGGCTTCTTCTCGAGGTCGGCCTTGGCATCGGCGCCATCGGCAGCGGGTGCAGACCCGCGCTTGCCGAGGCTCTGCTTCAGCGCGTCCATGAGGTCGATCACCTGGGCGCGTTGCGCCTGCGGCGCCAGCGACGTGACCTCCTTGCCCTCGACCTTCTGCTCGACCGCCGCGAGCACGCGCGTGCGGTACTCGTCGGTGTACTGCTCGGGCTTGAACTTGTCGGTCGCCAGCTCGTTCACGAGCCGCTGCGCCAGCTCCATCTCGCCCGGCTTCAGCTTGGCGTTCTCGCCCTTGTCCACCTCGGTGAAATCGCGGATCTCGTCGGCGAAGTACATGGTGTGGAGCATCAGGCCGTTCTGCGAGGCGCGGATCAGGACCATGTTCTCCTTGCCGCGCATCACGTACCTGGCGAGCGCCACGCGGCCGGACTGCTTCATGGTGTCGGT
>DATNFC010000136.1:0-3868 GCA_035606545.1 Candidatus Methylomirabilota bacterium
TCGCGCGGCTGGGCCGTGGGTGCGAACGGCATCATCGCGAGCACGGCCGACGGCGGTGCGACGTGGACGAAGGCCTACCCGACCTCGAACGAGCTGCAGGGCGTGTCGTTCAGCGACACCGCGAACGGCTGGGCCGTGGGCCAGGGCGGCGTCATCGTCGGTACGCGCAACGGCGGACGCGCGTGGTACGTGGTGCAGCCCGCGGTGACGGCGAGCGCGCTCTACACCGTGTGGCGGCGCTCGGACACCGAGGCGTGGGCCGGCGGTGCGGGCGGCGTGAACCCGGTCACGGTTGCGACGCCGGACTCACTGCAGTGGACGCTGGGCACGTTCGGCGCGCTCAACACCGTCCACGGCATCGTCATCGGCTCGAGCCTGATCGGCTACGCCGTGGGCACGAACGGACCCGGACTGATCCTCAAGACCGTCGACGGCGCGGTGTCGTGGTTCCCGCAGATCTCGAACTCGGCGCAGGCGCTGAACGACGTCTGGTTCGTGGATCCGCTGCGCGGCTGGGCCGTGGGCACCGGCGGCCGCATCGTGCACACCGCGAAGGGCGGCGAATAGCGCGCCGTTGACGAGCCGCGCCATGCCCCCGAACATGGGGGCATGGAATCACGGCTCATCATCGTGGATGGGTACAACATCATCCTGCGCTCGCCTCGTCTGAAGCCCGGCGACGGCCGCACGCTGCGCGACTCGCGCGACAAGCTCATCAACCTGCTGGCGTGGATGATGGGCGGCAACGACGCGCGCTTCGTCGTCGTCTTCGACGGCGCGGAGATGCCGGGCCGCGATGAATCCTCGGGTCGCGTGCAGGTCATGTACTCGCGGCCGCCGGAGAAGGCCGACGACGTCATCCGCCGGCTCGTGGAGAAGAAGGTGGGCGGCGACGAGCACATCACCGTCGTGACCGCGGACATCGAGGTGGCGCGGCACGCGCGCGCCATGGGCGCCGACGTCTCGCTCGCCGACCTGTTCCTCGCCTCGGCCCTCGGGGCTGGCGCCCAGGGCGGCGAAGGAGGAGATGCCGTCGACGCCGAGAAGCCTACGAGCCTCTCCAAGCAGGAGCTGAAGGAGTGGGCCGAGATCTTCACCCGGCGCGCGAAGGCGGCGGGGGACGCGGCCGAGGAGCCCGACAACTGACAGCGGCCTGACGCGCGGCGCGGTCACGGGAACCGGTGCTCGCTCGTTCTCCATGCGGAAGCCTCTCCCACACGCTCCCGGAGGACCCTCATGCGCCGCTTGCTCTTCTCACTCGTCGCCCTCGCCGCGCTCGCGCTCGTGACCGCGTCGACTTCCAAGACCCCCTCCTCGAAGCCGGCGCAGGCCGCCGCGAGCGCGGCCGGCCTGGACACGGCGACGTTCGCGATGGGCTGCTTCTGGTGCGGCGAGACGCAGTTCACGCAGCAGCCCGGCGTGGTCTCGGTGACGTCGGGCTACACCGGCGGGAAGAAGCAGCACCCGACCTATGAAGAAGTCTGCACCGGGACCACCGGGCACTACGAGTCCGTGCGCATCGTCTACGACCCGGCGAAGACCAAGTACGAGACGCTGCTCGACATGTTCTGGCATGGCGTCGATCCGACCCAGGCCGACGGCCAGTTCTGCGATCGCGGCAGCCAGTACCTCTCGGTGGTGTTCGTGAGGAACGCGCAGCAGCGGAAGGCGGCCGAGGAGAGCAAGAAGGCCCTCGCGGCCTCGGGCGTGCTCGACGACCCGATCGTCACCCAGATCCTGCCGGCATCCACGTTCTGGCCCGCCGAGGACTACCACCAGTGCTTCTGGCAGAAGTCCCCGGGCCGCTATCGCTCGTACCGCGCGGGTTGCCAGCGCGACGAGCGCCTCGCCGAGCTCTGGGGCGACAAGGCCGCGAAGCCGCTGGTGCACTGATTCTCCCCACGGGAACGCCGACGAGCGACCCGTCCCCCAGGACGAGCCGCTCGCGGTCTCCCGCCCTCAGGTGCGGGGCGAGTTCAGGGTTCGATCGGCGCGCGATCGGGCATCACGACGTAGCCGAAGATCCACGCGTTCGAATCGTACGGCTCCGAATCGTCGAACAGCGTGCCGTGCGAGAGCGCGTCGACGCCAAAGTTGCGGATGCCGATGTAGCGGCCGGCCATGAAGTGGAACGTGAACGTGCCGTCGCCGTTGTTCGTGAACCGCCGGCGCTGGTCGTGGCCGTAGAACAGCACCACGTCGCTGGCGCTCGTGGTCGTCGCGGTCAGCGTCACGTCGGTGCCCTCGGGCAGCAGGATCATGCGCCGCAGCCGGTGCAGTTCGAGCGGGTCGGTGATCGTGGTGTCCATGTCAGCGGTCTGGATGCGCAGGCTCTTCACCTCCGTCACACCGCCACGCGTGCGCACGTTCACGCCGGACGTGCCGGCGAGCCGCCAGCGCGTGATCGAGGGATACAAGCGGTCGGGCACGCGCACGAGCGCGATGCGCCGCGTCCACGCATCGTCGAGCGGCTTCTGGATGCGCGCGCGGGTCGTGTCGGTGGGCGTCACGACCAGCGTCCCGATGTTGAACGTCCCGGTCAGGTGACGGTGGATCGTCACCAGCGCCCGGGTCGGCCGTCCGGTCGAATCGGGCGGGCCGAACTCGGTGTCGAACGTGGTCTCGACGTTCGTGATGACGCGCCAGAAGCTGAGCGGCTGGATCGCGGCGAGGCCCGAGGCCTGGTCGTACGACTGCGCCTGCTGGCTCGCATACAGGTCCTCGTTCACGTAGTCGGGACTCGAGGCCAGCACCGAGGCAACCTGGGCTTGGTCGCTGCCCGTGGGCGGCGCCGTCGACGACGCCTGCGTCGACCCGGTCGAGCGGCCGCAGCCTGCGAGGGCAAGCGCGGTGACGGGGAGCAGCATGAACCACGCGTGGGACTTCACTTGGGACCTCCGATTCAAGAGCGGCTGCGCGTCGCGGCCGTGAGCGTTTCCGGAGCTGGGGCTGCGGGCAGGAGAAGCATCCACTCGCCCTTGATTGCAGTGCCCGTGCCACGGGATCCGCCGCCTAACGCGTTGCGCTGCAATGGCGCGTTAACCGCGTCCCGCCGCGGGTGTACCCACGCGGGCAGTCGCGGCCGCCAGGGCGTACCGCGAGCGTCACGAAAACGCCACGCGGCGCGAGCCCCGAGGGCCCGCGCCGCGTGTGAAGTGCTGTAGTAGATGAAAAACTAGAGCTTGAGCTTCGTGTCGTGGTCCACCTTGAAGACCATCTCGGCGCCTTCCTTCACGGTGACCTGGAAGCCCTTGCTGTTCGCGGCCGCACCGGTGGCCGCGGCGCCGCCGATCAGACCGCCGATCAGCGCGCCCTTGCCGCCGCCCACGGCGCTGCCGATCAACGCACCGGCGCCGGCGGCTCCCGCCACCGCGCCGACGTTGCGCGTGCGCGTCGAGCCGGCGATCAGGCTGTCGGCCGTCGCGCTGATCTGGTGCGTCTTGCCGTTCGCCTCGATCGAGGTCACGCGCAGGATGAGCAGCGCGCGATCGCCTTTCACGGCCGGCTTCACCGCGGAGACCACGCCGTGCACCACGGCGCCCGCGGGGAACGGCGCCATCGGGCCCACGGTGACCGCCTCGGCGACCTGGCCGATCCACTCCTGGCCGACGGTGGCCGTCTCGGACGTGAGCGCGGTACCGACCGTGATCTTGACGCCGGTGCCGGCCGTGACCGTGGCCGAGGGTGCTTCGGGTGCCGGCGGCTTGGGCCTAGGATCGAGTGGATGAACCTCGCCCAGGCGGATCGCTCGGCGATGCTCGTATTCGACTTCTTCAGCTTCGGTCTCGATCTTGGTTCGTGCTGATCGGCGTACAAGAAATGATCTCGAGATGCCGTCTCGCTGCCTGATGCTCCAGGCAAATTTGTA
>DATNFC010000137.1:0-9432 GCA_035606545.1 Candidatus Methylomirabilota bacterium
CGACGAAGGCTCGTTCAGCATCACGCTTCCGGCGGACAACCCGATCGGCATTCCCGCCGGCACCTACAGCCCGCAGGTCGTGGACGGCTACTGGCTGCTCATGGCGCCGTTGTCGCTCGGCTCGCACACGATCACGGCGCACATCGTCAGCAACCAGTTCGGCGGCTTCGAGTACACGTTGACCGACCACATCCAGGTCGTGGCGGCCAGCGGGATCACCGCGCAAACGTCCACGAGCGAGTTCTGGAAGAGCGCCGGGGCAGACGTCGCGCACGCGCCGACGATCAGCCGCACGACGTGGGGGCACGTGAAGTCCATCTATCGGTAGAAACAACGCCGTGCCGACGGCCGTCTGGGTTCGCTCAGGCGGCCGTTTGCGCGGGCACGCGCGCCGCGTCCACGAACGCGCGGCCCACGAGCCGCGTCCCGCCCAGCGCGAGGATGCGCACGCGTGAACTCCCTGAAACGCGAAGGGGCGCCCGCGGCGCCCCTCGCAACTCAGTCGTCCGAACCGCTCACACGCCCTTCGCCAGCACCTTCGCCTTGTCGGTCTGCTCCCAGGCGAAGTCGCCGCGGCCGAAGTGGCCGTACGCCGCGGTCTTCCGGTAGATCGGACGGCGCAGCTTCAGCGATTCGATGATGCCCTTGGGCGTGAGGTCGAAGTGCTTGCGGACGAGCGCCGTCAGCTTGTCGTCGCTCACCTTCGACGTGCCGAAGCTGTCCACCATCACGCTCACCGGCTCAGCGACGCCGATCGCGTACGCCACCTGCACCTCGCAGCGGTCACACAACCCCGAGGCGACGAGGTTCTTCGCCACCCAGCGCGCGGCGTAGCAGCCGGAGCGGTCCACCTTGCTCGGGTCCTTGCCCGAGAACGCGCCGCCGCCGTGGCGGCCCATGCCGCCGTAGGTGTCGACGATGATCTTGCGCCCGGTGAGCCCGCAGTCGCCCATGGGTCCACCGACGACGAAGTTGCCGGTCGGGTTGACGTGGTACTTGATCGCCTTGCCGTTCATGAGCCGCTTGGGCAGCAGCGGCTCGATGATGTGCTTCAGCACGTCGGCGCGGATCTTCTTCTGGCTCACCTTCTCCGAGTGCTGCGTCGACAGCACGACGGTGTCGATGCGCACCGGCTTGTCGTTCTCGTACTCGACGGTCACCTGCGTCTTGCCGTCGGGGCGCAGGTAGTCCAGCTCACCGCTCTTTCTCACCTTGGACAGTCGCATGGCGAGCTTGTGCGCGAGCATGATCGGCAGCGGCATCAACTCCGGCGTCTCGTTGCAGGCGTAGCCGAACATCAGGCCCTGGTCGCCCGCGCCACCGGTGTTCACGCCCATCGCGATGTCGGGCGACTGCTGATCGATCGTGGTCGTGACCGCGCAGGTGTGGCAGTCGAAGCCGTACGTCGCGTCGTCGTAGCCGATGTCCTTGATGACGCTGCGCACGAGCTTGGGGATCTCGACGTAGGCCTTGGTGGTGATCTCGCCCGCCACCACCGCGAGGCCCGTCGTCACCATGGTCTCGCACGCCACGCGGCTCGTCTTGTCCTGTTCGAGCATGGCGTCGAGGACCGCGTCCGAGATCTGGTCGGCGATCTTGTCGGGGTGGCCTTCGGTGACGGACTCCGAGGTGAACAGGTGACGCGAAGCCATGGCAGCTCCTGGTGCGCGTTCCGAAGCTCGAGCTAGCGGCACGCCGGATGGCCGCTAGCGTGCGCTCGCGCGCGCCGCCAGGCGGCGTTTGAACTCGTCGATGCTGGCGATGTCGGTGGGGTCCACCCCGCCGAGCAGCGCCAGGTAGAGGCTGAGGGAATCGCCGAACTGCACCAGGGAGGCGAGCCGTGCGATCCTGCTGTCGCCCTGGCTGCGGATCTCGTGCACGGCCGCACCCTGGCGAGCCGCGAACTCCGCCGTGAGGTCCAGCCGGGCCGTGGCCGCGGCTGTGTCCTCGCCATCCCGCAACAGCAGCACCGCGAGCGACCGCGCGACCGGGCTGGGCTCCTGCCAGCCGACGATCTCGTTGTGGTTCAGCTCGGGCACCACCGCGGAATGGGCGAGCACTTTAGCATTTTCGTTGAGCTGCTGCCTCCAGCGCACCGAGACGGCCGCCGGGCCGCCGGGGCCGCTGTAGATGTTGATACCGCGGCCGGCCAGCGCCCGCGCCAGCCGCTTCGCCGGGTTGGACGCCTCGGGCGCGGCCGCGCCCAGCTCGGCCCGCCGCCGCCGGAGGAGCGTGGAGGCCTCCCGCCAGCCGGGCACGGGATCCCCGCCCCAGCCCAGTCTGTGGACGAACCGGGTGAGCGGCACAAAGGAATGGAACAGCGCGGCCCGCGGCGGCATGCCGCCGGGCAGCCGATGGAGCGGCCAGGACTTTTCAACCGCCAGCGCCGCCAACGCCCCGCCGGAGGAGATGGCAGCGCACGGTGTCCCCCGCGCGATCGCCTCGTGGGCGAGCGAGAGCGTCTCCTCGGTGTTCCCGGAGTTGCTCGAGAGCAGGGCGAGCGCCGAGCGGTCGACGCAGGCGGGCCAGTGGTAGTCGCGAACCACGAGGAACGGCCGCGGCGCACGATCGGCGACGAGCGCCGCGGTCAGCTCGCCCGCGATCGCCGAGCCGCCCATGCCGCCGAACGCCAGCAGTGACGGCTGCTGGACCGGCGGCAACCACGGCTGGGCATCGCTCGCCGCGAGCGCCTCGTCGATGTGGTCGGGCAGCGCCTCCACCAGCGCGGCCATGCCGCGACGGTCGCGCTCGCCGAACGGCGGCTCGAGGCTCGCGCCCGCGCTCACCGCGCCCGCCGCGCGCTGCCCTTCGCCGCGGGCTTCTCCGCGGCGCGCGCCTCGGGCTTCGGCATCCTCCGCGTCGGCGACTGGGCAGCGCGCTCGGGCTTCGGCTTGTCGGCGGCCGCTGCCACGAGCGCCGGGACCACGTCACGATCGGTCTCGGGCGCGTCGCGGTCCATCGCCAGGTAGCTCGGCATCAGCGCGTCGATCCGCTCGCGCACGAGCGCGCGCACCGGGGCCGCCGAGGCGCAGGCCAACGCCTGCTTCGCCACGGCCTGCACCGCGTCGAAGCGGATCGAGCGCACGGCCGCCTTCACCCGCGGCAAGTCGTAGCAGGACACCGACAGCTCGTCGACGCCCAGCCCGACGAGCAACGCCGCCGTGTGCGGGTCGCCCGCCATCTCGCCGCACACGCCCACCCAGCGCCCGGCCGCGTGCGCGGCCTCGACCGTGTGCCGGATGCTCCGCAGCACGGCGGGATCGAGCGGCTCGTAGAGATGCGCCAGGCGCTCGTTGTCGCGATCCATGGCCAGCGTGTACTGGATCAGGTCGTTCGAGCCGATGGAGAAGAACGCGGCGTGCTTCGCGAGCGCGTCCGCCATCCACACCGCGCTCGGCGTCTCGATCATGATCCCAGTCTCGACCTTGGGATCGTGCGGCACGCGGTCGCGCTTCAGCTCCGCGAGCACGCGGTCGCGCAGCTCGAGCGCGCGCAGCAACTCCTCGACGCTCGACACCATCGGGAACATCATCCGCACCTTCCCGTGCGCCGACGAGCGGTAGATGGCGCGGATCTGGGTGCGGAACATCTCCGGGCTCGCGAGTGCGAGGCGGATGCCGCGCAGCCCGAGGAACGGATTCGTCTCGTGCGTGACGCCCAGGTACGACGCCACCTTGTCGCCGCCGAGGTCCATGGTGCGGAAGATGACCGGGCGCCCGGCCATGGTCTCGGTGACGCCGCGGTAGGCGCCGTACTGCTCCTCCTCGCTCGGGCGGTCGACGCGGTTCAGGTAGAAGAACTCGGTGCGGAAGAGCCCGATGCCGTCGGCGCCCACCTCGACTGCCAGCGGCGCGTCCGCGGGCAGCTCGAGGTTCGCGGCCAGCTCGATGCGGCGGCCGTCCAGCGTCTCGGCGGGCTGCTCGAGCATGGCCTGGAGCGAGCCGGCCTGGAGCCGCAGCCGCTCGAGCCGGCGCTGGTACACGAGCGCGCGCGCCGCGTCCGGGTTCACCTCGAACGCTCCCGCGAAGCCGTCCACGGCGGCGAGATCGCCCGTCTTCACCGCGTGGAGCGCGCCCTTCACGCTCAGCACCGCGGGGATGCCGCGCCCGCGCGCGACGATCGCGCCGTGCGACGTGCGGCCGCCGACCTCGAGCACGAAGGCGAGCACCTTGTCGCGCGGCAGCACCGCCACCTCGCTCGGGCCCAGGTCGTGCGCGACGATGATCGCCGGGGTTTTGAGGTCGCCGAGCGACCTCCGGCCGGCGCCGAGCAGGTAGCGGAGTACGCGACGCTCGCAGTCGAGGATGTCGCTCCGGCGCTCGCGCAGGTACTCGTCGTCGATGTTGTCGAAGCGCGCGGCCACCGAGCCCATCACGCCCTGGAACACCCACGCCGCGTTGCGCCGCCGGTCGCGCACGCCGCTCTCCACCGCCTTGATCATCTCCGGGTCGTCGAGGATCAGGAGATGGGCGTCGTAGATCGCGGCGGCGTCCTCGCCCAGCTCCTTCGCGATGCCGTCACGGATCGTGCTCAAGTCGTGACGGGCAAGGTCGAGCGCGTCGCGGAACGCCTGGATCTCGTGGTCGAGGTCGCAGGTCTCGATCTCGGCTTCGCGCACGCCCAGCTCCTCGGGCTCGAGCCGGAACACCGGCCCGACTGCGACGCCGGGCGAGGCCGCGATGCCCTGGAGTGTCACGGCTCGCCCCCGAACTTGCCGTCCACCAGCTCCTGGAGCGCGACCAGCGCGTCGGCCTCGTCGGCGCCGAGGGCCTTGACGACGATCGTCGCGCCCTCCTCCGCGGCCAGCATCATCACGCCCATGATGCTCTTGCCGTTCACCTCGAGCCCGTCGCGCGACACCATGACCTCCGACTTGAAGCGCGACGCCGTCTTCACGAACAGCGCGCAGGCGCGCGCGTGCAGACCGAGCTGGTTGCGAATCAGGAGCTGGATCTCCGCCACCGACCCTCCCTATCCGTGGAAACGCCAGGCCAGGATCAGTCCGATGAAGCCGAATGCGAGCGCCCAGCGCGTCGGGGAGGGTCGGGCCCGCTGCGCGGTCAGCAGGCCACCACCCAACCCCACGGCGAGCGAGCACTGTACCGCGATTGGCCGGGGCTCGCCCGCGGGCGCCAGCGCCCACGCGAGCGCCACACCCAGCACCACGCAGCCGAGGAGCGCGAGCCAGCGCACGGCGGCCTCGAGGCGGTCGCGAAACGCGCCCGAGAGCACGGCCGGACCCGCCGCGTAACCCCACGCGACGCCGCCGAAGCGCATCGTCAGGTGGGGTAACGCATAGACGAGCCACAGCGCGATCGCGCCCCAGCCCTGGGTCGGGTGCGTCATCGCCACCAGCACCCCGACCGCGGCGGCGAACGGCCGCAGCGAGAACCAGAACAGGCGATCGCCGAGGGCGGCGAGCGTGGAGCCGAGCACCGCCTTGAGCCGCGCCATGCTCGCGGCGTCGCCACCGGTCCCGCGCGCCCGCTCTTCCTCAACCCGCGCCGCAGCCCCGAGCGCAAAAGACGCGAGCGTCGGCTGGGTGTTGAAGTAGGCCGTGTGCTCGGCGAGCCGCTCGAGGAGCTGCTCGCGCGTCGGGTAGAGCCGTCGGAGCGCGGGCTCGAGCGCGTACGCCCAGCCCAGGCCCTGCTGGCGCTCGAAGTTCCACGCCGCCTGGAGCAGGTTCGCGCGCAGACCCATCGCGAGCAGCGTGCCGCGGCCCAACACGCGTTCGCTGGGGACGCTCTCCCCGGCGACGTTCTCCGTGCCCTCGCTCACGGCGAGCCCGCCACGATGATGAGCCAGGCCCCCACGAGCGCGGCCGCGAACACGCCGGCGCGCTCGAGGCGGCGCTGGACGAACGCGTGCAGGAGCTGGGCGAACCCGAAGCCCAACCACAGCGGCTGGAGAAGGTGCCAGGCCCCGGCGAGCCGCAGCGACTCGCGCTCGACCAGCGACGCGCCGCCGTGCGCGAGCGCCATCCACGCCGCCGTGGCCGCAAGGCCGATCGCGAACGCCAGCGCCACCGCGGCGCCCTGCGACTCGGCGAGCGCGCGCTCGCGGCCGGCGCGCAGCGCGTTCTCGCACCAGCGCGCGAGGCCCTCGTTCCACTGCCGCTGCCAGCGCAGCAGCGGCACGCCGATCGTTGCCGCGATCATGCCGGCCATGACGCCGGTGAGCGACGCGGCCTGGCGCACGTGCTCGAACGGCGCGCCGGCCGCGATCGACAGCGCCACGCCGGCGCCGACGACACCGCCCACCGAGTAGTCCTCGGGCGTCCTCGCGCCGATCGGCAGCGTGCTCGCGGCCATGATCTGGAGCACGACGCCGACGCCCAACGCGGTGGACCAGTCGCCCCAGATCGCGCCGAGGATCGTCGCGGTGACGAGCGGCTGCGAGGCAAGCGTCTGTGCGATCGGCGTGGACTCGATCGCCGCGAGCCCGCCCAGCACGAGCGTGCCGACGTGGGCGGCGGTCACGGGGCGAGCGCCGGGTCGAGCGCCCCGAGCGGCAGCGGGCGCGAGGCCGGCACGTCCTGGACGATGAGCCGCGCGCCGCCCGCCATGAGAGCCTTCGCCGACTCGCGGTCGCGCTCGTCCAGGTAGACGTAGTCGTTCACCTTCTCCTTGCCGGGCGCGTAGTGGAGCCCGCCGACGTTCCACTCCGCGACCCGCGCGCCGGCGTCCGCGAGACGGCGCGCGGTGTCGAGGTCGCGCACGAGCAGGAACGCGGCGCGCGGCGCCTCCGTTTCGCCGGCATGCGCGGCCGCCGCCTCGGCGACGCTCGCCACGCGCACGTCGATGCCGGGCGCCGCCTCGCGGAACAGGTCGCGCTCCCACTCGCTCGCCGCCACGCCGTCGTCCACGACCCAGATGCGCGCGGGATCCAGGCGCGCGCCCCAGGCGACCAGGACCTGGCCGTGGATCAGCCGGTCGTCGATCCGGTGCAGGGCCCAGCTCACGCCGGCACGCCGCGCTGGACGCGGATGCTGTCCCGACCCTTCTGCTGGAGGCGTTCGGCCAGCTCGGGCGCCGAGAGCCGGTCGCGATTGTGCAGGTAGTCAAGCAGCAACGGCAGGTTGATGCCGGTGACGATCACCACTTCGCCGTGCCGTCTCGCCGCCGAGGCGCCGCACGTGTGACAGGACCCGCCCCAGAAGTCGGTGAGCAGCAGCCCGCCCGTCTTCCAGTCGCGCACACTGGCCTCGATCGCGTCCTCCAAGTCGTCGCGCGACAGCCCCTCGTTCGAGAGCAGCGTCACGTCCTCGATCGAGCCCACGACCCGCTCCGCGGCGCGCACGAGCGCCTGCGCCAGGTCGGCGTGCGTGACGATCAACGCCGGCACGCGCGCCGGCGGTGGCGTGATGCCCGCGCCCTCCCTCGCCTGTGGTGCGCTCACTCGGTGTCCTCCCGCACCCACGCGCGGGCGGCGCTCTTGCGCTTCATGACCTCGAGCATGTGCTGGTTCAGTTTCTCCGCCGGCGAGTAGCCGCCGTACGCCTTGACGAGGTAGTGGAGTGCGATCACCTCGGCGATCACGGTGATGTTCTTGCCCGGCGTGATCGGCACCTGCACGAGCGGGACCCTGACACCGAGGAGTTCCGTCTGCTTCTCGTCGAGGCCGACGCGCTCGTAGTCGTCCTCGTCGCTCCACACGCGCAGGTCCACCTGCACCTCGACCCGCTTCTTTAACCGGATCGAGCGGATGCCGAAGATGGACTGCACGTCGATGATGCCGAGGCCGCGGATCTCCATGTGGTGCCGCAGCAGCTGGTTCCCGGTGCCGATCAGCACGTCGCCGTGGCCGCGCGTGATCGTGACCACGTCGTCGGCCACGAGCCGGTGGCCGCGCTCGACCAGGTCCAGCGCGGTCTCGGACTTGCCGATCGCGCTCTTGCCCGTGAACAGCAGTCCGCAGCCGTAGACGTCCACGAGCGAGCCGTGCACCGTGGTGCTGGGCGAGAACACGTGGTCCAGATACCCGGTGAGCGAGTGGATGAACGGCGTCGTCGACAGCGGCGTGCGCAGCACCGGGACCTGGCGCTCGTTCGCGCGCTGGATCAGGTACGGCGGGATGTCGAGCCCCTTGCACACCACGATCAGCGGCATCGTGAACTGGAACAGCCGGTCGAGCGCCTGCTTGACCTCCTTGGGCGACAGCGTCGCCATGTAGCTGAGCTCGGTCTGCGCCAGGATCTGGATGCGCTCGGGCAGGAAGTTCTCGACGAAGCCCATGAGCGCCATGCCGGGCCGGTGGACGTCGCTGACCGTGATGTCGGCGCGGGACGCGAGCGATTCCGACAGGAGCTCGAGCTGCAATTCTTCGCGCTGGTCCTCGAACAACCGTGCGACGCCGATCGACCTTACCGTCGACTCAGTACTCGTCATCCGCGGCTCCGTCCTCCGTGCCCGCCGGCTGGGCGTCGTCCGTGCCGTTCAGGCGCCGTTCCCGGCGCGGGGCGTTGATGCGCTTCTCCTTGCTCCGGCGCACGCGCTCCTCGAGCCGCTCGGCGGCCAGCTCGATGGCGGCGCGCGCATCGAGGTGCGACTCGGTGATGACCACGTCCTGCTGATGCGAGCGCAGCGTGATCTCGGCCGTGTGGAGCTTGCGCTCCTGCGACACGATCACCCGCACCTCGTGGATGCGCGAATCGTACTTGCTCAGCTTCTCCAGCCGCTGCTGCGCGAACGTCCGCACGTCGGGACCGAGTTCGCAGTGGCGGGCAGTCATGTGGATCTGCACGGAACTCTCCCTCGCGCCGTCCAGGGACCTGCGATGTTCGGGAGCAGTGGGCGGCGCGGCGTGGAAGGTCAACTCCTAGGCCACGCGCCGGCGGAGCCGGGCGGGCAGGATCTGCATCTGTTCACGGTACTTCGCCACGGTCCGGCGCGCGATCTGCAGGCCCTTCTCGTGCAGCAGCTCCGCAATGCGCTGGTCGGACAGCGGGTCCCTCTTGTCCTCCTCGTCGATCAGCCCCTTGATGATGTTCTTGGCGGTTCGCGCCGACACGTCCTCGCCGTCGTCGGTGGCGAGGCCGCTGGAGAAGAAGAACTTGAGCTCGAACACGCCGCGCGGCGTCTGCACGTACTTGCCGCTGCAGACGCGGCTCACGGTGGATTCGTGCATGTCGATCTGCCGCGCCACGGCGGCCAGCGTCAGCGGCCGCAGGAACGCGATACCCTTGTCGAAGAACTCGCGCTGCTCACGCACGATGCAGTTCATGACCTTGATCATCGTGCGCCGGCGCTGCTCGATCGTCTGGATGAGCCACTTCGCCGAGGCCAGCTTGCCCTGGATGTACTCGCGCGTCTGCTTTTCCGCGTCGGTGGCGTCGGGCTTGCGCCTGTTCGCGGCGATGACGTCGCCGTAGGCGGCCGAGATTCGCAGGCGCGGGACGTTGCGGTCGTTGAGCATGACCACGTACTCCTCGTC
>DATNFC010000138.1:0-3444 GCA_035606545.1 Candidatus Methylomirabilota bacterium
ACCGAGCTCGAGGATCACGTCACCATCGGCGGCCAGTCGGGCATCATCGGCCACGTCCGGCTCGGCAAGGGCATGCAGGTCGGTGCCCAGAGCGGTGTCTCCAAGTCGTGGCCCGCGGGCACGGTCGTGTTCGGCACCCCGGCGGCGCCGCTGACGCTGTTCAAGCGCATCAACGCCTACCTGCAACGGCTGCCCCAGCTCTTCGACCGCACGAAGACGCTCGAGACACGCGTGGCGAAGCTGGAGGAGGATCAGAAAGAGAGCGTGCGATGAGTGGTCGGCCGCAACGCACGATCCGCAAGGCGATCGCGATCGAGGGCGTCGGTCTTCACACCGGCGAGAAGGGCATCATGCGTTTCCTGCCGGCCCCGGTCGATCACGGCGTGCGCTTCGTGCGCACCGATCTCCAGGGCAAGCCCGAGGTGCGCGTGCGCCCGGAGAACGCCCACTTCGACCCCGACGCGGGCCGGCGCACGATCCTGCAGCAGGACGGCGTCCAGGTGCACACCATGGAGCACGTGCTCGCCGCGGTGGCCGGGTTGGGGGTCGACAACCTCGTCATCGAGACCAGCACGATGGAGGTGCCCGAGGGCCACGACGGCAGCGCCGGGCCCATCGCCGCCGCCATGCTCGAGGCCGGCCTCCAGGACCAGGACAAGCCCACGCACCACATCAAGGTGAGCAAGCCGGTGCGTTGGGCGGAGAACGGCGTCGAGCTCACCGCGGTGCCGTACTCGGGCTACCGCATCTCGTTTCGGATCGAATACGACCACCCGCTGATCGGCGTCCAGGAACGCACGGTGGACATCACGCCCGAGTCGTTCATGAAGGAGATCGCCCCGGCGCGCACGTTCGTTCTCGAGCGTGACGTCGAGGCGCTGCGGAAATCGGGCTGGATCAAGGGCGGGCGGCTCGAGAGCGCGATCGTCGTCGGCAAGGACAAGGTGCTGAACGACGAGCAGCTCCGCTACCCCGACGAGTTCGTGCGCCACAAGATCCTCGACCTCCTCGGCGACCTGTTCATCCTCGGCGGGCCGCTGCTCGGGCACGTGACCGCGCGGCGATCGGGCCACCAGGGCCACGTCGCGTTCGTGAAGCGGCTCAAGGAGACGCTGCCGCTGCCGGGCCGGCGGGCCGGCGGGCCGCCGGAGGAGTGGGACACCACGGCGATCATGGACCTGATGCCGCACCGCTACCCGTTCCTGCTCGTCGACCGGATCACGAACATCGAGGAGGGCCGGTTCATCGAGGGTTTCAAGAACGTCACCATCAACGAGCCGTTCTTCCAGGGGCACTTCCCGGGGCATCCGGTGATGCCCGCGGTGCTGATCCTCGAGGCCATGGCCCAGGTCGGCGGCATGCTGATGCTCAACTCCGTCGACGATCCAGGGAACAAGCTGATGTACTTCATGGGCATCGACGGCGCCAAGTTCCGGCGCCCGGTCGTGCCCGGCGACCAGCTCAAGTTTCAGCTCACGCTGCAGTCGCAGAAGCGGCGCACGATGAAGATGCGCGGCGAGGCGTTCGTCGACGGCCAGCTCGTGGCCGAGGCCGAGCTGCTCGCCACGGTCGTGGATCGCCGCCCGTGAGCGTGCGCATCCACCCGGCGGCCGTGGTCGACCCGCAGGCCCGGCTCGGCGCCGACGTGAGCGTGGGTCCGTTCTCGATCGTGGGGCCGCACGTCACGATCGGCGACCGCACGCAGATCGACGCGCACGCGCTGGTGACGGGCTGGACCACGCTCGGCGCCGGGAACCACGTCCACCACGGCGCCGTGCTCGGCTCGCCGCCGCAGGACCTCAAGTACTCGGGACTGCCGTCGCACCTGGTGATCGGCGACCGCAACGTGTTTCGCGAGTACGTCACCGCGAACCTCGCCACCGAGCCGGGCGAGACCACGCGCATCGGCAACGACGGGCTCTTCATGGCGTACTCGCACGTGGCGCACAACTGCGCCATCGGGGACCGGGTCGTGATCGCGAACGCGGTCCAGCTCGCCGGCTACGTCGTGGTGGACGACTGGGCGATCGTCGGCGGCGGCACGGTCGTGCACCAGTTCACGCGCATCGGCCGGCACAGCATGATCGGCGGCGGCTCGCGCGTGTCGCAGGACATCGCGCCGTTCGTGAAGTCCGCGGGCAGCCCGCCGCGGAACGCCGGGATCAACGCCGTGGGCCTGGAGCGGCGCGGGGTCGGGCGCGAGACCCGTGACGCGATCGACCGCGCGTACCGTATCTTCTTCCGCGACGGGTCCACGGTCGCCAAGGCGGTGGCCACGATCCGCCATGAGCTGCCGGGGATCCCCGAAGCCGAGCATTTCGCCCGCTTCTGCGAGACCAGCGTGCGCGGCATCACGCGCTGAAAGCACCGTACCCGGCCGGGTTGCCAGCCCGGCGACCGAAAGCACGAGGAGACGAGCCGTGAAACCCGTTCGCTGCGGCGTCTGGGGCGTGGGCGTGTGGGGCGAGAAGCACGCGCGGGTGTACGGCGCGATCCGCGAGGCCGAGCTGGTGGGCGTGCACGACCAGGATCGGGGCCGGGCGGCGAAGGTGGTGAAGGAATTCGGCGGCCGCGTGTTCGATTCGCCCGAGGCGCTGCTCGCGGAGTGCGAGGCGGTGTCGGTGGCGACGCCGACCGTGGCCCACCTCGAGGCCACGGAGCGCGCGCTCGCCGCCGGCTGCCACGTGCTGGTGGAGAAGCCGATGGCGGTGGACGTGGCCCAGGCCGACGCCATGATCCGGGCCGCCGAGCGCGCCGGCCGCACGCTGCAGGTGGGACAGGTCGAGCGCTTCAACCCGGCGCTGCTCGCGGCCGGGCCGTTCATCCAGCGCCCGAAGTTCATCGAGGCGCACCGCATGGCGGCGTTCCAGCCGCGCTCGCTCGACATCGACGTCGTCGGCGACCTGATGATCCACGACATCGACGCGGTGCTGCACCTGACCGGTCACACGCCGTCGGACCTCTCCGCGGTGGGCGTGGCCGTGCTCTCGAGCACCGAGGACATCGCGAACGCGCGGCTCGAGTTCGCCGACGGTTGCGTGGCGAACCTCACCGCGAGCCGGGTCTCGGTGGAGCGCCTGCGACGCATCCGCTTCTTCACGCACAACGCCTACGTCACCGTCGACCTGTTCGAGAAGGTGGGCGAGGCGTTCGTGATCAAGGACCCGGGCTCGTTCAAGCCCGGCCACGTGAACCCGCTGTCGCTCCTCGCCGGCATCCAGAGGAAGAAGCTGGACGTGCCCGCGGGCGAGCCGCTGACCCTCGAGCTCACGGCGTTCGTGCGCTCGCTGCGCGGGGACGGCTCCGGCGCCGCGTCGGCGCGGGCCGGGCGCGACGCGCTCGCCGTGGCGGTGCAGGTGCGTGAAGCGATGCGGCGCCGCGCGCAGCAGTGGGCCACGACCTGAGCGGCGCCGCGGACCGCGAGCGTCGCCTGCTCGTGGTGGC
>DATNFC010000139.1:0-3523 GCA_035606545.1 Candidatus Methylomirabilota bacterium
TTGCGGTCGTTGAGCATGACCACGTACTCCTCGTCCACGCGCTCCACGATCAGGTCGGGCACGACGTATTTCGGGTCCTCGGATGACACCAGCGTTCCTGGACGCGGGTGGAGGCTGGCGATGCCGTCCGCGGCATCCTGCACCTCATGCACGCTCACCTTCAGCAGCCGGGCGATCTCGGGGAAGCGGCGGTTCACGAGGTGGTCGAAGTGGTCGTGGATCATGCGCCACGCCAGGCACTCCCTCTCACCGCGCGCGTCGAGCTGGATGAGCAGGCACTCGCGCAGGTCGCGCGCGCCCACACCCGCCGGCTCCAGCGCCTGCACCAGCCGGAGCACGTTCTCGACCTCGATGACCGGACGGTCGAGCGCCGAAGCGATGTCCTCGACCAGCGTCACCAGCCAGCCGCGCTCGTCGATCGAGCCGACGATGAACTCGGCGATCAGCATGTGCTCGGAGGGCAGGTTCAGGAAGTGGAGCTGCTCGAGCAGGCTCTCGGCCAGCGTCGTGCGCGTGGCCGGGACCTTCTCCAGGAACTCGACGCTCGACTCGCTCGGCGGCACGTACGTGCGGTCGAGCGAGCCGTCCTGAAGGTACTCCGACCAGTCGATCGGGTCCTCCTCGGCGGGGTCGTCGGACTCCTCGTTGTTCTGCTCGTCGGCCGAAGCCTCCTTGTCGATGTCCTCCTGCTCGGTGACCTCGTCGACTTCTTCGAGCAGCGGGTTCTGCAGCACCTCCTGCTTGAGGATCTGCTGCAGCTCGAGCGTCGGCACCTGCAGGAGCTTGAGCGCCTGCTGGAGCCGCGGCGTCATGATGAGCTTCTGCGTCTGCGACAGGTGCAGCGAGTGCTTCATTTCCATGGCATCACCTGGCGGGGGCCCCTAGAGGGTGAATCCTTCGCCCAGATAGTACTGGCGGGCCAACGGATTCTCGGCCAGCTCGTGAGGCGAGCCGGAGAGCTGGATACGGCCATCGAACATGATGTACGAGCGATCGGTGGTATTGAGCGTGACGCGCACGTTGTGGTCGGTGATCAGGAGCCCGAGGCCGCGCGCGCGCAGGCGCCCGATGATCTCCTGGATCTCCTCGACCGCGATCGGGTCGATGCCCACGAACGGCTCGTCGAGCAACAGGAACGACGGCTGGCGCGACAGCGCGCGCGTGATCTCCACGCGCCGGCGCTCGCCGCCCGAGAGCTTGTGCGCATGGCGTTTGGCGAGGTGGCTCAGGTTCAGGTCCGCGAGCAGCTCCTCGAGCCGCTGCTCGCGCTGGCTCGCCGTGAACGGCATGGTCTCCAACACCGCCATCACGTTCTCGCGCACGGTGAGCTTGCGGAAGATGCTCGGCTCCTGCGCGAGATAGCCGAGGCCCAGGCGCGCGCGGCGATAAACCGGCTCGTGCGTGATCTCGCGGCCGTCGAGCTTGATCGAGCCCTCGTTCGGGCCCAGCAGTCCAACGATCATGTGGAACGTCGTGCTCTTGCCGGCGCCGTTCGGCCCCAGGAGCCCCACGACCTCGCCGCGGCGCACGTGCAGCGACACGCCCTGCACCACGCGCCACTTGCCGTAGTAGCGCACGAGCCCCTCGGCCACCAGGCCGTCGGTGGCCACGGGCTTCACGGCGGGCGCTTCGGGCAGCAGCTCGGTCACTTCTTCTCCTGCTTTGGCGCCGCAAGCGCCCCGGCGCCCGGTTGGACGGTGGCGCGGATCTGGTGCCGGAACTCGAAGTGCTCCAGGCCGGGATCGCTCTCGAAACCCACACCCTCGAGCACCGTGCCTTCCTTCTCGACGCGCACGAGCTTGTCTGAAGTGATCTTCCGATGGCTGTTGAGGAAGTGCATCTCGTCCGTGCTCATGCGCCAGCCCTCGGTCGTCAGCAGCACCACGTTGCCGCGCGCGATCATGTCGCGCGTGCGCTGATAGAGCTCGCCCTCGCGGGCCACCAGCTCGCTGCTCTTCACTCCCTTGTCATCGAAGAAGTCGATGCGCAGCGTACGCGCGGTCACGAGGTCGCGCGCCTGGTAAGTGGCGGCGTGCTTCGCGAACAGCGTCCACTGCGGTTTCCCGGAATCCGTCTCGGTGACGCTGAAATCCTCGACCTCACCGTCCGGCAGCTCACCGCTCGTGCCCGAGGCGGACAGCTTCTTGCCGCCACTGCAGCCGTTGAGCCCCACCCCGGCCAGCCCCAGTACCAGCAGGGCCCAAAGCAGCCCGTAGCTGAGCAGCCGGCGCGTGGTCTGGGGGGCGACGGAGGCCATGGGATGATCCGGAATAAGGTGTGTGCCAACGGCTTTCGAGCCCACGCTAACAAGCGTCCGGGCGGGGTTCAAGCAGGCTCTGTGCCACCTGACATCCCCGCGTGACGCTTGAGGTTATCGGCCGGTTCTCGCGTGAACTTGCGCCCGGAACGGCTCGCTCCCGACGCCGGCGACCAAGCCTGGTCGGCCTTTGCGATGCGCGGTCGCGGGGGCCGGTGCCCAAGACCCTGCGCAGGCGGCTTTCAGAGCGGCAGGCGGCCCTGCGCGCCGTCGTAGACGAGCATTCCGCCCGCGTTGCGGGCGCGCGCGTGCAGCCGGTGCGGATGCGGAGGCCCGGGATCGACGATGTGCGCGACCTGGTGCCCGCGTGCGAGCAGTGCGTCCGCGAGCAGCGAGCGATGACAGTGCGCGGGATCCGCCTCGGCGCACATCGCCGCGGTGGGCTTCGCCGCCGCAAACGCCAGCAGCCGGGCCACGCCGCGGGCGAACGCGGTGGTCGCCATGTGGTCCGCGTAACCGCGGAACGCCCCTTCCGCGAGCGCGGTGTGCGGCGAGTCGGCGCGCGGCTCGCGCATGCCGCCCAGCTCGGGGACGTGGATGTAGTCCATACCCGCGTCCCGCAGCGAGCGCTCGAGCGCCGGGCCCGAGAAGTGCGGATGGCGGCGCGAGGCGGGATGGCGGCGCACGTCGGCCAGCGCCCGGACGCCGTGGATGCGCAGGAGCTCGAGGAGATCCTGCAGGTCGCGGTTCGAGTGACCCACGGTCAGGATGCGCAGCGCGGGGGTTCGGCCGACCGGCGCGGCGTTCCCACGCTCCTCCCGAGGTGCTTCCGAGCCTGAATCTGCTAGCATCCGGGCATGAGAGCACACCTGCGTGTCCTCGTCTGCCTCGCCGCGCTCGCGGCCCCGGCGACGGCGGCCACCACGACCGCGCCCGCGAAGGCCACGACGGCGAAGGGTGCCACCGCGAAGTGGAACCCGGTCGTCCCGTTCATCGAGGACGACTTCGGCCGCGCGCTCGCACTCGCGAAGGAGCGAAAGCTCCCGGTGTTCATCGAGGGCTGGGCGCCCTGGTGACACACGTGCCGGTCGATGAGGGCCTACACGTGGACCGATAAAGCCCTCACGCGGCACGCCGGACGGTTCGTCTGGCTCAGCCTCGACTTCGAGAAGGCGCAGAACGCCGCCGCGCGTAAGCAGCTCGGCATCTCCGCCTTCCCCACGCTCTATGTCGTGGACCCGAACGACGGCCACGTCGCGATCCGCT
>DATNFC010000140.1:0-8487 GCA_035606545.1 Candidatus Methylomirabilota bacterium
CACGGCCGCGCTGGTGTTCGTCATGGTCGTGGTCGCGGGCTTCTTCGCGCTGCGGTTCTCGCGCGCCACGTCCGCGGTCACGGTGAGCGTGGGCACGGCCGAGGCGACGGGCGGCGGCAGCGCCACCGGCGCGGGCATCAGTGCGAACGGCTACGTCGTCGCGCGCACCAAGGCGAGCGTCTCGAGCAAGGTGCTGGGCCGGCTCTCGTGGGTGGGCATCACCGAGGGCTCGGAGGTCAAGGTGAACGAGGTCATCGCCCGGCTCGAGAGCGCGGACTACGAGGCGGCCCTGCTGGCGGCGAACGCGAACGTGGCCCAGTTGGACGCACAGCACGTGCAGGCGCAGCGGGACTTGAAGCGCGCGCAGTCGCTGCGCGCCCAGGACCTGGTCTCCGACGCGGACCTGGAGAGCGCCCAGACCCGCGTCGAGGTGAGCCTGGCGCAGGCGAACGCCGGCCGCGCGCAGGCGCGCCTCGCCGAGGCGACGCTCGAGAACACGCGCGTGCGCGCGCCGTTCACGGGTACGGTGCTCAGGAAGGACGCCGAGGTCGGCGAGATCGTGGCGCCCTCATCGGCCGGGGGCGGGCTCACGCGCACGGCCATCGTCACCATGGCGGACCTCTCCACGCTCGAAGTGGAGGTGGACGTGAACGAGGCCTACATCGCGCAGGTCGTGAACGGCCAGCCGGCGCGCATCACGCTCGACGCCTACCCGGACACGTCGTTCGCAGGCCGCGTGCGCCAGGTGGTGCCCACCGCGGACCGGCAGAAGGCCACGGTGTTGGTGAAGGTCTCGATCCTCGACCGCGACCCGCGGATCCTGCCGGAGATGGGCGCCAAGGTCGTGTTCGAGGCGCGCGACGCGCAGGTCGTGGCGGCGCCGCGGCGCGTGTTCGTGCCGCAGGCGGCCCTGGTGCAGTCGGGCGGCCGCGCGTCGGTGTGGGTGATGGAGAACGACAAGGTGCGCCAGCAGGCGGTGGACGTGGGTCCGGCCCGCGGCGATCGCATCGAGGTGCGCCAGGGATTGCTCGGGGGCGAGAGCCTGGTGCTGTCCCCGCCCGCGGGATTGAAGGACGGAACCAAGGTGAAGCTCGCGGCCCGCTGACGGCCGGATCCGGAGAGGTGATCGATGGCGACCGTGGACGTGCGCAACGTGGTGAAGCTGTACAAGCGACAGTCCGAGGAGGTGCGCGTACTCGACGGGTTGTCGCTGTCGATCCCTGACGGCTCGTTCGTGGCTTTGATGGGCCCGTCGGGCTCGGGCAAGACCACGCTCCTGAACCTCATCGGCGGCGTGGACCAGCCGACCTCGGGCGACGTGAACGTGGACGGCACGAACATCGCGAAGATGGGCGGCGCGCAACTCGCGCGCTGGCGGTCGTCATCGATCGGCTACATCTTCCAGCTCTACAACCTGATCCCGGTGCTCTCCGCGCAGGAGAACGTGGAGCTGCCGCTGCTGCTCGTGAGCATGAGCGGCGCCGAACGCACGAAGCGGGCGAAGACCGCGCTCGAGCTGGTGGGCCTCGGCGACCGGCGTGGGCACTACCCGCGGCAGCTCTCGGGCGGCCAGGAGCAGCGCGTGGCGATCGCCCGCGCCATCGTCTCCGATCCCAAGGTGCTGCTCGCAGACGAGCCGACCGGCGACCTCGACCGCAAATCGGCCGAGGAGGTGCTGCAGTTGCTGGAACGGCTGAACCGGGAGTTCAAAAAGACGATCGTCATGGTCACGCACGACCCGCATGCGGCCGAGCGCGCCGCGACGCGGTACCACCTCGACAAGGGCGTGCTCTCCAACTGAACCGGGCCCTGGCCCGGCATCGCGAGGTGCCCATGCTGCGACTCGTGGTCGTGAACCTGTTCCGCAACCCGCTGCGCACGTTCCTCACCATGGCGAGCGTGACCGTGGCGCTGTTCCTCTATTGCGCGCTCGGCGGCATCCTCGACACGCTGCAGGAGGCGATCAAGGTGGGCAGCGAGTCGCGCCTCGTCGTGCGCAACAAGATCTCGCTCGTGCAGTGGATCCCCATGGCCTATCGCCAGCGCATCGAGTCCGTGCCCGGTGTGAAGCGCGTCGCGGTGCAGAACTGGTTCGGCGCCCAGGACCCGGCCGATACGAAGGGCTTCTTCGCGCAGTTTGCCGTGGACGATCCCTACTACGCCATCTACGGGAAGGACATCGACATCGTCGCCGCGTCCGACGCGCTGGCGGCGGTCGCGATCCCCGACGGCGCCAGCCCGAAGCTCGCCGCCTACTACGCGGAGCAGACGGCCTGCGTCGTGGGCGAGAAGCTGCTGACGAAGAAGGGCTGGAAGCTGGGCCAGACGATCACGCTCGCGGGCACGATCTTCCCCGGGAGCTGGCCGTTCACCATACGCGCCGTCTATCGCGCGAAAGACAAGTCGTTCGGCGACGAGACCATGTTCTTCCACTACAAGTACCTGAGCGAGAAGGGCATGGGCGGGCAGGAGGCGGTGGGCACGTACGTGCTCGAGCTGAACGACCCGTCGCTGGCCAGCACCATCACCCACGCGGTGGACTCGCAGTTCGAGAACGCCGCGCCGGCCACGCTCACCGAGACCGAGAAGGCGTTCCAGGCCGGGTTCGTGAGCATGTACGGCAACATCCCGTTCGTGCTGCGCGTGATCGGGCTGGCGATCGTGTTCAGCATCCTGCTCATCGCCGCGAACACGATGATGACGTCGATCCGCGAGCGCACGAGCGAGTTCGGCGTGCTGAAGACGCTGGGATTCACCGACGCCGCCGTGTTCGGCATGGTCGTGACCGAGGCCGCCGTCATCACGCTCGGCGGCGGCCTGCTCGGCGCGTTGGGCGCGCGCGCGCTGGTCTCCGGCGCCAGCGTGCCCGGCGGCTTCTTCCCGCCCATGTCCGTCTACTGGGGCACCGTGCTCACCGGCATCGCCATCGCGGTCGTGATCGGCGCGGTGAGCGGCCTCGTCCCCGCCGTGCAGGCCTCGCGCCTGCGCATCGTCGACGCGCTCCGGCGCGTCGAGTGAGGATCGCGCCCATGGCCATCCCGTTCGTCTACAACCTCCGCAGCGTCACGAACCGACCCGTCTCCACGGCCACGACCGCGGTCGGCATCGGCCTCACCGTGGCCATCTTCATCGGCGCGCTCGCGCTCGCGGCCGGCTTCCGCGCCTCGCTCGTCACCACCGGCTCGCCCGACAACGCGCTCGTGCTCCGGAAGGGCGCCGACAGCGAGATCTCGAGCGGCCTCTCGCTCGAGCAGACGCACATCCTCGAAGCCAATCCCGCCGTGGCCACGGGCCCCGACGGCCGACCGCTCGCGAGCTCCGAGCTGGTGATCGTTGTGAACAAGGAGCGCCTGGGACAGAAGGGCTCGTCGAACGTCATGCTCCGCGGCGTCGATCCGGCCGCCGCCGACCTGCGCGGCGGCATCACGCTCGTGGCCGGACGCATGTTCACGCCTGGGACGGACGAGGTCATCGTCGCCAAGCGCATCGCCGGGCGGTTCGCCAACTGCAACGTGGGCGACAAGCTCCGCTTCGAGCAGCGCGACTTCACCGTGGTCGGCCAGTTCACGGCGAAGGGCTCGGCGTTCGAGTCCGAGATCTGGGGCGACGCGGCGGTGCTCATGCCGGCGCTCCACCGCGACGGGTTCTTCCAGACGTTCGTCTTCCGCATGAAGGACCCGTCGCAGTTCGACCGGCTGAAAAAGGAGCTCGAGGCCGACCCGCGGCTCCAGATCCAGGTGCAGCACGAGCGCGCGTTCTACGCGGCCCAGAGCGAGGCGTTCACGGTGCTGATCACGGTGATCGGCTCGTTCATCACCGCGATCATGGCCGTGGGCGCGGTGTTTGGTGCGGCCAACACGATGTACGCCACGATCGGTGCGCGCACACGCGAAATCGCGATGCTGTCGGTGCTGGGCTTCGGCTCGTTCTCGATCTTCGTCTCGTTCGTGGTCGAGTCGGTGATCGTCGCCGTGATCGGCGGCCTCGTCGGCTGCGTGCTGTCGCTGCCCATGAACGGCATCACCTCGAGCACGACGAACTTCCAGTCGTTCTCGGAAATGGCGTTCCAATTCCACATCACACCACAGATCCTCGGGCTGGGCGTCGCGTTCGCGGCGCTGCTCGGACTCGTCGGTGGTTTCTTCCCCGCATTGCAGGCCGCACGGCAAAAACTGACACGGTCCCTGCGGGCATGACCTGACCCGGACAGGGTGATACCGGAACCCGCCGAAAGCATCTAAAGTGGCGCGGTCCTCACCCTCACCCGCTCCTGAGGAGACTTCCTTGTCCGGCATCCGCAACGTGATCATCCTGGGCTCCGGTCCCGCGGGCTACACGGCCGCGCTCTACACCGCGCGCGCGAACCTGAAGCCGCTGCTGTTCACCGGCCTGCAGCCGGGCGGGCAGCTGACGATCACGACCGAGGTCGAGAACTACCCCGGCTTCCCGAACGGCATCCAGGGCCCCGAGATGATGGACCTGTTCCGGGCCCAGGTGGCGCGCTTCGGCACCGAGTTGATCGATGCCCACGTCGAGAAGGTGGACTTCTCCAGGCGCCCGTTCACGGTGTGGAGCGACGGCAAGAGCTACCAGTCGAAGAGCGTCATCGTGGCCACGGGCGCCTCGGCGCTGCTGCTGGGGCTTCCCAGCGAGCAGAAGTTCATGGGCTTCGGCGTCTCGGCGTGCGCCACTTGCGACGGCTTCTTCTACAAGGGCAAGCGCGTCATCGTGGTGGGCGGCGGCGACACGGCCATGGAAGAGGCCGTGTACCTCACGCGGTTCTGCCCCGAGGTGATCGTGGTCCACCGCCGCGACACGCTGCGGGCGAGCAAGATCATGCAGGAGCGCGCACTCGCGAACGCGCACATCCGCTTCGTGTGGAACAGCGAGGTGGCCGAGGTCCTCGGCAACGAGGGCGGCAAGGTGACCGGCGTGAAGCTGCGTGACACGCTGACCGGCGCCGTGACCGAGATGCCGATCGACGGCGTGTTCGTGGCCATCGGCCACAAGCCGAACACCGAGTTCCTCGCCGGCCAGCTGCCGCTCGATTCCAAGGGATACGTGCTGGTGAAGCCGGGCACGTCGTACACGCCGGTCGAGGGCGTATTCGCGGCCGGCGACGTGTTCGACGCCGTCTACCGCCAGGCGGTGACCGCGGCGGGCAGCGGCTGCATGGCGGCGATCGACGCCGAGCGCTGGCTCGAGCACCAGGCGCACGCCGCCACGACGAACGCGAAGTCCCCGGCCGCGACGGCCGGCACGCACTAGGGCTAGTCTCCCTCCCGCAACGCAAGCCGGGGGTCCGTCGGACCCACTTCCAGGGGGTGGCCGTGGAACGAGAGACGCTCGAGTTCGACGTGCAGTTCGTGGGTGCGGGCCCGGCCGGCCTGGCGGGCGCGATCCATCTCGCGAACCTGGTGGCGAAGCACAACGCGGGGGCCCCGGCGCCGCTCCCGGAGCTGAACATCGCGGTGCTCGAGAAGTCGGCGGAGGTGGGCGCTCACGGCATCTCGGGCGCGGTCATGGATCCGCGCGCGCTGCGCGAGCTGATCCCGGACTTCGCCGCGAAGGGCTGCCCGATCGAATCCGAGGTGACCGCAGACGACGTGCAGATCCTGTTCGAGCGCTCGGCGTTCAAGCTGCCGTTCGTGCCGCCCGCGCTCCAGAACCACGGCAACCTGATCGTGAGCCTCGGCGAGCTGACGAAGTGGCTGGCCGTACAGGCCGAGTCGCGCGGCGTGCTGATCGCGACCGAGACGCCGGCCCAGAGCCCGCTGCTCGACGGCGGCAAGCTGCTCGGCGTGCGCACCGGCGACAAGGGCGTCGACAAGCACGGGAACAAGAAGCCCACGTACCAGCCCGGCGCCGACTGCCTGGCGAAGCTCACCGTGCTCTGCGAGGGCCCGCGCGGAACGGTCGCGAAGCAGCTCGAGCGCACGCTCGGCCTCACGCGTGACCGCCATCCCCAGGTCTACGCCACCGGCGTGAAGGAGCTGTGGGAGGTGCCCGCGGGCCGCGCGCGGAAGGGCCGCGTCATCCACACCATGAACTGGCCGCTGCCGGCCGCCACGTTCGGGGGCGGGTTCATCTATGGCCTTTCGGACAGCCTCTGGTACGTGGGCTTCGTCACCGGACTCGACGCCGCCGATCCCACGAGCGACCCGCACGGCAACCTGCAGCGCTTCAAGACGCATCCGTTCGTGCGCGCACTGCTCGAGGGCGGCAAGGCGATCAGCTACGGCGCCAAGGCGATCCCCGAGGGTGGCTGGTACGCGATGCCGCGCCTCTACGCCGACGGCCTGCTGCTCGCGGGCGACACCGGCGGGTTCCTGAACGGCGGCCGGTTGAAGGGCATTCACCTCGCGATCAAGAGCGGCATGCTCGCGGCCGAGCAAGCGTTCGAATGCCTGCTCGCGAACGACTTCACGGGTGCGAAGCTCGCCGGCTACGAGCAGCGCGTGGCCGGGTCATGGGCCGGCGCCGAGTTGAGAGGCATGCGCAACTTCCACCAGGCGTTCGACGGCGGCCTGTGGACCGCACTCCCGCGCACCGGCTTCCAGATGTTCACGGGCGGCATGGATCCGCTCGGCGGCCATCTCAAGGGCCATGCGGGCCACGAGCGCATGAAGAAGCTGGGCGACGTGCATCCGGACGGCAAGCCGGCGCCGGCGAAGGCCGACGGCAAGCTCACGTTCGACAAGCTGGTCGACGTCTACCTCTCGGGGACGATGCACGACGAGGACCAACCCGTGCACCTGCTCGTGGCCGACACCAGCGTGTGCGCGACCCAGTGCCGCGAGGAGTACGGCAACCCGTGCCAGCACTTCTGCCCCGCGAGCGTCTACGAGATGGTGCCCGACCCCGCGAAGCCCGGCGCGCTGAAGCTGCAGATCAACGCCTCGAACTGCGTCCACTGCAAGACGTGCGACATCGCCGATCCCTACCAGATCATCACCTGGACGACGCCCGAGGGCGGCGGCGGGCCGAACTACAAGCGGCTGTAGCGAGCGCGGAGAGCGCGGCGGCGGTCCAAGCGACCGCGGGCTGAAAGCACCGAGGGCGCCCTTGTGGGGCGCCCTCGTGAATGTTTCAGCGGATGACCGACTAGCGATAGAGCGACTTGAGCTCGCCCCAGGTGTGCGCCTTCGTCGGCGTCCCGATGCACTTGATGTTGCCGGAGCCCTCTTCGGCGTTGAACTCCTCGAGGTCGTCCGTGAGGTGGCTCGACGTGTCCGGCGACAGGAAGCCGGTGCCGATCGGGGGCACGATCTTGTTGCCGATCAGCGCGTCGGCCGTCGTGATCGCGCCGAGGACACCCGCCGGTGCGATGGCGCCGGCGGCGATGTTCAGCTTGGCTGCGATCAACTGGTGAGCGAGCGAGATCAGGCCGTTGCCGGCCGCCGGCGTGTTGAAGATCAGCAGCAGCTGCGCCTTCGAGTAGATGACGTTCCCGAGCTTGATCGAGTTGACCGGCCACACGTCCGGATGGTTCTTCCAATAGCCCTGCGTGTAGACGCAGTCCGTGAGCGGGGCCGCGCCCTTGGTGCTGGCGTGGTGCGTGGGGCCGAAGCTGCTCGAGGGCATGAAGCCCGAGCCACCCGTCGGGTCGCCGTCTTCGCCGTTCGCCTTGACGCGGAACACCCACTGGGTGCCCTGCGACAGCTCGTCACGGTTCGAAGACAGGACGCCGGTCTCGTCGAAGATGTCGCCGATCTCGATGTCCGCCCGGGCGCCGGGTCCGAGCATGAACGTCCTCGTGCCCTCGACGGTGTTGAGCGAGGGGAAGCCCATGAAGATCGCTGACTTGATGGCCGGATCACCCGGGTCAGCAGGCCACAGGCCGCCGAGCGCATCGAAATGGGCCTGGGTCATCCACTCGATCGTGAACCCGTACGGCGCGCCGCTGGCTCCAGCGGTGACGTCAAGGTGTACGTACGAGGAGGCTTCCGGATCGGGTGAGTCGAGCCCGGGGACGTCGAGCTCCACGGGAGCGGTCGACGCCGAATGCGCGAGCAGCAGATAACTCACGCATGCAAGCAGGGCAATGCGCAGCGGCCTGGCCATCTGGTGGGGGGCTCCCGGTAGGGGTTGTCGGGCTGGTTGCATCAGGCACGGGGGGAGCCTGCTGCGCAAAGGGGTAATTTGCATGATAGATATGACAAGTCACGAGCACAAAGGCTATTTTCACGGAGTGAGGCCGCGGAGTGGCCGAAAAGGGTACATGGAACCGAATAACATGAAGTCGCGCAACGGGTTGTTGCTTGCACTGGCCGCGTTGGCGTTTTTTTCGGCATCTTGCGCGGTCGAAGGCGGCTCCAGCGCGACCGGTTTGCCCACATCGAACGGCGTTCCGGCCGCATCTTCCGCGCCCGCGGCACGCCTCGGCTTGGCGCCCGCGCTGCGTCCGCTCTACGACGCGCTCGAGGGCGAGGGCGACTGGGTGCTCGTCGAGCCGCAGGGCTGGGTGTTCCGGCCGCGCGTGAACAC
>DATNFC010000141.1:0-9602 GCA_035606545.1 Candidatus Methylomirabilota bacterium
CCGCAACGCGGCGCAGGACTGGGTACGGGACTTCTCCGGCGCGGGGCACTACTCGGTCGCGCGCATGGCCGAGGTTCCGTACTCGGGCGGCAGCGACCACGCGCTGTGGCTCGACCCGTCCGCGGGCGTGCCGTGCCCGATGCTGATCCAGTGGCCGGATCGCTACTACCACTCCGACCTCGACACGCCCGAACGCTGCGATCCCGACTCGCTGGCGCTCGCCGCGCGCACGGCGGCGACCTACGCCGGGTTCCTCGCGACGCTGGGCCCGGGGGAGCTGTCCTGGCTCATCGACCTCGTCGCTCGCGGCGCGCGGCGACGGCTGCTGGCGGCGCTCGACAAGCCGGAGCCCTGGTCCGCATGCCGGGCCGAGCGCGAGCGCGGCCAGAGTGCGCTCGCGAGCGTGCACCGGCTGACGCGCGGCCTGCCCGCGGCACGGGCGCTCGCCACCGCGCTGGCCGCGCATCTGCCGCATGCGGTGGAGTCGCTCGAGGGTTTCTGGGACGGCGAGATCGAGCCCGCGCTCGGCGCTCGTGCCGCACCGGCCGCTCCGGCTCCGGGCCGCGTGCCGCGACCGCTCCAGGCAGCCCTGCCGCCGCCGATGCGCTGGCTCGCCGAAGGCTGGGAGCGCATGGACGAGCGCTCGCGTGCGCGCCTGCTCGCGGTCGAGGCCGCGATCCCCGGTGGCTCGACCGCGCTCGATCTCGCCTGGTTCGCGTGCGACGGCGAGCGCGGCGTGGGCGACATCGCGGCGATGCTCGCACGCGAAGGCTGGCCGGCCACGGCGGCGCAGCTCGAGGAGTGGTTCGACCTCGCCGCGGCGCTGGGGTTCACCGCCTGGCGCGCGTGAGTCAGCGCACGGTGGCGTTCGTGCTGTCGGGCTTTGCGGCTTTGGCCTTGTCCGCGGGCAGCAGGCGGGCGTGCTTGATCATCGCCAGCGTCCCCGGGTTCCAGTTGTTCCCCTGACGCGCGATGTCATCACGTTTCGCGAACCCCACGATGCTGTCGATCGCCGGCCAGCCGCTCACCACCTGGCCGAACACGGTGTAGGCGCCGTCCAGCTGCGTGAGGTCGTCGAGGCAGATGTAGAACTGCGAGCCGCTCGAGGCGCGTTCCGGGTTCACCTGGTCGCTCTTGCGTGCCGCCGCGACCGCGCCCTTCACGTGCTTCGCCTTGATCTCCGCCGGAACCGTGTAGCCGGGCCCGCCCTGGCCGTCGTCGAACGGGTTCGCGTTCTTCGAGTTGGGATCTCCGCCCTGGATCACGAAGCCGGGCGCGACGCGGTGGAACGAGAGGCTGTCGTAATAGCCTTCCTTCACCAGCTTCGTGAAGTTGGCCACCGTCTGCGGCGCGTCCTCCGGGTGGAGCTCGATGACGATGGGGCCGCACACGGTGTCGAGCAGGACGCGCGGCCGTGCCGGCTTCGCGGGTGCGGCCGCGAGCAGCAGCGGGAGCAAGGCGGCCAGAGCGAGCGGGACGAACAGCCGGCGGGGTCGGGGTGTGCGCGTCATGTGAGGGTGCGGCCTCCTTCGCGGGTGTTCGGGGTCGTCAGATGAACAACGAGTATCGCGCACGCGCCGGGGAGCGATTTCAAGTCCCGGTCAAGAGGTTGGCGTCCGCGCCACGGCTGGTATACTCCGCGACCGCTCTCGCTCACTGCTCCTCGATTCGCGCCGCGACACCCCAGTGTCGACCGGTGCGACCACGGTCGCGGCGATGCGAGAAGTACAATTCGGGTTCGCAGCAGGTGCACGCGCCGGTGTCGTCCAGTCGGTCCGGTCGCACACCCGCGGCGCCCAGCGCCATCCGGGCCGCGGTCGGCAGGTCGAGGCGGGGTTTCCCGCCGGTGGCCCGCACGGCGGCGGTGGGGAAGCGCGCGGCGACATCATCACCGACTTCATAGCAGCAACCCCGGATCGCGGGGCCGATCGCCACGCTCACGGCATCGGGCGCGCAGCCGGCGAGCCGGCATACCGCGTCGAGCGCGGCCACCGGCATCGCGTCGGCGGTGCCGCGCCAGCCGGAATGCGCGACGGCCACGACGCCCGGGGCGTGGTAGAGCAGCGACATGCAGTCCGCGGTCGTGACCGCGAGCACCACGTCCGGAAGGCGCGTCACCAGCGCGTCGCAATCGGCGTGATGCCCGGCCGCGACCACCTCCACCACCCGCGATCCGTGCACCTGGCCGGCCGTGGCCAGGCGCTCGGGATCGAGCGTGGCGAGGCGCAGCAGCCGCTCGCGATTCTCGCGCACGGCCGCGGCGTCATCGTCGGTGGAGCGGCCGAGGTTCAAGGTGTCGAACGGCGTGCGGCTCACGCCGCCGCGTCGCGTCGAGAACAGCAGCACGGCGTCGCGACGGCGTTCGCGCGGCCGCCAGTGAGGAATCGGGGAGGTCGTCTCGAGTGTCCACATGGGCGCGGCACGCTAGAGACGAGCGACGTGGAGCGTCAAGCCTCGTGAAATCAAAGGGGAGAGGACGGTCGGTGAACGGACGCGCGTGGGGCCTGGGGCTGGGTGTGCTGGTGATCGTGGGGGCGGGGTGGACGGCGCACGCGCAGGCGCCGGCGGCGAAGAGTGCCGCCACGGCGACGACGCCGCCCGCGGTGGCGACGGTGGGTTCGCGGCGTGTCACCAAAGAGGAGTTCGACCGCCGTCTGGCGGTGGCCGAGCAGCAGTTCGCCGCGCGCGCCGGCGATCGCCCCGCCGAGTTCCAGGATCTTCTGAGCCGGCAGATGCTCGAGACGCTCATCCGCTTGAACCTGCTCGTGCTCGAGTCGCAGCGCCTGGGGCTCAGCGTGAGCACGGCGGCGGCCGAGTCCGCGCTCCAGCGCGACCCGTTCTTCAGCCCGAACGGCACGTTCGACGCCCAACGCTGGCAGCTCACGCGCGCGACCCAGCCCGAGCGCTTCCAGTCCGCGCTCAAGGTCTCGAGCGAGCAGCTCGCCGCGCGCCGGCTGGACGAGCAGCTCGAGCAGCGCTTTCGCCCGGATGAGTCGGTGCTGCGTGAGAAAGCGCTCCGCCAGCTGCGCCGCGCCGTGACCGAGGACCTCTCGCTCCAGATCGGCGAGTTCAGCGGGCACTATCCCGAGCCCCGCGAGCTGGACGTGCTGCGCTACTACCGCGAGCATCCCCAGGAGTTCCGCCGCCCGGATCGCGCCACGATGAGCGTCGTGTTCGTGAACGAACCCCCGCGCACGCAGCTCGAGACCACCGACGACGCGGCGGGCAAAGCATGGAACGCGCGCATGAAGCGCGCCGCCGACAGCCTGCTCGCCGCCGTGCGCGGCGGCGCGAACCTCGAGGATGCCTCCGCGGCCTACGGCGGTCCGCGCCCTGACGTCACCGTGCTCGCGGACAACTTCCCCGGCTACTGGCGCGGTGACGCCGGCCAGACGGCCGCCGTGTTCAAGGCCGCGCCCGGCACGCTGCTGCGCGAGCCGGTGCCGGGCACGGACGGCTACCTGGTGGTGCGCGTGGACGCGGTGTCGCCCGCGCACGGGGCGGCGCTCGCCGAAGTGTCGCGCGAGATCCGCGGCCGGCTGCGCGACGATTCGCGGCTCCATCACCAGGAGAACGACATGCGTGGCCTGTACGCGTCGCTGCGCGATTCGCTCTCCGGTCCAGCGTGGCGCTTCCGCTGGGCGGCGCTCGACACCGCGAGCATCAAGGTGGCCGAGCCCAGCGATGCCGACCTGGATCGCTGGTACCGCGGCCACCTCGCGGACTTTTCGTCGTTCGACGCCGCCACCGGCACGATCGTGGCGAAGCCGCTCGCCCAGGTGCGAGACGAGGTGCGTGCCCGCTGGAAGCGCGACCGCCGCGTCGAGACGGCGCGCGGACAGGCCGACGAGCTCTACCGCGCGTGGAGCGCCGGCAAACGCGCGCCCGCCGTGGAGTCCGCGGCCCGCGTCAAGGAGTCGGCGCCGGCGCCGATGGGGGCCGACATCGACACCGGCTTCGCCGCCGCGGCGATCAGCGACACCGTGTGGCGGCGCGGCGAGCCACGCGGTGCGGGCCTCGCCCAGTACGCGCGCGGCTACCTCGTGTGGCAGGTGATGTCGCGCGTGGCCTCGCACACCCCCACGTTCGAGCAGGTGTCGCCGGCGCTCCGCGTCGCGCTGGCCCAGCGCGAGCAGGCGACCGAGCAGGCCGGCGCGCGCCATCTGTTCGAGCAGAACCCCAAGCGATTCGGCGCTGGCAAGCGCTACTTGTTCTCGCGCATGATCGTACCCATCCCGCCGCTCGAGAGCGTGCGGCTCACGCGCGCCGAGGTGGAGCGCTGGCACCGCCAGCACCTGGAAAAATACTCGGCGCCGGAGCTGGTGCGCGCGAGCCACATCCTGATCTCCCCGATCAACACATCGCCCGCCGCCGACCGCGCCGCGCGCGTTCGCGCCGACTCGCTGTTGGCGCGCATCCGCGCCGGCGAATCGTTCTCGGTACTCGCGGCGCGGTTCTCGGACGATCCGGCGACCAAGGACAAGGGCGGCGACCTCGGTGTGTTCGCGCGCGGCTCGATGCTGCAGGGGTTCGAGGACGCCGCGTTCGCGATGAAGGAGGGGGATCTTGCCGGGCCGGTGAAGACCGAGGTGGGTTACCACATCATCCGCTGCACCGAGCACGCGGCGCCGTTCGTACAGCCGTTGAAGCTGGTCTACAGCAACGTGGCGGCGGATTGTGCGATCGCGAAGGGAGACACGCTCGCGATGCGGCGCGCGGACAGCCTGCTGCGCGTGGTGCGCACGGCCGCGCAGGGGCGCGCGGTCGCGAGCCAGTTCGGCCTGCAGCTGGACACGTACCAGTTCGGGGTCGATGAATCGAACCCGAACACCGATCTGGCCCCCTACTTCGACCGGCTGTTCAAGCTCAAGCCCGGCGAGGTCATGGACGTGAAGTGGAAGAAGAAGGGCGCCGGCTACTGGATCACCTGGGTGGATTCGATCGCCCCGCCCGTGAATCCCACCTGGGAGGACGCTCGCGAGCGCGCGATCACGGCGTATCGCGCCGGCGCGGGCGAGCGCACGATGATGGCGAAGGTGGCCGAGATGGACTCGCTGGCGGCGTCCGGGTGGTCCTTCGACAGCCTGGGAACGCTCTGGGGTGGGCTCAAGCGATCGCGCGAGCTGACCGCCGTGGGGCCCGACCAGCGCGCCGGGCTCCCGGTGTCGCTCGACTCGCTGGTGTTCGGGATGAACGGCCGCCCGCCGGCGCTGGCGGAGGGCCAGGTGAGCGGCTGGGTGCGCTTCCCGGGCGGTGTGGCCCGGGTGCGGCTGCTCGATCGCGAGGACCCGCCGGCGGACCGCACCCGCGTGCGCACGGACGAGCTCCGGAAAATCGCGGTGGAACGCCGGAAACAGGGTTACTTCGACGACCTGCGTAAGCGCTACCCGGTGCGCATCCTCGACAAGAAGCTGGCGGCGATACCGTTGCCGGAACTGCCCGCCGAGGAGTGACCGCCAGGCTGGGGGGCAGGTGGTGGGCGGGGCATTGCAGTTCTAAGGCGCGAGGGCTTTGCTGCCGATTCCTGTGGGGGAAAAGGCCCCGGAGAGCGCTCGCGCATGGCCACGCTGCCCCAAGACCCCGCCGTCCCCAGTGTCCGGCGGCTGCTGCTCATCGACTTCGACTGGCGCGACGCCGACTGGCTGCCGGAGTTGTTCCGGAGCCCGGGCGTGAGTGTGCGCCTGGTGGTCGGGGAGGGTCCGCAGGATCCCGGTGTGCGCATGGCCGACCTGTGCGGGCTGCCGCGCACCGTGGATCTCGCCGACCTCACGCGCGAGATCTTCGACCTGGCGCTCGTGGGCGAGCGGAGCTCGCGCCGCACGCAGCTCGAGAGCCTGCTCGTGGCGCTCGGGACGCCGTGCATGACGGCCGAGGAATACCTGCGCGGCCCGGCGGCCGCGGGGGCGTCGCGTCCGGGCGTGGACGCGCCGCTCGCGGTGCACGCCGCGGCGATGGAGCAGTCGCTCGCCGGCGCCAGCACGCTCGACGCCATCGTCGAGAACGCGCTGCCGGATCTCTCCGAGCCCACGCCGCTCGAGCCGCGGGAGATCGTCGAGCCCGTGGAGCCGAAGCACGCCGTCGCGTCGCTCGTGGACTTCCCGTCGCGCGAGGCGCGCGACGGGCTGGAGGATGCGCTCAAGTCGCTGGTCTCCAAGACCGGCGCCGGCACGGCCGAGGTGCACAGTGGCGATCGCAAGCGGATGAAGCTCCTGGCGCAGGTCGGGCCCGATGACCGCCTGCTGAAGGGTCTGGTCGACGTCGCGAACGAGATGGGCACGCCGCAGCTCGTGACCCGCCTCAACGATCCCGGCAAGGGCCGCACGTGGGCGGCGTGGCCGTTCCGGACACTCCAGCGCCGCGGAGTGCTCGCGGGCGCGTCGATCGATGCGCAGGCGGGACTGGAGTCGTGGCGGCGCCTGCTCGAGGAGCTGCGCACCGCGTGGGACAAGGAAGATCGCGAGCGCAGTGTCGCGAGCTATCCGCTGACGCCCGTGCGCGAGCAGCGCTGGCTCGAGCCCGGCGAGTTCCGCGTGCGCGCCGCGCTCGCGGTCGAGCGCCACCGGCTGGACGGCCTGCGTTTCGAGCTCCACCGGCTCGAGTTCCCGGGGCCGCTCGAGGGCTGGGCGCGCTTCTGCGAGCTGCTCCCGGGGCAGCTGCGCGACATGGACGGGCTGTCGCGGCCGTTCGCCGGGATAGTCGTGGTGATGGTGGCGGGGGAGGCCGACGCGTTCGCTCGGCTGAGCCGCCGCCTGCTCGCGGTCTGGGAGGCCGCGTGGCAGGCCGCGGGCTTCACCCCGCCGGCCCCGGCGTTCGTGGATCGATCGGTCCCGCTCTCGGGCGTCGAGGACGCCGAGGCCTTCCAGAGCGCGGCCGATGTGTGGCTCGCGGAGCCCGGCCCGAGCGCTTGACCCTCGCTCCACCCGCCGCCATCCTGCGGGTTGTGCCGCGACAATTGTTGCGGCGGCCAGATCGGCCATTTGTGGCGGGGTAGCCCCACCGGCCCGCAACGACTTACGCCCGCCCGGGGCGGCGGCAACAATTGTCGCAGCACAACCTAAGTCGTTGCCCCTGCAGCCGTCCGCAGTCTTTCGCGCACCCCAGGAGGGAAGTTGGCGCAGGGCATTCGCAGGCTCCCGCCCGAGACCGCGTCGCGCATCGCCGCGGGTGAGGTCATCGAGCGACCGCTCTCGGCGCTGAAGGAGCTGGTGGAGAACGCACTCGATGCCGGTGCGCGCTCGATCGAGGTGCGCGTGGAGCGCGCACTCGACGCGCTGTTCACCGTCGCGGACGACGGCGCCGGGATCGCGGCCGAGGAGCTGGAGCTGGCGCTCGAGCGGCACGCGACGAGCAAGCTCGCGAGCGTCGAGGAGCTGGATCATCTGGATACGCTCGGCTTTCGCGGCGAGGCAATGCCCAGCATCGCCGCGGTGAGCCGGATGAGGCTGGTGTCGCGCCCCGCCGCGAGCGAGGCGGCGGCGTTCGTGCGCGTGGACGGCGGCGAGGTGGTGGAGCGTGGGCTCGTCGCGCGTGCACCCGGCACCACGGTCGAGGTGCGCGACCTGTTCCACAACACGCCGGCGCGGCGGAAGTTCCTGAACTCGCCTACGGGCGAGCTGCGCGCGGCGCTGCGCATGGTGGAGAGCTATGCGCTCGCGCGCCCCGCCACCGGCTGGCGCTTCGTCGTGGACGGCCGTGAGCGCTTCGCCTGGGGCCCGGCCGGCTCGCACCGCGAGCGCGCGGCTCAAGTCTGGGGCGCGAGCCACGCCGAGCAGCTGCTCGAGGCGTCGTTGCAGCGCGGCGGCTACGCCGTGAGCGCGTTGCTCGGGCTGCCGGAGCACGCACGCGCCACGCGCGAGGGCCAGGTGCTGCTCGTCAACGGTCGCTGGGTGCAGAGCCCGGCGCTCTCGCAGGCGCTGCGGCACGCCTACGGGAACCTGCTTCCCTCCGGTCGCTTCCCGGCAGCCGTGGTGTGGCTCACGGTGCCGCCGGACCGACTCGACGTGAACGTGCACCCGACGAAACGTGAAGTGCGCTTCGCCGACGAGGACACGGTGTTCTCGCTCGTCGCGGCGACGTGCGCGCAGCCGCTCGCCTCGATCCATCCGCCTTTCGCGGTCGTCGGCGGAGCGAGCGAGACGGGCGCCGTGTCGCGGTTCGTCGATCGCGTGCGTGAAGGTCCTGCCAGCGGGCAGATGCCGCTGTTGCTCCCGGTCGCGGGCGGCGAACCGCGCACGGAGCTCCCGGCGGCGTTCGCGGCGCCGCCGGCCGCTGAGGCGCCCGCCGTCGTGCCGGAACCCACGGGCGCGGTGCGCGAGGGCGAGATCTGGCAGCTCCATCGCACGTACATCCTCGCGCCGGTGCGCGACGGGCTCGTGATCGTCGACCAGCACGCGGCGCACGAGCGCATCCTGTTCGAGGAAGCACTCGAGCGGCTGCGCGGGGCGCGCGCGTCGTCGCAGGGACTGCTGTTCCCGGCGCTCGTGGACCTGGCGCGGTCGCGGTTCGACCTGCTGCTCGAAGTGGCCGAGCACCTGAAGCAGCTGGGCTGGGACCTGGCGGCGCTGTCGCCGCCCACGATCGTGATCCGCGGCGTGCCGGGCGCGCTCCACGTCGAACAGCCGGGCGCGCTGCTGCAGCAGGTGCTCGACGGCATCGCCGAGCGTGGACCCACGGCGCAAGACCAGATGATGGAACGCGTCGCCGCGTCGCATGCCTGCCACACCGCGATCCGCGCCGGCGACGTGCTCTCGGTCGAGGCGATGCGAACGCTCATCGACCGGCTGTTCCGCACGTCGCGGCCGCACGGCGACCCGCACGGCCGTCCGACCTTCGTGCGGCTGGAACTCTCCGACCTGCACCGCCGTTTCGGGCGCAGCTGACGGCGCGCGTGCGCCGCTCGATCGTGGCGCTCGCCGGCGCCACCGCGACCGGGAAGACGGCGCTCGGCGAGGCACTCGCCGCGCGGCTCGGCGGCGAGGTGGTGTGCGCCGATGCGCGCCAGGTGTTCCGCGAGCTGGAGATCGGGACCGGGAAGCCCACGCCGGCCGAGCGCGCGGCGCGGCCGCATCACCTCTTCGACTGGCTCGCACTCGGGGAGCGGCCCACTGCGGGCGGCTGGGCGCGCGCGGCGGCCGATGCGTGTGAAGCCTGTTTCGCCCGCGGCACGGTGCCGCTGCTCGTGGGCGGCTCGGGCCTCTACATCGACGCGCTCAGGCGCGGGCTGCATCCCGAGCCGCCGAAGGACGCCGCCGTCCGCGCGCGACTCCAGAGCGACTGCGAGACCGGCGGCGTCGAGGCGATGCACGCGCGGCTCGCAGCACTCGACCCCGACGCGGCGCGCAGCCTCAAGCCCCGCGACCGACAGCGCGTGCTGCGCGCGCTCGAGGTGGTGGAGGTGAGCGGGCACACGCTCGGCTGGTGGCGCGAGCACGCCCGCGAGGCGCCGCTCGCCGCGGAATGGCACGCGTTCCAACTCGTCGTCGAGCCGGCGGCATTGCGCGCGCGCATCGCCGCGCGCACCGAGGCGATGTGGCGCGACGGGCTGCTCGAGGAGACGCGCGCGCTGGTCGCGGCGGGCTTGGAAGAACCGCTCCGCCGGCTCT
>DATNFC010000142.1:0-18128 GCA_035606545.1 Candidatus Methylomirabilota bacterium
TCAGGAGCCACCATGCCCGTCCAGAAAGATCCATCCGGCCGCCGTTTCGTTGCCGTCGAGGCCGAAGTGCCCGGAACTCCCGAAGAAGTCTGGCAGGCCATCGCGACCGGACCGGGGATCACCGCGTGGTTCGTTCCGGCCAAAGTCGATGGGCGCGCGAAGGGATCGATGGTCCTGACCTTCGGACCCGGCATGGAGTCGGAGGGGGAGATCCAGACGTGGGATTCACCGCGCCGCTTCACCGTCGAGAACAAGGAGGGCATGGGCCCGGGTTCACCCACGGTGACGGACGAGTGGACGATCGAGGCGAAGCCCGGCGGCACCTGTCGCGTGCGTGTCGTTCATGCCTGGTCCGCGAGTGGGGACGAGTGGAACAAGCATTTCGAGAGCGTCGAGAAGGGATGGCCGGCGTTCTTCCTCATCCTCAAGCGCTACCTCGCGCGCTTCCGCGGCCAGCCGTGCGCGCAGATCCAGCTCATGGCCTTCGCGCCCGGGCCGAAGGACAAGACCTGGGCCGCGATCACCCACCCGCTCGGCCTCGTCGAAGCGAACGTCGGCCAGTCCGTGACCTCATCGGGCGACGCACCGCGCCTCGCGGCCGTCGTCGAGCACGCGGAGCCGCAGGCCACGGCCGATCTCGTGCTCCGTCTCGAGCAGCCGGCGCCGGGCAGCGCACGCCTCATGGCGGTGTCGATGGGTGGCCAGGTGTGCGTGTCCGTTCAGCTCTACCTGTACGGGAACGGGGCACAGGACGTCGCCGCGCGCGAAGAGCCGGTGTGGCAGGCGTGGCTCGATCGGCTCTTCCCCGCGCCGGTCGGCCAACCGGGGGCCTGACCGGCGCGCCGCTCGCCGACGTGTCAGGGTGAGGACGCCAGCTTCCGCGCGACGCCCAAGCGTCGACCGAACTCGTAGTAGACGAAGTGGCTGACGTTGCCCTGGCGATCGCGACGGAAGCGTCCCTCGCCGTCGAACTCGGTCGGTACCAGCGTGTCCCGCTTCCGTCCGGCGATCACGTTCCGCTGGCCGCCGGCATAGCCCACGAGCAGGTGTCGTTCGCGCCGGATGACGACCTTGTGGTCCGGGCGCTCGTCGAACCGGTACTCGCCCACGTACTCGTCGAGCATCCCGCCTTCCAGGAGTCGCGTGAACGACGGTGAGACCGGCGCGTTCAGGAACGGCTCGGTGACGCCGCGGGGAAGCAGGCGGCGCAGGTGCAGGCGGGCATCGTGAACACGCTTGCCCGCGGCGCCGGCGCTCACGCCCAGTGCGCGGGCCACGCCGTTCAGCGGCTCGCCGAGGAAGTAGAACAGCAGGATCGCCTCGCGTTCCTTGGCGGGCAGTCGCTGGATGGTGCGTCGGATCAGATCCTGTGTTTCGTGGCGGCTCACCTGATATGAGGCATCGCCCGCACCGTCCGCGACGTTCTCGGCGTCGGCGATGCCCGGTCGTTCGGCGGTCACGCTGCGCCGGCGGCGGGCGCGCGCACATTGGGTCCGGACCAGGCGCTTGATCCACGCCCCGAACGCCGATGCCTCGCGAAGCGTGGAGAGCTTCCGCCAGGCGATCAGGAACGCCTCCTGGCAGGCGTCCCGCGCCGACTCGGTGTCGCGGCATGCGCGCAGCGCGGTCGCGAACGCCATCTCCTCGAAGCGGGCGACCAGCGCGGAGAACGCCGCGTGCTGCTCGTGGATCGGCAAGCGTGCACTGCGCGCGCGGGCCACGAGCTCGGCCACGCTTCGGCGGCGGTCAACTGCGCGATTCACGATCCACCCACCACGTTCGGAGATGGCGCAACCGTCCGAGCCCGACGATGAGAGACATCGTGAGCGGCACGACCTCGCTCGTCACCTGGCCCGGATGACCTTTGTAGATGTGGGTCCCCATGGCGCCCAGCATGACCACGGCGATCATCGCGGCGCCAATCGGCGCCGTTCGCCGGGTCACGAGCAGGAGTGCGCCGCCGATCTCCACGCATCCGATCAGGACCCGGAACCACACCGGAAAATGCCAGAAGGCGAACGCTTTGGCCCAGCCGCTGGTGTCCGAGAACTTGGCGCTCCCTTGCTGCAGGAATACCCACATCAGGAACGCGGTGGGGAGCCACAGGGCGAGGTCCGCCCAACGTTTGGCCGTCATGGTGCCCTCCCGGGGGATGACCTATCCCTGAAGGAGCCGGAAGGGCGTCGAAACTTTACCTGCCCGGGCAAGGCCGCGTGCGTCAGCCCTTTGTCGCGGCGGCCCGTCGCGGGACGAGAAACGTGATCGCCACCCCCACCAGCGTCAGTGCCGCTCCGGCGTAGGCGCGCTGGCCGAGACGGATCTCGCGCTCCCAGAGGGCATCGATGAGCAGCGCGAGCACCGGCTCCACGAACAGCAGCGTCGAGACGGCGGTCAGTGTCATGTGACGCAGAAGATAGAAGTAGAGCGCGAACGCCACCACCGAGCCGAAGATCGCCAGGTAGAGAAGCGCCAACGTCGGTTGCAACGGCGGCGGCCAGGGGACGGGTTGCCGCTCCAACGTCAGTGCGAACACGCCCAGTGGCACCGCTGCAGCCGCCAGGAACGGGAGGTTCGTCGCCAGCGGATTCGAGCCGCCGGCCCGTTGCTTGAGGACGATGTTGTAGAGGACCGAGACCCAGACCGACGCGAATACCAACGCCACGCCCACGCCCTGGCTCGACGACGCATGCAGCCGATCCCCATAGAGAAGCGCGATGCCCGCCAGCGCCACCACCGACCCGGCCACGAACGAAGCCCGGGGCCGCTCCACACCCGTGACGAACGTGGTCAGCGCCATGACCAGGGGCAGCGTGCCGAAGATCACGGCCGCGACACCGCCGGTGATACGGGTCTCGCTGGCGTACACGAGCGCGTAGGCGAGACCGCACAGCACGCCTGCCGCCGCCACCCAGCTCAACGCTCGCCAACCCGTCGGACCTCGCCCCACGAGCTTGAGCCCGGTGAGCACGCCCAGCGCGACGACCGCGATGAGGAACCGGATCGCCGCGCCCGCGAACGGCGGATATCCACCCGGCGCGATGCAGACTCGGATCGCGAACCAGGTGGTGCTCCAGATCAGCGCGCAGCCGATGTACGCGAGCACCGTCAGGCTGGCGGCGGATAGGGGAGCGGGTCTTGAGATTCGCGGTTCGCTGGCCATGGGCTCGATCCTCGCTCGCATGGAGCCAGCCGCAGACGCTAAGGTCAATTCCGCATGGCGCGCGGCACCACGAAAACGGTGCACTTGGCTCGTGTAGAATCGTACAGTTCCTCGAACGATTGAGGTGGCCGCCGTGAGTCTCCCCTCCAGGCTGTGGTGCGCGGCACTGGCCGCGACCCTGCAGCTCGCCATGCTCTCCGCACCGTCAGCCCAGACCCGGGTTCCTCCCGGTCATGACGAGGAGCGGCAGCGCGAGCGGCGCCGGGTGCTCGAGAGCGGGATCTACCTCGTGTGCGCCGTGAGCGCGGGCGAGCGCGTCGTGCAGAAGCTGGTGCTGGCGCGGTAGCGTCAGGAGGTTCCGGCCGGCTACAAGCTGCAGCCCTTCCTGCACGAAGGGCACAAGAAGTAAGACGCCCGCTCCTGCCTGCCGATGACTCTCTCCGTACCACGAGACGGAGGAGTCACCGGTGGGGAACCCGGCCCGCGACCACGACGAGCACGCGCCCCGCGAGCAGAAGCGCTACCCGCATCTGCCGCGCTGGCACGCGCTCAACTGCACACCCGAGGAGAACGAGCGGATCAGCACCGCGTTCTACGCCCTCTTCGATGTGTTCCGTGTCGTCACCTGGGCCACGATCTTCGTGTGGGGGTATCCGCACGCGCTCGACTGGGTGGGCGGGCGTGACGTCGCGCGCTGGATCACCATGCATCACTGGATCTACTGGGTCACGACGCCGCCGCTCGTCGTGTGCGCGTTCATCTCCATCCTCGAGCCCGTGAGGCGCCCGAAGGACATCAAGGCGGCGAAAGCGCTCGCGGAGTCAGTCGGCGGAACGGTCATCCCGCACACGAAACTCGATCCGACGTACGGGCTTCCGAGCGGACAAGCACTCCGCGTCCCCGTGGGTGCCCTCGCGGTCAACCTGCGCGCGTGGTCCCGCGACGACTCCAGGGTGACGATTGCGACCGCCTACGTGACCGTGCGCGGCGGCTTCCGGTTCATCGCGCACGGCTCCGGGCGCGAGCCGGCGATCTTCAGCGGGCTGGCGCAGCACGCAATGAGCGCGTCGCTCGATCGACTGCGCGATCGCACCGACGATCCGCGAGCGCAGCAGGCGGTCGCCGAGATGAGCTTCGCTTCGTCGAGCCCGGTCGCGATCGGCCACGAGGCGCTCGATCGCGCGTGCGAGCTGCGCACCAGCGATGCGCCAGCGGCGCGAGCCCTGTTCACCACCTCCGACGTCGCACAGGCTCTTCTCGCGCTCCACGCGCTCACGCCGCGCTGGTCGTGGTCGCTGATCGGGAGCGGCGATGGCAGCGCCGAACTGAAGCTCGAGCGGCCCGGTGCGATCGGGGACGCCGATGCGGTCAACGCGATGGTCCAGCCGATGCGCGCGGCGCTCGAGTCACTCGTGGCGGCAGGCATCATCGCGGCGACCTGAGGCAATGGGATCGGATCGGGAACGGCCGATGGCCTCGTGGGAAGCGTGGCCGAACACGAGTGGTAACATCGCCGTCCATGTCCCCGGTTCTTGTGGCCGCGCTGCTGGTGACGGCGACCGATGTCACGGGCTGACCTCATGGATCGCATCGCGAAGACGACCGTGATCCTTGCGATGATCGCCTGATCGCCAACCGTGGAGTCCCATTGGTGCGGCCGAACCTGCGACGGATCACCGCGACCCTCCTGAGTGCCGCCACGCTGTTCGCGGCGACGGAGTCGCATGCATCCTCGAGAGCCAAGAAGGCCTCCGAGGCGGAGGCGCTCCACCGCCATGCCCTCGAGTGCATGGCCATGGGCACGCTCGACGGCCGGAAACAAGCGCTGGCCGAACTCGAGCGGGCCACTGAACTCGATCCCCAGCGGCTCCAGCCCTTGCTCGACCTTGGCCGTCTGTGTCTGGAGATCGGGCAGCGACAGCGAGGCCGCTCCTTCTATGAACGCGCTCAGCGCGTTGCCCCCGACGACTCCGAGGCTCATCTCGCGCTCGGCAACGCGTGGACGTGGGAGTGGCTCAACTCGTTCGACGAAACAGCGCTCGCTCACGCCCAGCAGAACCTGGCCCGCGCAACCGAGCTGTCGCCCGGGCGGGCGGAAGCGTGGGCGCGGCTGGCGGCCCTGGAGGTGGCGCGTGGTCAGTCCGGGCTCGCCGCCACGGCCGCAAGGCGCGGGTGTGTGGCCGACTCGCTGGCGTGGGAGCCGATCGTCGCGCTCGCCTGCGCCCGGTATCGCGCCGGCGCCGTGACCGATGCCGACAACGCGTTTCGCGAGGCGCGGAAGCGGCTGCCCGAGCAAGTGGCCTCGCGTTTCGGCGACGTCATCTGGTCCGGGGACAGCCATGGCGAAGCGCACGACTTCGTCGCGTCGGACACCGACGACCAGGCACGATGGGAGGCGAATGACCCCGATCTCACCACGCCCGAGAACGAGGCCGAGCTGGACTACCTGACCCGCGTGGGCCTGGCCCTGCTGTTGTTCCGGGATGCGCGTGGCGTGCGCTGGGACATGCGCGCCGAGCTGTTCGTGCGCTACGGGCCGCCGCGCGCGGTGGATATCAACCCACTCTCGAGTCCTCTCATTTACATGTATGCGCGGAACAATCCCCAGACCGCCGAACTCCACCTTCCACCGCCGATGATCTTTCCGTACAACGTCCAGGTGTGGTGGTACCCGGAGCTGGGCATTCACGCCGAGCTCTGGGATCGCGCGCTCAACCAGACGTTCGACCTCCCGGTTTCGGTGGACTCCGACGCCGACCCGCGCCCCGATCCGAACCTGATCGCCTCACGCCGGGACCTGGTGTCGCTGGGCGAAGGCCGTGGCGTGTTCCGCGCCATGGCGCCGGGGTCGCGACCCATCCCGGCATGGGGCCACATCGCGCGCTTCCCCGCCGACGAGGGCGCGTTACTCGTGGCCCACGTGGTCACCACCGGTCAGCCAACCGACACGTTGCATGGCTCGTGGGCCGTGGTTGCATCCGACGGCCACGTCGTCACGCGCGGGTCCACATCGCTCTTGGCGTCGGCCTGCGATCCGACCGGATACAGGGTCGCCGAGTTCTCGGTGGCCGCCCCGGTCGGCGACTACGCCGTGGACCTCACCGTCAGCGGCTCGGACGGACGCCGGGGGATCGTCCGCCTGGGCACCAGCGTGGCGCAGCCCGACACCGGGCTGACGCTCAGCGACCTGGTCATGACATGCGGTGCGGAAGGCGCCGCGCTCACCCCTGGCGCGGTGCGGATCGAGCCCGAGATGGACGAACGCGTGCACGGATCGCGACCGCTCACGGTCTACTTCGAGATTGACGGCCTGGCGGTGGGCGCCGACGGGCGATCTCGCTTCGCGTACACCTACGCGGTCACACCCGTGAAGGAAGGTCAGTCAAAGAAGCGCACGCCCCAGGCGGCGTTCGAGGCGTCTCGCGAGGAGATGAACGACGGAACACGGCGCCGCCAGCTCGTGACCGTGCCGATGCGCTCGATCAAGAGCGGCGCATACGATCTGCGGATCGAGGTGCGCGACCTGGTGGCAGGGGATGCGAAGTCGGCGGGCTTGCGCTTCGTGAAGGAGTAGTCGCGGGGGCCGGCCTATCCGCGCGCCTCATGAGATTCCCCAGAAATGAGACCGTTTGTCCCGCTCGCGCCATGAGCTAGATTCCCGCGGTGCTCCGGCGGATCTCGCGCACGCTCGTGTTCCTGACGCTGGTCGCGTCGCCGTGGTGGTGGCGGCCATCGGCGGCTCACGCCGCGCCGCCGCCCGAGCTGCGCTGGGGCGGTGACGCCGAGGGCGGCGCGCCGTACGTCGAGGCGGATCCGAACGATCCCGCGCGCGTCGTCGGTTTCGATGTGGAGATCGCCCAGCTGCTCGCCGCGGGCCTCGGCCGCACACCGCGCTTCATCCAGGCCGGGTTCACCAGCATCGATGCCTCGGTCGCGCGCGGGGATTTCGACATCGCGCTGAGCGGGATCGAAGACAGCCCGGCCCGGCGCGCGCGCCTCGCGCTCACGATCCCCTACTACGAGTTCCGTGAGGTGTTGACCGTCCGCGCGGCCGACAAGGACCGCTTCCGCTCGCTGGCTGATTTGAGGGGCCGGCGCGTGGCCACACTCGGCGCGACGCTGGCGTACGACATGCTCGTCGAGGCGCAGGGGCGCGACGGCGTCGTTCCCGTCACCTACGAGGACGACGTCCATCCCTACAGCGACCTGGCGCTCGGGCGGGTCGACGCGGTCGTGCTCGACCAAATCCTGGCGCAGCGCGGGACCCGGAGGAACTCCACGCTCGTGAATCAGGACACGGAGCTCGCCGTGGGCCACTACGTCGGCATCCTCGCTCCGGGGAACACCGAGCTGCGGGAGCGGATGGACGCGATCCTGCGCGACGCCATGCGCGATGGCCGGCTCGAGGCGATCCTCAGGAAATGGGCGGTGTGGAACGAGGATCAGCCGCGCCTCTACGCGCGCCTGCTCCAGGATTCGTCGACGCAAACTGCGGCGCCGTCGAGCCTCGCGCCCGGGGCCGGCACGCCTCCGCTGGCAGCCATGGAGGGGGCGCGCCGTTACCTTCCCGCTCTCCTGAGCGCCACGCTCGTGACCGTGGCGCTCTCGTGCCTGTCCATGGCGCTCGCGATCGCGCTTGGCGTGCTGATCGCGAGCGGGCGCATCTACGGGGCCAAACCGCTTCGGGTCGTGCTCACGGCATGGGTGGAGCTGATCCGCGGCACGCCGCTCCTGCTCCAGCTCTTCGTCCTCTACTTCGGGCTCGCCGCGTTCGTCCAACTCCCCGCGTTCGTTGCGGCGCTGCTCGGCCTTGGTCTCAACTACTCCGCATACGAGAGCGAGATCTACCGGGGCGCGCTCCAGGCGGTTCCCTCGGGCCAGCTCGACGCGGGGCGGACGCTGGGCATGAGCGAGCGCCAGATCCTGGTGCTGGTGCGCGCCCCACAGGCGTTCCGGCTCGCGCTCGCGCCGATGACCAACGATTTCGTCGCGCTGCTCAAGGACAGCTCGCTGGTCTCGGTGATCACCGTGGTGGAGCTGACCAAGCAGACCTCGATATTCGCTGCGAACATCGGCAGCTGGGTGGTGCCGGGCGCCATGTGCGCGCTGCTCTATCTCGTGCTCTCGCTGCCCCTCGCACAGATCGCGCGCCGCATCGAGCGCCGCTGGAGCCGCCCGGCATGACCCTTCTAAAGGTCGAGGCGCTCGAAGTGCGGCGCGGTGGGCGCACGATCGTCGCCGGCATCTCGTTCCACGCCGAGCGCGGCGAGATCGTCGCGATCATGGGGCCCTCGGGTGCGGGCAAGACCACGATCCTGCGCGCACTGGCCGGGCTCGATCCGATCGCCGGCGGCCGTGTCACCGTGCCGAGGCCGGTCGGCATGGTGTTCCAGTTCCATCACCTGTTCACGAACATGACCGCGCACAAGAACGTGTGGCTGGCGCCGGTGCACGTGCTCAAACGCCCGCTCGTGGAGGCCGCGCACCAGGCGACCGAGTTGCTTGCCGCGCTCGGCGTCGCGGACCGATCCGGAGCCATGCCGCACGAGCTGTCCGGCGGCGAGGCGCAGCGGGTCGCGATCGCACGCGCGCTCGCGCTCGGTCCCCCCGTTCTCCTGATGGACGAGCCGACCGCGTCACTCGATCACGAGCGCCGCGGCGAGCTGGCCGCGACGCTCCGCCGGCTCGGCGACGAGGGGAGGACGATCGTGGTCGCGACCCACGACGCCGATTTCGCGCGCGCCTGCGCCCACCGGATGCTGATCATCGAGAACGGGCGGATGCGTGGCGGCCCCGACTCGCGGACAAACTAGCCGGAGGAACCATGCTTCGCGACGTCATCGAGGCCGATCTGCCGATCTTCTACGAGCAACAGCTCGACCCCGAGTCGACCCGCATGGCGGCGTTTGCACCGCGCGAGGAGTGGACTGTCTTCCTGACGCACTGGCGAACGAAGGTGCTCGGCGTCCCGACGTGCCGCAGTCAGACGATCGTGTGGAATGACCGGGTTGCGGGCTACGTGGCGAGCTGGCTGCAAGAGGAGCGGCGCATGATTGCGTACTGGATCGGCCGCGAGTACTGGGGGCGCGGCATCGCGACCGCGGCGCTCGCGGAGTTCCTCGGCCAGGATCGCGCGCACCCACTCCACGCGTACGTCGCCGCGCACAACGTCGGGTCGATCCGCGTCCTCGAGAAGTGCGGCTTCGAGCGCGTCGGCGACGCCACGACCTCGCCCGGCGGCGTCGAAGAGTACCTGTACCGCCTGGGCTAGTGCCGCGACGTGGGTGCGCTCGGCGGGACAAAGCACGAGCCCGCCGGGTTTCCCCGACGGGCTCGGCAGCGGACCCGCTGGAACTGCGACCGGGCTAGTGGATGGAAGCCAGCGGGCCGCTTGAAACCGGGAAGCGAGGGAGACGGCCGAGATCGATCGTGTACGTCATGCCGTTGATCGTGAGCGTGGCGTAGCGCGTGCCGTTGAAGGCGAGGCTCGCGGTCTGGTCGATCGGCATCAGGCCGCCGCTCACGACCGTGTGCGTCGCGACCGTGCCCGAGAGCGGATACGGGTTGGTCGAGCGGCTCACGGAGATGACGACATTGGTGATCGTGGTGTTGACGTGGGTCTCGATCAGCGCGTGGCCGATCGAATCCTGGTGGGCCGACGTGCCGGTACCGTTCCACGTCCGCGAGGTCTCGCTCCCGGCGAGCCCGCTCACGACCAGCTCGTGCTGGTCATCGACGTTCGACCAGTGGTGCCCGGTGGTGGTGCCGCTCAGGCTCGAGGCGAAGTGGATCGACGCCGTCGTGAGCGAGTCATAGGCCGACTGCGGCGCATCGCTGGCGTCGCGGAACTGGTAGCTGTGGGTCTCGACGAGACCGTTCGGCAGCGTGTTCGGGCCGCACACGAAGCTCTGCGAACCGGCGTCGAAAGCGCAGCCCGTGGGGATCGCGAGCGGAAGGCCGAACGGCCAGCTCATGCCGAACGGTTGACCGGCGAGGATGTCCGAGCGGCCCCAGCCGGTGAGCGCATCGAGCCCGGCGGCGGGCTGGTTCGCATTCGCTCCGACCGTCTCTGACGGCGACACCGACTTGTTGCTCTTGCCACACCCCGCCACGAGGGCGGCGAGCACCGCGACGACGACCAACGACCGCGACAGAATCCGATTCATCCGGCCTCCATGTATCACTGTGGGTGTCGGGTGCGCTCTGGCAGCCAGGCCCATGGGAATCGACCGCGGAGTCACCTGGCCATGCCGGTCCCGATCACCCTCCAGACAGGGGAGGCGTGACGCTCGTTAGCACTCCGCCGTGGAGCCGCGATATCGCGGCCCGGCGCATCGAGATGCGCGGCGTCAGGGAGTTGTGTCCGGCGGGGCCGTGCCGTTGCTGAATCGCCGCAGGAGTTCCGTGCCCTGCGGACGCGGCTCACGATCGAACAGGAGCTGCTGCTCCGGCGTGAGCACCGTGCGGATCACAGCCCGCAGTGAGTCCGCTTCCGCGCGCAGGTCGGGGAGCACGCGCTGCACAATCAATTCGAAGCGCGGCCGCTCGAGCTCGATCAGCGAGTCGATGGTGGCGCGCTGGGAGACGGTGAGGTCCATGCGACCGAGCGCGCCGGGATACGTCCGCTGCCGCGGGCTCGTCGGAGCGGCGGTCGTCGTCATGCCGGTCCCGCGGTAACGCTCCGCGGCGGCGCCGAGCAGCCCGCCGACGACGAGCACCACCGCGAGCAGGAGGAAGCCCCTCATCCGGGCGCGTCGCGTGTACTCACGGCCTTCGTCCATGGTCCTCCGTTCGGCTTCGGTCACCACTCGAGCAGCGACATCGGATCCACCGGCTGGTCCGATTCCACCCACCGTGCAATGGGACCCGGCACGCCCGCTCGTTCGCTCAGCGACGCCACATGTTCGCCACGCGCGAGCGGGTGTACGCGCAGCAGCACGACGATCGAGAGTAGCGCCGCGATGGCTGCCGCGGCGAGCAGCGGTCGCTCCCACGCCGGAAGCTCGCGCCACACGGAAGCCCGCATGCGCTGCCGCCCGTCGAGCGTTCCCCGGGCGCGTGCCAGGACCGCGCGGGCGGAGCGTTCGACGCGCTCCGGATCGGGCCGGATCGGCGAGAGATCGATGCGATCGTCATCCATGCCGGTGGCCCTCCGTGTGGTCCCTGAGCGCCTCGGGCCCGAGTGCCTCGCGCATCACGCCACGAGCCACGAACAGATGCTGCCGGGACATGACTTCCGACACCCCGATCGTCGCCGCGATCGCGCGATGATCCCAGCCCTCGAGGTCCTTGAGCAATACGACCTCGCGTTGAACGGGGGTGAGCTGCTCGAGCGCAGCCAGCAACGCTGCTCGAAGCTCGCGGCGCTCGGCCGCCTCACCCGCATGACCCGGTGCCGGCGGTTCCTCGACGTCTTCCAGAGCCGGCCCGCTGCGCACGCGCCGCCTGTCGAGTGCATTCCGGGCGTGATTGCGAACGATCTGCGCGAGCCAGAACCGGAACCGGGATGGAGACCGGCAGTCATCGATCTTTTCCAGCGCGCGCACCAGGGCGTCCTGGCAGACGTCATCTGCGTCCATGCGACTCCCAAGCACCGCGAGCGCGATGGTGTACGCAAGAGGAAGATACCGACGCACGAGCAAGTCGGCCGCCGCGACGTCGCCCCCACGGATCCGGGCGATCAACTCCTCGTCCGCCGGATCTTCACGGCCAGCTTGCATGCAAGACCGCCAGGGGCAGGGAATCGTTAGGGCGACCGCAGGACTGGCCACCGTTGCCGTGTCGGGGGACGGAGCCGGAAGGCTACCACCCCATGCCTGTTCGGCTCATTCAGCCACGTGACCGTGACGATGCGCCCGATCGAGAACGGCACATGCGACCTGAGAGTCAGGACCCTGGCTCCCAGCGCGCTCAGGCCTCAGCGTCCGAGATCGCGGTCGTAGGGGATGATGTTCTCCCACTCGCTCGCGTCCGAGCGCGCGACGACTGCGACCACCGGCTCGGTGTCGCTCACATTGAAGACTTCATGGGGCACGCCGGGCTCGATGTAGATGAAGTCGCCCGCCTGGTTCTCGATCTCCATCTTCAGCCCGGGGCCGTACTCGTGTCGCACGCGGCCCTCGAGGATGTAGAGCATGACCTCGAAGTCCACGTGGATGTGCGCATGCGCCACGCCGCCGGGCGGGATGGTCGCCACGTTCATGGACAGCTTCCGCGAGCCCACGTTCTTCGCGGACATGCCGGGCTTGTACTGGATGCCGTTCCAGCTCCGGACGTTGCCGCTGCCGCGGATGACCAGTATGCCGTCCGAGCCCTCGACGAACTGCCTGAGGTCGCTCGTGCTCTCGGTTCGGTTCATGAGATTCTCCCTGGGACGGAGGCGCGCCTGAGTCTCGGAGCCTGGATTCAGCTATCGTACGCCGATGTGGCCGTCGCTGCGCGCCATGTTCATCTCGTCCCTTCTGGGAAAGGATCCAGCCATGAAGCCCCTGTATCGCGTGTTGTCGGTGGCGCTTTTCGGTGTGGCGTTGTCATCCTGCTCCAATGCTTCCAAAGAGAACGCGTCCGCGACGAGCGCATCTGCTGGTGCGGCTCAGGTGGAAGGCAACCAGGCAGCCATGACAGGTCCCATTGCACGGGGAGAGGCAGCGGCCATCCAGCTTGCGTTCTCGGTCGAAGCCGTGGACGCGGAAAAGCGGCTCATCACGCTCAAGGGTCCGCAAGGCAATGTGGCCGAGTTCGAGGTCGGAGACGAGGTCAAGCGGCTGGCGGAGATCAAAGCTGGCGACAAGATCAACGCGGAATACACGGTTGCAGCCGTGGCCGAGCTGCGCGAGCCGACCGCTGAGGAGAAGAGCGCACCGGCGATTGCAGTGACCGCGGGAGAACGGGCGGAAATGAGCGCGCCGCCGGCGGCGGGCATCGGGCGAGCGGTCCGGGTCGTGACCACCATCGACGCGCTGGATCCCGCGACCAAGAGCGTTACGGTGAAGGGGCCCGAGGGAAACACCGTGACCGTGAACGTCGAGGATCCCACGGTGTTCGAACACCTCACCGTCGGGCAGAACATCGTCGTCACCTTTGCCGAGAAGCTGGTTCTCTCCGTTCAGCCGAAGGCGAAGTAGCCGCAGGGGGCCCCAGCCCCAACACACGCGTCGCGTCAAGGCAGCGCACGAGGTGGGGGAGGTCACTTTGGGTGACCACCCCAGTCGCGGCCAAGTAGGGTGAATCGCTTGGACATGTTCGCATGGAGCCGTCACGTCCAGTTGTTCGTCCTCCTGGCCGTGGTGGGCTCCAGCGACGTTTCCGCGCAGAGCGTTTCGCCCGCGGTTCCCGATAGGCACGACCTCGTCCCGGCGCGGAGGCCTCATGAGCCGCCAGGTTCAGCGCCACTTTTTCGCCGGAACTCACCGACGCCACCGGGTTATGATGATTCAGCAGGTCCGGGTTCCGCCCGGATCGGAGGGTCCATGATCCTGGCGAACCGGAACCACACCCGGCCGGATGCGGCCCGCACGCTCGCGGCACTGCTGGCCGTGTCGGTCGCGCTGCTGTCCTCCTGCGCACGCGCCCCGCACGATGTGACCGCACCGCCCTCGCCTTCCGGCGGGGCCGAGTCCGGCGTGATGAGCACGCCCGTCGATGCACTGGAGTTCTCCCGCTTCGTCACCGAAGTCATCGCCTCCGATTGGGCCCACGAGGGCCGGCTGACGCCGCCCTGGAGCTATGACGCCACCAGCGGAGCGTGGCGCTTCGTGTCCGACGGCTGGCAGACGATTCATGTGGGCAATGGTTCCTCGAGCACGGAGATACGCAACCAGACCACCGTGACCATCCAGACGGTGTTCCTTCGCGCGGGCGTGGTGCAGCCCGATCTGATGACGGCGGATCGGGTGCGCATGGAGGTGAGTATCCGGCGTCATCGCTACGCGACCGACCCGGGATATGCGCTCGATGATGGCTTCGATGTGCAGCTCACGCACCACGCCGAGTTCTCGCTGTCGGCGGGAAGCGCCGGCGCCCTGCGGGCGACGGGGACGCTGACCGGATGGGCGGATCGGATCACGAACGGCCGCCCGCGGCGCACGGGCTACGACGGAACGATGTCGTTGCGATTGGACTACCCGGATCGCTACGTGTCGTGTCCGGGGCAGGAGCTCGCGGCCGACATTCGCGTGCTGGACGGCGATGTCGAGATCGATCGCTATCGCGGCGCGTTCGTCGCCGCTCGCGACGATTCGCGGTATGCCGGCGCACTCGTGAGCCAGCACGGAGCGGGCCGCTTCGAAGTGAACGCCGATCGCGGCTGCCCTCCACCGCCGGTCACGCTTCAGTCCCTTCTCGCTCGCTGACGGGAGAAGCGTTCGATGGGAATCTGATCGCATCGGCAGCGGGGCGCGGCCGCGGGCTACTTCCGCTACCCTCGCGCGATGCGCCTCGCCGCAGGCACACGACTCGGGCCCTACGAGATCAGCGCCCCGCTCGGCGCGGGCGGGATGGGGGAGGTCTACCGCGCGCGCGACACGCGTCTCGGGCGCGAGGTAGCGGTCAAGGTTCTCCCTGCGAGTCTTTCGAGCAGCCCGGAAGTCCGCGCCCGGTTCGAACGCGAAGCCCGCACCGTCTCGAGTCTCAATCACCCGCACATCTGCACGCTTCATGATGTAGGGCGGGCACCCGGCGTGGACGGGTCGGGCGAGATCGACTTCCTGGTGATGGAGCTGGTCGAAGGGGAGTCACTGGCGCAGCGGCTGACACGTGGGGCGCTCCCGCCGGCCGACGTGCTCAAGCTCGGCGGCCACATCGCGGACGCGCTCGACCGTGCGCACCGCGCGGGTGTGGTCCACCGCGACCTCAAGCCCGCGAACGTGATGCTCACGAAGAGCGGCGCCAAGCTGATGGACTTTGGCCTGGCGCGGCCCACCGGGTTGGCGGCGCCTTCGAGCCGGAGCGCGGGCATGGCCTCCACGCTGAGCGATTCACCCACGGTGGCGCAACCGCTCACCGCCGAAGGCACGATCGTCGGCACGTTCCAGTACATGGCGCCGGAGCAGCTCGAGGGCAAGGAGGCCGACGCCCGCAGCGACATCTGGGCGCTGGGCTGCGTGCTCTACGAGATGGCGACGGGCAGGCGCGCGTTCGATGGCAAGAGCCAGGCGAGTCTCATCGCGGCGGTCATGAACCAGGAGCCAGCGCCAGCCTCGCAGGTGATACCACTCAGCCCGGGCCTCGATCGTTTGATCCAGGCCTGCCTCGCCAAGGATCCGGACGAGCGCATCCAGACCGCTCACGACGTGAAGCTTCAGCTCGGCTGGATCGCGGGAGAGGGGTCGCAGGTGGGCGCAGCGGCCGCACCGTCGCCACGCGCAGCAGCAAAGCCGCGGATGCGATACGTCGCCACGGCGTTGACGATCGTGCTCACCGCCCCTGTCGTGCTCGTCGCGCAGCGACTGCTGTTCCCGCCCGCCCCGGTCCCGGTGGTGCGCTTCACCGTGCCGGTGGACGCGTCGCTGGCCCAGGTGACTTGGCCGTTGATCTCACCCGACGGGCGGACGCTGGTGTTCGTCGGCGCCGACTCGGCGGGCACCAGCCGGTACTGGTTGCGGGCGATGGATGCGCTCGAGGCGCGTCCCATCCCCGTGGAGCACAGACAGCGACCGTTCTGGTCCGGTGACGGCCGCTCGCTGGGTTTCATCGCGGCTGACAAGCTCCGCCGGATGGACCTCGCCACCGGCGCGGACGTCATCGTGGCCGACGCTCCGGGCGGACACGATGGATCGTGGGGCGACGGGGTGGTGCTCTACGACGGGAGCGGCACCGACTCGATCCGCCGCGTCACGCTGGCGGGAGGCAAGGCCGAGGCGGCGACCCGGATCGATCGCGCGCGCGGTGAGACCGGCCACGGCTGGCCATCGTTCCTTCCCGACGGCCGGCATTTCCTGTTCACGTGCACCATGACGGGGCAGCCGGTGTTGGAGATCAAGCTCGGGATGCTGGGCTCGCTCGCATCCCGCACGGTGGGCCACACCGACGGCCGTGGACTCTTCGCGAACGGCTACCTGATCTCCACCAGCGGGGGAACGCTGCTCGCCCAGCGGTTCGACCCGGCCTCCGGGCGCACCTCCGGGAACGCAGTGGCGCTCGCGGAGGGAGTGGCCCCCGACTTCTCGGTCTCCCGGAACGGCGTGCTTGCGTACCGGCCCGCGGCGTCGGCGGTTCTCTCGAGGCTGGTGTGGATGGATCGCAGCGGACGCATGCTGGGCGAGGCGGCGCCGCCCGACCAGTACCTCGAGATCCGGCTCGCTCCCGACGGCACCCGTGTCGCGGTCCGGATGGTCCGGGGGCCGGCGCCGGTCGCGGACATCTGGGTTCGCGACCTGGTGCGAGGGGTCACCTCGCGCGTCACGTTCGGCTCCTCGCACAACGTGTTTCCGGTGTGGTCCCCGGATGGCAGCCGGATCGCGTACGCCTCGAACCGCGGCGGCGAATACCACACGCTGATCCGCTCGGCGAGCGGGACCGGCGGCGAGGACTCGCTGGCACACGACTCGGGCAGCACCGACTTGCCCAGCGACTGGTCGGCCGACGGGCGCACGATCGCCATCACGCGACAGTCGGCATCGGGCTGGGACATCTGGCTCCTGGGCACCGATCCACGCCAGGCGCCGAACAAGTTCCTCGGGTCACCGTTCAACGAGCGCTTCGGCCGCATCTCGCCCGATGGGCGCTGGCTCGCCTACTCCTCGAACGAGTCGGGCCGCTACGAGATCTACGTCGTCCCGCTCGCGGGTGGGCCCGGCAAGTGGCAGATCTCGACCGCCGGGGGCGAAGACGCGTTCTGGCGCAAAGACGGACGCGAACTGCTCTACCGGGCCACTGACCGCAGCATCAACGCGGTCGCGATCGGTGCGGGAGCCGACTTCGAGCCGGGCACGCCGCAGCAGTTGTTTCGCGTCGACCTCGCGGAGGCCGTGTTCGCGGGCACGCGCTGGTGTCCCACCGCCGACGCGCAGCGCTTCCTGCTCCAGGTTCCGGTCGGGAACTCGGGCCCCCCCTCATTCAAAGTGGTGAGCGGCTGGCCGAGCGAGCTGGCGAAGAAGAAGTAGGTTGGTGCGCCGGCGCGCTCGAGCGCCGCTTGACCATGGCCCTCGCCCGGCCGTGTGGGTGTGCGTCTCCCTAAGGATCAGTCGCCATGATCCTTTCGGATCATGGATGTCGCCGCGACGTGGAGCGACTCTGAACACGTACTCGGCCGGCGAGATAAGAAGCATTCGTTCTCGCCGATCCGATCTCCACACGATTGGAGGCGACACATGAACGGCGCACGCTTCTACGCTCGAGGGACCTCTCCGGCCCACGCCCTCGCCATCGGCATCTCCGTTCGCTCCGGCTTGCTCCTGCTCTGGGTCGCGGTCGGCGGGGCCATGCAGACGGGTTTCGCCGCGAGCGCTCGCGCGGCCACGGTCACGGTCAACTCGACCGCGGACGTCGTCGATTTCGGCGGCGCGCGCCAGGTCGGCAACCTTCCCGGGCCCGATGGGCTGGTGACGTTCGCCGAGGCGGCGATCGCGACCACGAACACGCCCGGGCCCGACCTCATCGCGTTTCACATCCCGTTGAGCGATCCGGGACTCCTGGCGGGAAGCTTCATGATCACGTCGGAGGGTTTCATCACGCTGGGCGACGACTACACGACCGTCGACGGCACCACCCAGACGGCGTTCACCGGTGACACGAGCGAAGGCCCGGAGATCTGGCTCTTCGGCAGCATACCCGTGAGCATGTCCTCTCCGGGACTGCGGATCAGCTCCAGCCACAACCGCGTGACCGGCGTGGGTGGATTCAACTGGTTCAAGAACGGGATCCAGATCGAGGGGAACGACAACGTCATCGCGGGATGCACGGCGGTTCAGGTCCTGAACTCCGGCGTGCTGATCACGGGCGCCAACAACCTGATCGGTGGATCCACGCC
>DATNFC010000143.1:0-32293 GCA_035606545.1 Candidatus Methylomirabilota bacterium
CAGGCGAGATAGCCCCGGAGCGCCACGCCGTTCGCTTCGTATTCGACGACCTTCGACTTCACCGCGGCGTGGGAGTTCGTGGCGGTGACGGCCAGGAGCATCGCGGCCAACGGCAACATCAGGCGCATGCGCATCGGGACCTCGACGGTTGGGGACGCGTGAGCGAGGATGGCGGCCGATTCCTGCGGAGGAGCGTAGCAGACCCCGTCCCGCCCGCATCCAACCCTGGCTCGGGAGCGGACATGAACCGGATCGCGGCAGCACTTGCACTCCTGCTCGCGCTCGCCGCGGCGCACGCACACGCCGCGGTGTGGCAGCCCCCGCCGGGACACGCGCAGGTGCCGATCTGGCCGGGGGCGGCTCCGCTCGCGCAGCCGGCTGCGGGGCCCGAGACCGTGGCCACGGTCTCACGGATGGTCGCGGGGAAGCCGTGGACCGCGGTGATGCGCGTTGTCCAGCCGACGATGACCGTCTTCTCGCCGGCGACGAAGAACACCGGCGCCGCGGCGATCGTCTTCCCGGGCGGCGGTTACAAGACGCTGGCGATCGACATCGAGGGAACAGAGATCTGCGACTGGCTCGTGTCCAGGGGGATCACCGCGATCCTGCTCAAGTACCGCGTCCCGGATTCGGGGCCGCACTGGGACCCGGACGTCGGCCACCACATGGACGCCAAGACGCCGATGGCGCTGGCCGATGCCCAACGGACCCTGGGCCTCGTGCGTGCCCGCGCCGCGGAGTGGCATGTCGATCCGCACAGGATCGGCGTGATCGGCTTCTCCGCCGGCGGGCACCTGGTGGCGGATGTGAGCACGCACTTCGACGAGCGTGTCTATCCAACGGTCGACGCCACGGACACGGTGAGCTGTCGGCCCGATTTCGCGATCGCCGTCTATCCCGGACACATGATGGAGCACACGAGGAAGGAGTTCGATCTGAACTCCACGCTCCCGGTGGGCGCTCGCGTGCCACCGACGTTCCTGCTGCACTCGGTCGCGGATCCCACGGACCCGGTCGAGAACTCGCTCGTCTACTACATCGCGCTGAAAAAGGCGGGCGTCCCCGTCGAGCTGCACCTGTACGCGCAGGGTGGCCACGCGTTCGGTCTGCGACGCACGAAGGCCCCGGTCACACGCTGGCCCGCGCTGGTGGAGGGGTGGCTCGTGAGCATCGGGATGCTGGGGGAGTAGGCCGCGGCCAGCGTTGCTGCGGGCGATACTCCGGCGCGTCGGGTGGAACGCGCTGCCCATCCTCGACAACTGCGACACTCATCAGTGCCGCGCGCCAGCCGCGTGCGCGGTCAGGAGCATGTCGCGCAACCGTGGATCCTGCGGATAGGCGACGCTCGCTGCACCGAGCAGGTCCTCGGCGAACAGGCTCCTGCCGCTCTGGATCAGGAGCTGCCCGAGTCGCAGGTGCGCCTCGGGCCCCTGGCCGAAGTTCACGATGTCGCCCGCCGGTGAGTTCGCGCACAGGTCGAAGTCGGTGTACGCGGGCGACCAGCGGCGGACGAACGCCACGGAGTCGAGCCCCGGGATCAGCGCTCGCAGCGCGCGACCCTCGTCGAGCACGCGGACCATGAGCATCTGGCTCAGCTCGAGCGTCGTGTCCGCGTACACGCGGCCGGTGAGCTGATCGAGTCGGCTGGAGGACTCCGGCGGCATGTAGAGGACGATCCTTCGCGGCGAGCCCGTGCGCCGCAATCCCTCGGTGGCACGGCGGACCATCTCGCTCTTTCGCAGTTGTCGATCGAACGGCAGGTCGATGCTCTCGACACGTCGGCCCACGCGCTCACCGAGCAGACGGTCGCTGACCCGCGCGGCGGCAACGAGCACGACGATGATCGTCGCCCAGACCGCTGGCGCTCGCCCGCCCGCGCGGCGCTCGCGTTCGCGCGCTGCCCGCTGCGGGCTCCACGCGTCGCCCAGTGACGTGAGCCCCGAGCCGACCGCGAGCGCGAGGCCTGCGATCGGCGTGTAGAGGTAGGTGGCGTACGTGTGATGCGTGAGCGGCAGGACGGGCGCCATCGCGAGCGCGGCCCAGACGAGCCCGATCGCCGGCAGCAGCGTGCGGCGGCTGGTGAACCAGGCGAGCGCAAGCAGGAGCGCAACAACGGGCACCCCCACGCGCCAGGCCGTGAACGAAATGCCGCCCGGGTCATCGAAGAACGGGTTGCGTCCGTCGAACGCCCAGGACACGTAGGTCATCAGGTTGTGGAACACGCCCGACCCGAACGCCATCGCGTAGGCCTCGCCACCGAACGCGCGGCTCCGCACGTTGCCGATCACGAGCACGAGCGCGGCCAAGACACACGTGGCGAGGAGCGGGGCCGCCACGCGCAGGCGCTCGCGCCATGCCATGGGCTGTGTCCAGCCGCTCGCCTCGCGCGGCAGGACCAGCACGAGCGGCAGCACGAGCACGGCCTCCTTGGAGAGCAGCGCCGCGGCGAAGAGCAAGACGGAAGCCGTCCGCCACGCGAGCGTTCGACGTTCGCACGCGAGGAACGCGGCCATGGCGAGGCCGCTTGCCAGCAGCTCGCCGATGCCCACGGCCTGCTGCAGCACGCTGAACGCGGGGCGTGCCGAGCCGAAGAGCCCGGCGGCGAGCGTCGCCGCGGCACGGCGCGCTCCCCAGCGCCGGGCGATGGCATAGAGGAGCACGACGTTCGCCATGTGAACGAGCGCGTTGAGCACGTGATAGGGGAACGGGTCGGTTCCGAACACGCCCAGCGCCGTGGCGAAATAGACCTTCCCGGAGAGCAGTCGCCACAGGCCGAAGTCCGGCGAGGGGAGGACACCGCGCGTCCACTCCAGCGAGATCAGGTCATCGGGATGAAAGTAGACGCCCAGCGCCCGCCGCTGCGTCCACAGCGCCAGGAGCGCGCACGCGAGCGCGAGCCCCGCGTCCAGCGCGACGGGCATTCCCTGGCGACGGGGACTCGATGGGCGCGGTGATCTGACCATGGCAGCGCATGATAGTGCGGCGCTCGGTTCGGCGCGGCGCGGGCAACGTTGTCGATTGGAAGCGGCCACCGCTCGACAGGACGGCTCGCCCACCGAGGTCGCGAGCGTCGTGGCGACGGCGAACACCGATGCACCGGGCCCGCGGGCCACACGCGGTTCGCGTTCGCGCCACCGTCACCCAACCCCAGTTCGGGGGTCGTGTTCTTCCGCTGGACCGTGCCCGCTGAACTTGGCGACGCCCCCGCGAGGCGGGCTACTTCCGGTCACGCGTTGCGAACCACACCGCGGTGGTCCAGCTCGGGAAGATGTCGAGGCCCGGCACCAGCTCGGCGACGAACGACGGCAGGAACGCCCAGTGCCAGCCGACGAGCCACACCAGGGCGAGCCCGATCATCACGTCGAGCGCGTCGTTGACGGGCGAGACGATGCCCGCGCCGAAGAGCGGCAGGAACAGGACCTGCACCGCATCGGCCGCGAGCGCCAGCAGACGCGCCATCCAGACCCGCGACTTGGGCGAGCGCACCTCGCGTGCGGGCAGCCGCTCGATCGGTGGCTCGAGCACCGGATCCGCCGGAGCCGGCCTCGGGTCGCCTCCGGGCTTCGAAGAGCTCACGAGCGCAGCATCCCTGACTTGCGGGCTTTCCGCGACGTACTTCTGAACCGGCCGTCCGGCGACGTCCGCGCCGGGCACCCGGGGGAAGGCGCTGGTAGCCCGTCAGGTGCGCGGTGGTAACCTTTGGCCCAGCCTGCGCGTAAGACCTGCCTGACGCCTCGAGGCGCCCGAGGCCGCGTATCCCGGAGGCAGCCGCATGTTCAAGAAGAAACTCGTCTGGTTGGTCACCGCCGTGCTGCTGGTGGTCGTCGCCTGGCTGGTCGTGGCCGCGCGCGCGCGCGGCAACAAGGGCGTCGAGGTCCAGACCGCGAAGGTGACCCGGCAGGAGATCGTGCAGAAAGTCAGCGCGACCGGCCGCATCCAGCCGCGCACGCAGATCAAGATCAGCGCCGACGTGAGCGCCAAGATCAAGCGGCTGGGCGTCGTCGAGGGGCAGCACGTGGACAAGGGCGCGCTCCTGGTCGAGCTGGACCGCGAGCGCTACCTCGCCGCGGTCGAGAGTGCCGAGGCGAACGTCCGCTCGGCGCAGGCCAACGCGACGCTCGCGCAGCAGAATTACACGCAGGCCGAGCGCGAGTTCACCCGCGCGAAGGGCATGCTCGAACAGCATCTCCAGTCGCAGGCCGAGTTCGACGCCAAGCAGACAGCGTGGCAGGTCGAGGAAGCCCGCAGCAAGTCGGCGCTCGAGCAGGTCGAGCAGGCGAAGGCGGCGTTGAAGCAGTCTCGTGACGATCTGTCCAAGACCACGATCTACGCGCCCATGTCGGGCACGGTCAGCGCGCTCAACAAGGAAGTCGGGGAGATCGCGCTCGGCTCGCAGTTCCAGGCCGATGTGATCATGGTGATCGCCGATCTTCGCGAGATGGAGGCGCAGGTCAACGTCGACGAGAACGACATCGTCTCCATCCAGCGCAGCCAGGCCGCCGAGGTCCAGACCGATGCTCTACTCGCCACGCCCTTGAAGGGCCAGGTGAGCGACATCAGCAGCAGCGCCAACACCGCCGCTCCCGGCAGCAGCGAGCAGAAGACCGAGTTCGAGATCAAGATCGCGATCACCGACCCGCCGGCGACGCTGCGTCCGGGCATGACGGCGACCGCCGACATCATGACCAAGACCAATCCGAGCGCCCTGAGCGTGCCGATCCAGTGCGTGGCGCTGCGCACGATCGACCAACTCGCACAGAAGGGCGAAAAGCGCGCGGACGCGGAGAAACGCTTCAAGGCCGACCGCGACGGCTTCGTCGAGGTGGTGTTCTGCATCGAGGGCGGCAAGGCGGTCGCTCATCAGGTGAAGACCGGGATCCAGAGTGACGAGCGCATCGAGATCCTCGAGGGCCTGAAGGAAGGCGACGAGGTGGTCTCGGGCAGCTACCGCGCCATCTCCAAGGATCTCGACAACGGCGCGGTGGTGCGGATCAACAACGCGAAGAAGCCCGACACCTCCGAGGGCAGCGGCAAGCGCGGGTAGGGGCCAGGCACGATGCGATCGCTGTCGGTGCTGGTCGAATCGCTGCGGATCGCCCTGCGCGCGCTCTGGGCCAACAAGGTCCGCGGCTCGCTCACGACGCTCGGGATCATCATCGGCATCGTGGCCGTGGTGACGACGATGACCGCGGTGAACGGCCTCAAGAACAAGTTCCGCGAGAGCTTCTCGGCCGTGGGCTCGGACGTGATCTACGTCTCGCGCATGCCGTGGGTGGTGATGGACGACTTCTTCGTCTTCCGCAACCGGCCGGCGCTCGACCTGCGCGAGGCCAAGGCGCTCGAGACCCGGTTGCGTGGGCGCGCGCTCGTCAACCCGTCGATGGACTCCCGGGCCGACGTGAAGCGCGGCTCGGAGAAGATCGAGGGCGTGATCATCATTGGCACCACCGAGAAGCAATCGCTGTTCTCGCTGGCCCAGCCGCAGCTCGGGCGCTTCCTCATGCCCTTCGACCTCCTGAGCAAGCGCAGCGTCTGCGTGATCGGCAGCGACCTCCGCGACCGGTTGTTCAAGGGTATCGACCCCGTGAACCGCACCCTCTTGATCGGGTTCAACGAGTTCCGCGTCATCGGCGTGATGGAGAAGCAGGGCGGGAGCTTCATGGGCGGGCCCAACTTCGACCGCCAGGTGTTCATCCCGATCACCACCTACGTGCGCGTGTTCGGCGGGCGGCGCGGCCACGTCGATGTGAACATCGCGGTGAAGGCGCCCTCGCAGGCGGCGATGGCCGACCTCGAGTACGAGGTGAAGGGCGAGATGCGCAAGGTGCGCGGGCTGCGGCCGGCCCAGTCAGACAACTTCTCGATCAACAAGCTGGACACGCTCGTCGGCACGTTCAACAACGTGATGGGCGTCATGCTGCTGGTCGGGCTCGTGGTCACGAGCTTCTCGCTGTTCGTGGGCGCGGTCGGCGTGATGAACATCATGATCGTGTCCGTCACCGAGCGCACCCGCGAGATCGGCATCCGCAAGGCCATCGGCGCCACGCGTCGCAGCATCCTGCTCCAGTTCCTGTTCGAGTCGTCGGCGATCTGCCTGCTGGGCGGCGCCATCGGCATCGTGCTCGCGGCGGGCGTCACCGCGGCGTTGAACGCGAGCGTGATGCCGGCCAGCCTGTCGCTGCCGATCGTGGGCATCGCGGTGCTGGTGTCGATTCTGGTCGGCGTCATCGCGGGCGTGGCGCCCGCCTGGCGCGGCGCTCGTCTCGACCCCATCGAAGCGCTGAGATACGAGTGAGCGAGGCGCCATGAATCCACGGGACCTGCTCGCGATGTCGCTCGGCGCGATCCTCACCAACAAGCTGCGGAGCGCGCTCACGCTGCTCGGCATCGTCGCCGGCGTGGCGTCGATCATCTCGGTGATGACCGCGATCTCCCTCGTCCAGGCCACGCTCGAGCAGGAGATGAGCGTTCTCGGCGCGCAGACGTTCCAGGTGCAGAAGTGGCCCGCGGGCCCGTCGTCCGAGGCCGAGCGGCGCAAGGCGATGCGGCGGCCGCCGCTGACGCTGGCGAACGCCGACGCGATCCGCGGCAACGTGCCCACCGTGGACCTCGTGGGCTCCGAGATCTGGGACTTCGGGTTCACCGCCGAGTATCGCGGCGAGACCACGAACCCGAACCTGTCGATCGTCGGCGGCACGCCCGAGTACCCGGCGAACAACACGCACTACGTGGGCCGTGGCCGCAACCTGTCGCCGCTCGACATCCGCGGTCACACAAGGGTGGTCGTGATCGGCTTCGCGATCGCGAAGAAGCTGTTCCCGTTCGTGGACCCGATCGGCCGCGAGATCCTGGTCGACAAGCGGAAGTACCTGGTCGTGGGCGTGTTCGACGAGCGCAAGTCGGCGATGGGCGGCAACTTCGACAACTACGTGCTCATGCCCGTGAGCACGTTCGTCGACACGTACGGCCTCGTCGACAAGTTCGGTAACCATCGTTCGGTCAACATCACCGTGCGTGCGAAGACGCCGGCGCTGATGGACGAGTCGATCGACGAGGCGCGCCGCATCCTGCGCGCCCAGCGCGGGGTGAAGCCCGGTGAAGAGGACAACTTCAGTTTCTACAACAGCGCCAGCCTGATCACCGAGTTCAACAAGCTCAGCGCGGGCGTGAAGCTCGGCGGCTTCGTGATCGGCATCGTCGCGCTGCTCGTGGCCGGCATCGGCATCATGAACATCATGCTCGTGGCCGTGACCGAGCGCACGCGCGAGATCGGCCTGCGCAAGGCGCTCGGCGCCCGACGCGCCAGCATCCGCAACCAGTTCCTGATCGAGGCGGTGCTGCTCTGTAACGTGGGCGGCGTCGGCGGCGTGATCGCCGGCTTTGCGCTCGGCAACGTCGTGGCGCTGTGGGCGCATTTCCAGCCGCGCGTCCCGCTGGAATGGGCGGTCATTGGCCTCCTGTTCTGCTGCGCGGTGGGTGTCGTCTTCGGCATCCTGCCGGCGATCCGCGCGTCGAGGCTCGATCCGGTGGATGCTTTGAGGTGGGAGTAGGGCGCATCTGCGTGAGCAGGGCCTGAAATGGACCGCACCGCGGCCTGACATGTTCCCACCCCGAGCGGCGCTAGACTGCCGCTCCGTCGGCCGCACCGCGCGACAACGGATGTTGCCGCGGGCTCCAGCGACACAGGGAATCGCGTCCTGCCCAACTCATGAGGAGGTTTGTCATGGCCAAAGCGAAGAGCCCCGTTCCCGAAGGGCAGCACACCGTCTCCGTGCATCTGGTCTGCAAGAACGCGGACAAGGCGATCGAGTTCTACAAGAAGGCGTTCGGCGCCGCCGAACTCGACCGCTTCGCGGGACCCGATGGCAAGATCATGCACGCCACGCTCAAGCTCGGTGACGCGAAGTTCTTCCTGAACGACGAGATGCCCATGCCCGAAGGCGGCAAGTCGCCGCTCTCGCTCGGCGGCACGCCGGTCACGATCAACTTCTACACTCCGGACAGCGACAAGATCTTCAAGCAGGCGATCGCGGCTGGCGCCAAAGAGGTCATGCCGATCACCGACCAGTTCTGGGGCGATCACTACGGCATCGTCCGTGACCCGTTCGGCCACAACTGGGCGATCGCGCACCGCGTCGAGGACTTGACCTCGACGGAGATGGCGAAGCGCGGCCAGGAGTTCATGACGAAGACGGCGCAGCAGCAGCGGTAGCGCTCTGCGATGCGCGAAGGGCGGCGGGCTCGTGCCCGCCGCCCTTCGTGTTCCTGCCGCTCGGCGTGCGCTCACGAGCGGGCCCGGCGTGGTCGATGTCGGAGGAGCAGCCGCCGAGGCGCACACACGGGTGCATGTCGCGCGTCTTACTTCCGCCGCGCGACCTTCGTGCGCGAGCCGTCCAGGCGCTCGATCGTGAACCCGGGCGCCGGCGAGCCGGTGTCGAAGACGATGCGAGCCTCGGGCATGAGCATGTAGCCGTCGTTCCCCACGGGACGCATGATCGCGGACATCGCTCCGCGCCGATAGACCAGCTTGCCATCCTGGAGCGCGACCTCGCGATCCTCCTCGAACTGGCCGACGAGCCGCGACTGCTCCGCCTGCGACGGCTGCGGCTTGTCGTTTGCGGCCACCCAGTCGGCCGACCACTCGAGCCGGCGCTTCCGCTCGGGATCGGTGGCCTGATCGGCGAGAAGGTGCAGTGCGTCCTGCTGGGCGACGTTCAGCGCCTGATCGGCTTCCACCGCGTGGTCGACCGGCACGCCAACCGCTTCCCACTCGGCGCCGGTCTTCGGATCGGAGACGCGCGTGATGGACACGCCGAGCACGAAGTTCGCCGGCACATTGACGAAGTCCACCATGTGGCCGGCGCCCGCCGTGCGCTCGCCGACCAGCGTCGCGCGCTTGAGGTTGTGGAGCACGAACGAGAACTCTTCCGCCGCCGATCCCGTGTTCCGGCTCGTGAGCACGTAGAGCGGCACGTCAGGCCGCCGCGGCCCGGGCACGTCGACGTAGCTGCGCCGGAGCTCGGGCTCGGGCGTGGCGCGGCTCTTCACGCGGATCGTGGGGACCGAATCGGCAGGGAGGAAGTGGCTGAAGAGCATGTGGCTCATGACGCCGCTGCCGCCTCCGTTCCGGCGCACATCGATGATCATCGCGTCCGTCCGCTCGAGGAACTTGAGTGCCGCCGCCATCGCCTCCTCGTATCCCGGCGCCTCGTTGAAGCCCGTGACCTCGAGGTAGCCGACGTTGCCCGGCAGGATCTCCGCGCGTTCGAGGCCGAAGTTGTGCTCGCGCGCGTCGGGGAGACCGGGGATCGGCCGGCCGTTCGCGCCGCCGGCAACGCGGCGAACGACGACGGGAGCGCCGCCAGCCGGCGCCGCGGTCCGCGCGCTATCCGAGCCACCGACGACACGACGTTGGGTCACCGGGCCGCCCGATGCGCCGAGGCTTCCCGGCCGCAGCGACAGATGGAGGTCACCGTTCAGGCTGCGAAGGTCCTTCGTGACCGCCTGCGCGAAGTCGTTCTGGTCGGTGATCTTGTCGTATGCGCCCGACTTGAGCCGACTCCTGAGCACCCTGGCGATGAGCTTTGCGGTGTCCGCCTCGACGTACGTGCGCTCGAGCTCGGCGCACGTGCCCTCGATGATCTCGCTGCGGAGCTTCCTGTCGAGGGGCGGCGGCGCGTCGGCGGCGCGCGCGAGCGGCACGATGGAGGACGCCGCCAGAAGGACGGCGACAAGGAGCGACAGTCGTCGAGAAGCAGTCATGAGCGGGCCTCAGGCAAACGGGGAGCAGTTGAGCGTGTATTTCTAACGTGGCGAGGCGGCAAGTCTCCGTGCCACGTGCCGAGCGCGGTGCGGGACGTGACCGGCGGGAAAGGCACCCGCGGCATTTGATGCTGCGCGGACATTCTTGCTAGCGTCCCGCGTCTCGCTCTGACCGCAGTGATCCCGGAACGCTGGCACATCGGGGAGGAAGCGGTGCAGCTCGTGCGCTTGGTCGCCCGCCTGGCCTCGACCGCAGTCATCCTCGCGCTCGTCGGGGCGACAACGATCGCGGCCCCTCGCGGTGCCGCGAAGCCAGCCGAACCCGACTCGCTGCTCCCGTTGGCCACGCTGCTCGCGCCGGCGACCAACCAGGCGCCGCAGTTGAGCCCCGACGGGCGGTGGGTGAGCTTCCTGCGGCCCGTGGACGGGGCGCTGAACCTTTTCGTCACGCCAGCGGACTCGCCCAACGCTGCCCGGCCGCTCACGCGTCGTGCCGGGCGCGGGCTCCAGGCGTTCGACGTGAGCGGCGTGCCGCTCGCGCGCTGGACCCCCGACTCGCGCCGGATCCTGTTTCCGGTCGATCGCGATGGAGATGAGAAGTGGAACCTCCACGTCGTCGATGTGGCCTCGGGCGATGAGCGGACGCTCACCGACATGCCGGGCATCGCGGTCGACTTCCAGCGGTTCTCGGACGACGATCCGAACGCCGCCGCGATCGTGGTGCGCGAGCGGCCCGGCAGGCCCGATCTCTACCGCCTGAACCTCGACACGGGTGAGCGCACGCTCATCCTGAAGAACGAGGCCATGGCGGCGGTGGTGCCCGACCGAGCGCTTCGGCCGCGCCTGGGTATCAGCATCGGCCCCGATGGCTCGCTCGACTTCCACCGCTGGCATGGCAGCGGCTGGCATCCGCTCTGGGATGTCTCGCTCGAGGACACGCCGGCGATCAACACCACGTCCTATCAGAAGGCGTTCTCGTGGGATCGCGCGAACAAGCAGTTCTTTCTCTACAGCACCGAGGGGCGCGACGCCACGACGCTGGTGGCCCTCGACGCGACGACCGGAGCGCGCACGCCGGCGCTGGGCAAGAGCGAGGGCGACATCGCGCACGTGCTCTACCACCCGGTGACGGGCAAGCCGATCGCCTACGCGACGATGTGGGCCCGGACGAAATGGACCGCGGTGGATCCTTCGTTGCGTGACGATTTCACGCGGCTCGCCCGCGTTGCGGACGGCGACATCGGAGTGCTGGGTGTCTCGCGCGATCTCAAACGCTGGCTCGTCGAGTACACGCTCTCCGACGCGCCCGTCACCTACTACGTCTACGATCGCCCGAGCGGCCGCACCTGGCGCATGTTCACCGGCACGCCCGCGCTCGAGGGTCTCAGGCTGTCGAAGCTCCACCCGTTCGAGATGCAATCGATCGACGGCCTGCCGCTGGTGTCCTACTACCTGCTGCCACCTTGGCGCGATCCCGACGGCGACGGCGTGCCCGATGAACCATTGCCGGCCGTGGTGCTCGTGCACGGCGGGCCGAGCGACGAGCGCGCGCAATGGGCGTTCGGGCCGTTCCTGCATTGGCTCGCCAATCGCGGCTACGCGGTGCTCTACCTCAACTATCGCGGTTCGCCGGGGTTCGGGAAGCGGTTCTTGAACGGCGAGCAACTCGAATGGGGCGGAAAGATGAACCGCGACCTGATGGAGCAGGTGGACTGGGCCGCGATGCATCGGATCGTCCGCCGCGACAAGGTCGCGATCATGGGCGGGAGCTATGGTGGCTATGCCACGCTCGCCGGGATGACGCTCACGCCAGGCGCGTTCGCATGTGGCGTGTCACTCGTCGGCCCATCGAACATCTCCGTGTTCCTGCCGGGCTGGAACGTCGACCGCATGGCGAAGCGGCTCGGGGACCCGCGTACGGAGGCGGGACGCAAGCACCTGTACGATCGCTCGCCCGTGAACTTCGCGCAGAATACGCGCGGCCCGGTGCTGATCGGCCAGGGCGAGAACGACTCGCGCGTGCCGACAGCCCAGTCGGATACGATCGTCACCGTGATGCGCCGCGCCGGCGTGCAGGTTGTATATGCCGTCTACGCCGACGAGGGGCACGGGCTCCTGCGACGCGAGAACTCGCGTTCGTTCTGGGCGATCACCGAGGCGTTTCTCGCGCGCTGCATTGGCGGCCGCACCGCGCCGATCGGCGATGCGCTCGAAGGCTCGAGCGTCGCGATCAAGACGGGTGCCGACTTCGTGCCCGGGCTGGCGGAGGCGATCGCCCGGCGCGGGCCGCCACGCGCGGCGGCGAAGCCCTAGCTCCGTTCAGCCGGCCCGCCGCACGCCGCCGCGTGCGTACAGCTCGTGGCGCGCGCGCTCGATCAGCAGCGCGACCGCGGGGTTCGTGAAGCGCCGCTGCAGGGAGACCGCGAACACCTGCTCGCGCGAGCCTTCGACCCGCCCGACGCGCGCGAGCCCCTGGCTGCGGCAAACGTCGCCCTCGACCACGGTCGGGACGGCCAGGAGGCCGCTGCCGTTGCGGGCGAACACCGCGGCCAACGCGCTGTCGTCGATCTCGGCGACCACGTGCGGGCGGATATGGTGGCGGTCGAACCAGGCCTCGAGCGAGCGCCGGAGCCCGGTCGTGCGTCCTGGGAGCAGGAACGGCGCACCCTCGAGCGAACGCGGGAAGCGCCGACGCAGGCGGGTCGCGAGCCGCGGCACCGCCACGAGCGTGATGCCCGATTCGCCGAGCAGTCGACTGAACACGCGCACACCCGCATCGGGTCCGGGCGGGGCGTCGAGCAGCAGGACGTCGAGATCGCCCGCCACGAGGGCGGGGAGGAGCCTCTCCGGGCTGTCTTCGCGCACCACCAGCCGCACCGGGTCGGTCTCTTCGAGCAGGGGCTGGATCAGCCGGTGCGCCACCGGCTTGGTGACGACGTCGGCCAACCCGATCGTCACCCGCAGTGGCCGGCTCGTCGGACGGCGCTTCAGCGTGTCCACGAGCTCCTCGCCGATCGAGAAGATCTCGTCGGCGAAGCCGAACACGAGCGTGCCCGCCTCGGTGAGTCGCAGCTTACGGCCGGCCTTCTCGAACAAGCGTTCGCCGAGCGCTGATTCGAGCGTGCGGATCTGGCCGCTGAGCGTCGGCTGCGCGAGTCGCAGCCGGGTCGCCGCCTTCGAGACGCCGCCCTCGCGCGCGGCCAGCCAGAAGTAGAGCAAGTGGTGGTAGTTCAGTCGCTCCATGACCGTGACCATACATCGTTATATCCGATGCGTACTACTCAAACTATCTATTTGTTCTGACCCCCGGGTCACCCGATGTTTCGCGCGTTGCCCGCACTGCTCCGGGCCGTGGCGCCGCATCGACCGATGTGCAGGAGGAGTGAAGCCATGAGGGACAACCGAGCCGAACTCACCGCGCTTCCGCATCGAGAAGGTGCTGTCCCAGCCCGGACCGCAGTCCACCCGAAAGGTCAGCTGACACGGTGAAGGCCGCAGCCGCCGTGGCCGCCGCGACGCCGGTTGCCGAGACGTCCGCCCCTTGGCACAACCTCGAGGTCCCGGATGTCCTGGAGCGACTGGCGACCCAGACCGTCGGACTGTCTGCGGAAGAAGCGCGCCGTCGTCTCGAGCTTCACGGCCCCAACGAGCTGCTGGCGGTCGAGCGTAGCTCCGCGTGGCGGATGCTCGTTGCGCAGTTCAAGAACGTCCTCGTCGTCATCCTGCTCGCGGCCACGCTGCTGTCCGGTTGGCTCGGCCACGTGCTCGAAGCCGGCGTCATCGCGGCGATCGTGTCGTTCGCGGTACTCCTCGGGTTCATCCAGGAGTACCGCGCGGAACGGGCGCTCGAAGCGTTGCGCGGCATGGCCGCCCCGATCGGTCACGCGATCCGCGGCGGCGTTGAGTTGGCCGTGCCCGCTCGCCAGCTGGTTCCCGGCGACCTGATCCTGCTGCGCGCCGGGGACCGCGTCCCGGCCGATGCGCGCGTGACATTGGCCGTGAACCTCTCGATCGACGAGGCCCCGCTGACGGGCGAGTCCACGGCGGCGGAGAAGTCGGCGCTCTGGCTCGACGCCGCCGACCTCCCGCTCGGCGACCGGAGCAACATGGCCTACGCCGGCACGCTGGTCACGCGGGGCCGCGGACAGGCCGTGGTCGTCGCCACGGGCATGGGGACCGAGTTCGGGCACATCAGCCGCATGGTGCAGACGGTCGAGTCGGGTCGCACGCCGCTTCAGGAGAACCTCGACCGCCTCGGCTCGATGCTCGGCCAATCGGCACTGGTGGTGGTCGCGATCATCGTCGCGCTGGGCGTGTGGCGTGGCATGCCGCCACTCGAGATGTTCATCTTCGGCATCGCGCTCGCGGTGGCCGTCGTGCCGGAGGCGCTGCCGGCTGTGGTGACGATCTCGCTCGCGATCGGCGTGCGGCGCATGGTCAAGCGCCAGGTGCTCGTTCGCCGCCTGCCGGTGGTGGAGACGCTCGGGAGCACGTCCGTGATCTGCTCGGACAAGACCGGAACGCTGACGAGGAACGAGATGACCGTTCGTCGCGTGGCGTCCGGTGACGGCGTGCTGGACGTGGGTGGTGTCGGCTACGACCCCGCCGGCGAGTTCCTCGAGCGTGGGGTCGCGGTTCAGCCGCCTGCGACCGTGACCGAGCTGCTGCGCGCCGGCCTCCTGTCCTCCGACGCGCGCGTGCTGCTCGACGAACACGGGCGCTGGCGCGTGGAAGGCGACCCCACCGAGGGCGCCTTGGTCGTCGCGGCCGAGAAGGCGGGCCTCGACCAGGGTGCGCTCAACGACGAGGAGCCTCGCCGGCACGAGATCGCGTTCACGTCCGAACGGCGGCGAATGACCACGCTGCACGAGACGGCGGACGGTTCGCTGGTGGCCTACTCAAAAGGCGCCGTCGACGTCGTGCTGCCGGATTGCACGACGTGGGAGCACGGGGGGGGAGAGGCGCCCCTGCACGAGTCTGACCGTGAGGCGCTGCGCGCGCTCGAGCGCGAGATGGCCGCCGGCGGCCTTCGTGTGCTTGCCATCGCGCGCAAGCGCAGGACGCATCCCGAAGCTGCGGAACAGGGCATGACGTGGCTCGGCCTCGTCGGCATGATGGATCCGCCGCGCGCCGAAGCGCGCGCTGCCGTGCGGACGTGCAGGGACTCTGGGATCACGCCGGTCATGATCACCGGGGACCACCCGCTGACGGCCACGGCGATCGCCACCGAGCTCGGGCTCCTCGATGACCGGCGCGTCGTCTCCGGGCACGAGCTGTCGAAGCTCACCGACGAAGAGCTGATGCGCGATGTCCAGCGGATCGGGGTCTACGCGCGCGTCTCGCCCGCCGACAAGCTGCGGGTGATCACCGCCTGGCAGGGTCGCGGAGACGTCGTCGCGATGACGGGCGACGGCGTCAACGACGCGCCGGCATTGAAGAAGGCGGACGTCGGGATCGCGATGGGCATCTCGGGCACCGACGTCAGCAAGGAGGCTGCGGCGGTGACGCTGCTCAACGACAACTTCGCGAGCATCGTGGCGGCGGTCGAGGAAGGGCGCATCGTCTTCAGCAACATCCGCAAGTACCTGACGTTCCTGCTCTCCTCGAACGTCGGCGAGATCCTGCTGATGGCCGGCGCCGCGCTCGCGGGCATGCCGCTGCCGCTGGCCGCGGTGCAGATCCTGTACGTCAACCTGGCCACGGATGGCCTGCCGGCGCTGGCGCTGGCGGTCGATCCTCCGGAGGCCGACCTGATGCGGCGGAAGCCGCGGGATCCCAGGGCGGGCCTATTCACGCGACCCTTGATGGTTCTCCTGCTGGCGGGAGGACTGTGGTCCGCGGTGGTCAACATCAGCCTGTTCACGTGGCTGCTCCGGAGCGGGCGTCCGCTCCCCGAGGCCATGGCGATGACGTTCGTGTCGCTCGTGCTCATCCAGTTCTTCAAGGCGTACAACTATCGGTCCGACCGCATCTCGGTCCTGCACCGTCCGTTCGCGAACCGGTGGCTGAACCTCGCGGTGGCATGGGAGCTCGCGTTGCTCGCGGTGATCGTCTACGTGCCGTTCATGCAGAAGGCGTTCGGAACGTTCGCGTTCGCGTGGACCGACTGGGCGCTGACCGCGACGCTGGCATTCACGGTCGTGCCGGTACTGGAAACCGTGAAGTGGTTCGAGCGCCGCGGCTATCTCGGCGAGCTGAAGTAAGCCGCTCTCCTGTCATGCGACGCGCTTGCGTCCCCAGGGATTCAGTTCCCTGCCCAGGATCTCGACCATGCGGCGGGTCGTGCTGCGATCGCGGACGGCGATCCGCAGGGCGCGATCTCCGAGCGACGGACTCATGGCTCCGGCGTCGCGCAGGTAGAGCCCGTGTTCGTGGCAGCGCTCGACGATCGTGCGGGCGGTGGGGAGATGCGACGCCAGGTGTACGAGTACGAAGTTGGCCACACCCTCGATCACCTCGAGCCCGCCGATGGCTTCCAGGCGACGTGCCAGCTCGTCTCGGATCTGCTGCGTCTCCGACCAGCGACGCCCGTAGTAGGCCGATGACTCGAGGGCCCGCACCGCCGCGATCTGGCCGGGCAGGCTGACGGCCCACGGTGGCGTACGCCGGCGGAGTGCGCGCGCTTCGGCCGGAGCGGTGATCGCGTAGGCCACGCGCACCCCGCTCAGGGCATACATCTTCGACATCGACTTGCAGACCACGACCCGATCGCGTGTTGCCGCGAGGCGCTCGAGCGATTCGCCGGTGCCCGCGTACTCGACGTAGGTCTCGTCGATCCAGACGCGCGTCCGAGCGGGTACCCGGTCGAGGACCTCCGCCAGCGCCTTGGCCGGTACGTGCTGGCCGGTGGGACTGTTCGGGTTCACGAGGATGACGAGGTCGTACCCGCGCCGCAGGGCCAGCTCGAGCTCGGCCGCATCGACCCGATAGTGCCGCTCGCGACGCAACGGCAGGCGATCGACCTGGCAGCCCACGACGTGCTCGAGGACATGCGCGTACTCGCCATACGTGGGATCGAGCAGCAGGACGCGGGACGCTCGGTCGAGCCACTGCGTGAGTCCGAGGAAGATGAGATCCGAAGAGCCGCCGCCGAGGACGACGGACGCGGCAGGGACGCCGCGCGCGTCGGCGATGGCCTGCACGAGCCCCTCGCCATGGGTCGGCGGCGAGGTGCGGACCATCCACGCGAGGTGTGAGCGGAGGGTTCGGAGTACGGCCGGAGCCGGCGGGAACCACGCGTCGAGGACGTCGGCCGGTATGACCCGGCGGCGGCGCTCGAGCGTATCGAAACGCTCCCCGATGGCCTCGAAGAAGGCCCCGCCGTGGTAGCAGGCGGAGGAATCGGGATCCGGGGGCGCCGGCCTGTGGCCGTTCGCTGACTGCCACGAGTCGAGGTCCGCCGTGTGGGGTGCCAAGGAAACGATGGATCGACCATGCATGTCAGGCCTCAGCTTTCCGATCGACAGGTGGGAGAACGAGGACCATGTCGCGTCTGCCGGCGGCGCCGCCGGCGAGCGGACCAAACCGGCGGCGGGTCCAGAGCACGACGGCATAGCCCACGAGCCATCCGCCGAACGCGTCGGCGGAGTAGTGCGTGCGGGCCAGGAGCGTTCCCAGCGCGAACGCCACCGTCACGGCGATGAACGCGCGCCGCCACTTCGTGGAGACGACCGAGAGGCTGAGCACCGTCATCATCCCGGTGTGCCCGCCGGGGAAGAACGCGTGTTCTGCGAACGGCCAGAACACGAAGCGTTCTGAGAGGGGAGGAGCCGTGGGAGGGAGACCGATCGGCAGCAGGAACAGGAAGATCCCGCGGATCCCATAGAAGATTCCGAGCGCGGCCAGGATCACCGGCACGGTTCGCGGCTGCTTGCGCCGGAGCACGGTCGCCATGGCGACGATGAACGCGACATAGACGAGCTCGCCCGGCACGCCGAAGTCCACGTAGGGCAGGCGAGCGTGCAGCACGTCGGGCACCGCCGGGAACTCGGGGACGAGCGTGCCGATCCAGGCCAGCGACGCCATGTGGACAGCGAGCCCGGCGGCGAGCACCAGCAGCCCGTCGCCGACCGTGAGGCGCAACGTTTCGCTGTTCCTGGCGACGAGCATGACTCGCTCGGGACGGACGCTGCGCTCCGACGCCGGGCGCGGGTGGCGCTCAGGCGTGACCTCCGCGCCCGCACTGCGACTGTTCGCCATCAAGCTTTCATGGAGTGTGCTCATGCGGGGCTTCAGATGGCATGGAGCGTGCCGGTCTTGCGAGAGCTGCGAACCGGCTGGAGGGCATCCACGCAACGTGTTGCACCAAACCCACTTCCCTGCGGCCCGCGCGCCAGGCGATGAGGCCCGAGCCGCGGGGCGCGGAGACCCGCGCGCTCTCGCCGCCGCTAGAGCGCTGTCAACCGTGAGAGTCGCACTGGCGCTACTCCGATAGGCCGTAACGGTCGAGCTTCCGGTAGAGCGCGGCCTCGCTGATTCCCAGCCGCGCCGCCAACTGAGCGCGCGTGTCCTCCGGGTAGCGCCGGATCGCCGTCGCGATCCAGCTCCGCTCCGCCTCCGCGAGCATGTGCGGGAGTCCGCCCTCGAAATCCACCTCGGAGTCCGCACCGGTACTCGTCGACGGATCGGCGGACCCCGGGCCGTCCAGGACGCCGAAGAGCCGCTCCACCTCGCGCAGGCCGACGGGACCCTGGAAACCGGCCGTGGTCAGTCGCGCGGCGAGCTGCTCGACGTGCCGGACGTTCCCGGGCCATGCGAAGTCGAGGTCCCGGAGGTATCGCAGCGCCTCCTCGCTCAACTCGATCCAGCGGCCTGGCGACGTCTGGTCCAGGCAGTGGCGCAACAACAGGGGGATGTCCTCCACCCGATCGCGCAACGGTGGCACTCGGATCGGCAGGTAGTTCAGCCGATCGAAGAGATCGCGACGGAAACGCCCGAGTCGAACCTCGTGCCCCAGATCCCGATTCGTGGCCGCGATGATGCGCACGTCGGCGGTGCGCTCCTTGGGATCGCCCACGCGCTCGAACGTCCGATCCTGGAGGAACCGGAGCAGCTTCGGCTGGATCTCCATGGGCAGCTCGCCCACCTCGTCCAGGAACAGCGTGCCGCCGTCGGCGGCCTGAATCCGGCCCGGTCGGTCCTGCACCGCGCCCGTGAACGCGCCGCGCTTGTGGCCGAAGAGTTCGGCTTCGACCATGCCGCGCTCGAGCGACGGACAGAAGACGGTGACGAACGGGCGCGTGCTGCGCTTCCCGTTGTAGTGGAGCACCCGCGCCAGAAGGTTCTTTCCCGTTCCGGGCTCGCCCTGGAGAAGGACTGCGAAGTCCACCACCGCGGCCTGGGCCACGGCGGCCTCCAGGTCGCGGATGGCGGGCGAGTGGCCGATGAACCGTCCAAACGACCACTCGGAGGCGATCCACCGACGCTCCGTCTCCGCTTGCGACTCGGTCGTGCGCAGGCGATCGCGCTCCTCGATCATCTCGCGGCCCGCGCGCAGCACCCCCAACACGCGCTCGGTCACGACGACCAGTGAGCCGAGGAGCTGGACGTGGGACTCCTGGAAGAGATCGGGCCGCCGATCCTCGAGATGGAGCAGGGCGATGATGCGGTCGCTCCCGCGGATGGGGATGCAAAGGATGGACGCCGCGTGAAGCGCACGCACGGACTCGAGCTCGGCGAAGTCGGGATCCTCGAGGGCGTTCCCGATGCGCACGGGCTGTCCGGTCCGCAGAACGCGGTCGAACACGGTGCGGCTGAAGGCATCGGCGTTGCCGCTGAACCGTGCCTCCCGGTAGCCCATGATCACCGTGAACGTGAGCCCACCGCCGTCGGCGACCTCGGTGATCAGCGCCCGCTCGGCACCGGTGCGATGGACGGCCTGCCGCAGGATCGCTTCGAGCACCCCCTTGGGCTCGGCCATCTCCCGAAACACGCCCTCCAGCGCTTCGAGAATGGTGAGCGCGCCCTCGTCGGGCGGGCCTGGCCCGGCGTCCTCCGGTGGCGGTGGTCCAGTTCGCCGCTTCGTCACAGGGTCTCCGGCGCGCCCGCCGCGGGCTCGTGAACACATGCCGACCGCGCTCGCGGCGCGCGTTCGATCCGCACTTCGCGGGTGTTGCCGTTCACGCGGCTGCCACCTTTCCCACCAGCGCGCGCGACAGGCCAAATCCGCCGAGCGCCAGGACGAGCGCCATCGGGAACCATGCCGTGCTGCCGGGCCAGTGCAGGAGATCCCACGTCATCACGCTCGCCTCCAGTGTCGAGTGGACGATGAGCGCCACCATCGCCGCCAGCAATCCGACGCGAAGCAGCACCACGAGCACGAACACGGTCGACACGGCGGCGAAGACCAGATTCAGCGCGACCAGCTCTCCGCGCGGCACCGCGATCCACATGAACACCAGGCCGGAAAGCACGTAGGCGAGCATCTCGCTCCGCACGAGCAGCCGGAACAGGAGCAGCACGACCACGCATCCCAGCGTGAGCACCACCGCCGAGCGGTGCAGCAACAACAACTGTGCGACCTGGTGCTGGAAGCCGAGCGTGCTCATGAGCGTGTCCTCCACGAACCCGACGGCGTCCGGCCGCCCGGGGGGCAGGCCGAACGCCATCGGGACGAACTGGTGCGCCGCGACACCGAGGCCGAGCGCGACGCCCGCGAGGCAGCCCACGAGCAGGTCGCGTCCCAGGAGCGGGTCGTCGAAGCGGCCGCGAAGCAGTCGCAGCCAGGACACCAGCATGCGCGGCCAGATGCGGCGCACGTGAGGCTCGACTGCGAGGTAGAAGACGCGCGCGAATGCGAAGTCGTAGAGCGACCAGGCGAGCGCGATCGAGAACTGGACCGGCAGGCCCACCATCGTGTGGTGACCCCCGAGCACCCACGCCGCCAGCCTGCCGCCCATGAGCACCGCGCCCACGCGCCTCGCTCCCTCGCGGTCTCCGCGCCCGGCCCTCAGGTTCCGGGTCGAACGCCACCATGCGACGAGGAACATGATCAGCAGCAGCACGCCGCGGAACACAGAGACGATGGGCAGGAGCGGGTCGGGCGCAGCACGCGCGCGTGTCGCCTGCACGCCCGTGGACATCGTCGCGGATGCCGCGTCGCCGACCGCGACATCGAACAGCACGGGCCTCCCGCCGAGGCTCGCCCCCTCGACATGCATGCGCTCGGGCGGAGGCGCGTCGACGGGGCCGTCCCAGGCAAAGCGCTGATCGGCGAACGCCTGCGGCAGCCGCGTCGGCTCCGTGGGTTCGAACCGGGAGATGTTGAGCCCTGCCGCCTGGAACAACGCTGACCAATCCGCCAGGACCGGGGTGCCCGAGTGGGTCGAAGTCTGTTCGGGCATCGACTCCAGTCGGCGAAGCCGGCCGCGCACGTCGTATCGCACCTCGACCATGCCCGGCAGGCCGCGAGACGGGTCCGTGAGTGTGACCCGCTGCCGTTCGCCGAGTGGCACCATCGGGTGCTGGCTTTCGCGGTGCCAATGCACGAACACCGGCAGATCGCCGGAGACGAGCCGCTGCCAGCGATCCATGGTCCGATCGTTCTCGGCGACGCGATCGACCAGCGCGACGTCGTAGAGGAACCCTGCGGCCCCATCGGCCGGCTCGGGGAAGCCGAGGTTGCTGAGCAGGAGCCGCGCCCGTGTCTCCATCGCCGACGACCTCTCGCGCATGGGAGTGGCGGACACGAGTCGCGTGCGCGGGCCGATCGCGAGTGTGGCGGCGAGGCCGAGCACGAGGGCAACGCCGCACAAGCCCGCGGCCGTGGGCGTGATCGCGCGCTGGCGTGCAGGTGCCCGCGCCAGGGCGTCGGGCTCGAGCGTGATTCCCTGCGTCTCTGCCAACTCGATCGGGTCGATGCCCCGCAACTCGGCTTCCACGTGGAGCGCCGATGCGGGCCGCTGGGCGGGGGTGGCGTCGAGGCATCGGGCGATGACGCTCGCCACCTTGGGGTTGAGTTCCGGCAGGCGCGAGACCACGGCCGCCTGGGTTCCCTCGCGGCGCGTGGGACGCGCGCGCAGGGCCGAGGCCGCTTCATGAGGGGACCTGCCCGTGTACGCCTCGAACAGCACGAGACCGAGGCTGTAAAGGTCGCTGCGCCGTGTCGCCGCGCCACCGGTGCGCAACTCGGGAGCCATATAGGCGCGCGTACCGACGATGTGCTCGTCGTCAGCCGCGGCGGTCTGCAGTGCGGCGAGTCCGAAGTCCGTGATGCGCACGTGACCGCGGCCGTCGATCATGATGTTTCCGGGCTTGAGATCCCGGTGCAGCACGCCCCGCTCGTGGATCGCCTGGAGCCCACGGCAGATCTCATACGCGATCTCGGTGGCCTTGACCGATCGTAGATGCTGGATGCGGCGCAGCAGCGAAGCCAGGTCCTCTCCGTCCACGAACTCCATGGTCAGGAACGGCACACCGTCCGCTTCGCCGATGTCGTAGACGCGGCACACGTTCGGGTGCGCGATCTGTCGCGCGAGGCGCACCTCGGCGCGGAACCACTCCTGCATGTCAGGGTCACGCTCGAGCGCCCGGCGGATGAACTTGACCGCCACCTTCTGGCCGAGACGCGTGTCCTCGGCGCTGAACACCTCGCCCATGCCACCGCTCTCGACCACGCGCTCGATGATGCGGTAGCGCCCCGCCAGCAGGCTTCCCGGCAGGAGCTGTCGCGCCCCGGCGGGGACCGGCGTGGGCGATGGTTCAGCGACCGGGGACTCGGGTGCCCCCCAACGCCGCGTGGGGGTCTGCGACGAAGCCGGAAGTGTTGCGCCGCACGCCGGGCAGAAGGAATCCTGCTCGTCCACGGCGCGAATGCATACCGGACACTGTGCCATGCGGCCCTCTGGACACGGCAACGCCGGGCATCACGTGCGGGGGAGCATGCGGCGCGGCGGGTGGGCGAGAGGTTACTTCAGATTCTCGCGTCGTGGGCGGCGGCGGACCGCGTACTCGTGATCTATGGGTACGGCCACCTGGGCTGGTTGCGGACCCAGTTCGCCGGCGATCCCAGTTTGCGACTACGCAGGCTCGCTGAGCTTGTGAGGTGACGTTGCGGTAGCCTGTTCGGGAACCGGCCCTGGACTCTTCGGAGGAAGCTTGCCGTCCCGACAGACGCCGATGCACGCCGCGCAGTTGGAGCCCACACCCGCCGAGTTGCGACGCTGGGGCGAGGCCGTGCTCGACCTGATGTCGCGCTACCACGAGGGCCTTCGCGACCGTCGGGTCGCGCCCAACACGACGTCGCGCGAGATCCGTGCCGCGTTCGACCGCACGATGCCCGAGGAGGGAGCGGGCTTCGCCGCGACACTCCAGGAGTTCGAAGAAGACCTGCTGCCGCTCGTCCGGCACAACGGACATCCACGGATGTTCGGATACGTGCAGTCGCCCGGCGTCCCGGTCGCGAGCCTGGCCGACCTGCTGGCCTCGATGCTCAATGCCAACCTCACCGTGTGGCGCTCGGCACCGGGACCGGTCGAGATCGAGCGTCTCGCCGTGGAGTGGGTCCGGCAGATGGTCGGCGCGCATCCCGCGGGCGACGGGATCTTCGTCAGCGGCGGCTCGATGGCGAACTTCTCGGCGCTCGCGGCGGCCCGGCGCACGAAGGCGCCGATCGACATCGCGCGGGAAGGAGCGCACGCCCTGCCGCGTGCGATGCGACTCTATGTCTCGCCCGAGACGCATCACTCGGTCGCCAAGGCGGCGACGCTGCTCGGCATCGGCAGCGACCACGTGCGCGAGGTGCCGGTCGACGATGGCTCTCGCATGCGCGTCGACTCGCTCGAGACGATGATCGAGGAGGACCGCCGCTCCGGGTACCACCCATTCTGCATCGCCGGCACTGCAGGAACCGTCGGCACCGGCGCGATCGATCCGCTCGATGCGCTCGCGGACGTCGCCGAGCGGCACGGGCTCTGGTTCCACATCGATGCGAGCTACGGCGGCTTCGCGGCCCTGGCCCCGGCGGCACGCGCGAAGCTCGGCGCGTTCGCGCGGGCGGATTCGATCGCGCTCGATCCGCACAAGTGGATGTACCTGCCGGTGGACTGCGGCTGCGTCCTGTACCGCGATCCGGCCGCGGCGTACGCGACGTTCGCGCACGACGCCGAGTACATGCGCGTGATGGATTCCGCCCCGGCCGAATCGTTCGCCTACTGGAACTATGGCCCCGAGCTGTCACGCCGCTTCCGCGCGCTCAAAGTGTGGATGATGCTGCGGGCCGTGGGCATCGCACCGCTTCGCGCGGCGGTCGAAAAGGATCTCGCATGCGCCGCGCTACTCGCCGAGAAGGTCGAGGCAAGCCGCGACTTCGAGCGCCTGGCGCCGGTCGAGCTGTCGATCGTGTGCTTTCGCCACGTGCCGGCTCGAGGGCGGCGGCTGCTCGACACGGCATCGGGCGCGGATCGGGAGGCGGTCGAGCGCGCGCTCGACGCGTGGAACGAACGTCTCCTGGTTGCGCTCCAGCGCGACGGCAGCTCCTACATGAGCAACGCCTCAGTCGGCGGACGCTTCGCGCTGCGCGCGTGCATCATGAACCACCGCACCACACTGGCGGACATGGACGTTCTGCTCGCCGACTTGCGGAGGATCGCGGGCACGCTCGGCGAGTTCTAGGGCGCGATCCGCTCGTTCTTGCGCGCCGCGTGGACCGCGAGCGTAAGTTGATTGACAGGACCAGCGCATCGACGTGGTCAGCAGGTCTCTGCAGCCGGTGCATTGACGGCGGCGCACGCCCGCCCCTAGCCTTCGCTGCGAAACCTCGACCCGCCCGCGCGACCACGGTCCGCGGGCGATTCCTTGCCACTTCGGAAGAACTCCTGACCTCAATGGAAAGCGTCGGCATCCTCGGCCTGCCGCAGTCGGGCAAGACGACCCTGTTCGAGATCCTGGTGGAGGGCGCCGGCGCGCAGGCGGCGGCGACGAGCGGCCGCGAACGCATCGCGGTGATCGTCGTGCCCGATGAGCGCGTCGATCGCCTGGTCGCGCTCTACAAGCCGAAGAAGATCACCCACGCCCGCGTCCAGTTCATGGACACGGTCGCGGTGGGCCAGACGAGCGCGCGCGCCAGCGCGCGCGGGCCCGATCTCTTCTCGGGCGTGCGTAACTGTGACGCGCTGCTGGCGGTCGTGCGCGACTTCGAGAACGCGGCCGTACCGGCGAGCGCGGGCGTGGATCCCGCGCGCGACCTGCGCGACCTCGAGAGCGAGCTCATCTTGAACGACCTGGCGATCGCCGAGACGCGACTCGAGCGACTGGCCAAGGAGCTCCGGGTCGGCAAGAAGGAAGGCGAGCGCGAGCACGCGCTGCTGGTCCGGATCAAGGCCGCGCTCGAGGCCGAGCGGCCGCTGCGCGCGGAGACGTTCGACAAGGAGGAGTCGAAGCTGCTGCGGGGGTTCCAATTCCTCACGCTCAAGCCGCTGCTGGTGGTGGTGAACCACGGCGAGGGCGGTTCCCGCCCGCTGCCGACCGCCGGCGCACACACGCTGGTCGTCGGGCTCGCGGCCCATCTCGAGCGTGAGGTCGTAGCGCTGTCACGGGAGGAGCGCGACGCGTTCCGCCGCGAGCTGGGCATCGAGCAGGACGGGCTCTCGCTCATCATCCGCGCGTGCTACCGCCTGTTGGGCTTGATCTCGTTCTTCACGGTCGGCCCCGACGAGGTGCGGGCGTGGACGATCCGCCAGGGCGAGCGCGCGGTGGACGCGGCGGGCGAGATCCACAGCGATCTCGCGAAAGGCTTCATTCGCGCCGAGGTTGTCCCGTGCGCGCTGCTGCTGGAGGCCGGCTCGGAAGCGGCCGCACGCGAGCGCGGTGGGATGCGACTCGAAGGCCGCGACTACGTCGTCCAGGACGGCGACTGCCTCGAGATCCGGTTCAACAAGTAGGTGAGAGCAGGATCCCCGTGAGGGCCGCGAGGTCGGCGATCGTGTGCGTGGCTGCGCCCGCGCGCGCATGCGGCCTCGCCACGAACACCGTGGTGAGGCCCAACTGGTTCGCGACGGCGAGGTCGTAGTCAGCGTAGGCCGAGACATGCCACCACTCCGGCCCGGGTGCGATCGCGCGTCGCGCGGACATCGCCTGCCAGAACTCGGGCGCGGGCTTGTAGACCCTCGATTCCTCGGCGCACAGCCAGTCGCTCAGGCGGAACCCGAGCTGCGACTGGACCTGATCGCCGTGCGACCGATCGCTGTTCGTGAGCGCGGCACACGGGACGTTGCGCATCAAAGCCCCAAGTGCCGGGGCCGCGTCTCGGTAGAGCGGCCATTCGCCGACCGCCGATCCGATTTGTGAGGCCGCGCGCGAGTCGATGCCGAGCACCTCGATCAGGCTGCGACGGGTGACCTCGCGGTAGGTCTTGTACGGGCCGCGCTCCAACTCGGCCTGCCGATCCACGACCCGGTCGAAGTCCCCGGGTGCCAGCGGACGTCCTGCAGCCGCGCAGTCGCGTTCGAGGCCCGCGCGCCAGTCGATCACGGTCCCGAAGATGTCGAAGGTGAGAAGCCGGCAGCGGTGCATGGGGTTAGGTCCGGTTGAAAGTCGATCGAGCGACAGGTGATACTGCACGGAATCGGCCCGCAACGCCGGTGACCCACCCCAGCGTCTCATTCGCGCCGTTCAAACCACGGAGAGGCGAGACACTTCATGGCGACGAAACTGGAGAAAGCGCTCAAGCGGGAGCTCGATATCGAGGGCAAGGCCTACATGCTCACCATCGCTCCCGAGGGGCTCAAGTTGGTGGAGAAGGGCCATCGGAAGGGCCTCGAGTTGGGCTGGAAGGATCTCTTGAGCGGAGACGCTGGTCTGGCGGCAGCGCTCAACGCGTCGGTCGGGAAGGCGTCCGATAGCGACGACCCGAGCTGATCGCGCTATTCGAACACCAGGTCCAGCCCCACGCGCGCTCCCACGCCGTTCACATGAACAGCTTCGAGCCACGTACTGCCGTCAGCAGCGAGCACGCGGCGTTCCAGCGAACCGCCGTTGTAGTACAGCTCGCCGTTGACGCGCACCTTCCGGGTGAGCCTCACGCCGGCGCCGGCGTAGCCTTCCCAGGCGAGGTTGCCGTAGGTGACCTTGGATTCCTGTGCGGTTTGATGGTCCGTTCCCTGGAGTCTCAGCCACTCGTAGCCGGCGCCGATGCCGACGAACGGCACCAGAAAGAAGCGGTCCGTCAAGTCGACCTGCATGAACGCCATCAGGGGCACCATCCGCGCATCGGCCCGGGCGAGCTCGACATGAGAATCGCTGCCCTGTGGGCCCGCGGCGGGCGCCTCCAGACTCGAGACCTTGTACGCGAACCCTGTCAGCAGGCCGCCTGAGACGTGCGAGGTGAAGTGCTTGCCGTAGCGGATTCCAGCTCTGGGCGTCGGCCCGCTGGCGTCGTTCAGCACGAACAACCCGCCGTCCAGCTGGATCGACCAGAGTTCGGGCCCGGTCTGCGCGAGCGCCGCAGGCACACGGAACGCCAGGGCCATCGACAGAGCGAGCAGGAGCGAGAGGCGAACGCGCATCGCTAGAACAGGAAGTTCACGCCCACCCTGGCGCCGATGCCGTTCGCGTGGACGGCCTCGGTGTAGCTCTGGCCGCTCGAGTCCGTGACGTCGCGCTCGAGCGAGCCGCCGTTGTAGAAGAGCTCGGAGTCAAACGTCATGTCCCGCCCCAGTCGCAACCCGATCCCGCCCCAGGTCTCCCATGCGACATTCGCGTACGTTGCGGTGGCCGATTCGCCGGTCCGATAGTCGTTGAGCTTGAGGTTGAACCATTCGTAGCCCGACGCGATGCCGAAGTAGGGCATCAGGAAACGGGTCTCGTTGAGGTCGACCTGGATGTACGCCATCGCGGGCACCAGCTGCCCGTCGGCACGCGCGAGGATCCGCTGCGGCTGCAGGCCCGGAAGACCGTTGACCGGTTGCTCGAGGTTCTTCCTCTCGAACGTCCAGCCGACGAGAAAGCCTCCCTGGACGTGCGAGACCAGGCGCCTGCCCAGGCGCAGCCCGAGCGTCGGGCTCGTCGCATTCACATCGACCGGCGCGAACACTCCACCGTGGAGATGGAGCCTGTAGGCACTGGGCTTGAGCGTCGTGGCCGCCGTTGCCTGCGGCACGTACCGTGGCACGCTGCTCCCGCGGGTCGCGGTGGAGTCGGCGCGCTGTGCGCTCGCCGAGGTCGCCACGACCAGTGAAACCGCGATGGAAACCGAAAGGACTCGCAAGCATCGAACGCCATGCGACAAGGCGAAATAGCCTCGCACAGGACGGATCATGTAACCCCCATGGAAGCGACGCAGAGGCGCGGCATGGTTGGAGCGCCCGGATGATGGCGCTGGGGAAGCGGGGCGCAATCTTAAGATCTGGCGCGACGGGGCGCAATCGCCGGGACCGCTCATCGCAGGCAGCCGCGTGGAAGGCATGCCGCGACCCGCGAACCCATGACGCGCGTTGTAGGGTAACCCGTCGGCCCCGCACGTCGTACACCGAGTGGCTGGCCGTGGGTCCACGATGTAACTCCAACCGCCGCGAGGGGCCGTGCGACTTTCGATCGAGGGCGTTGACAAGCAGTACCGCGGCGGTGTCCAGGCGCTGAGCGGCGTCACGCTCGACCTCGGCCCCGGCGTGCTCGGGCTGCTCGGCCCGAATGGCGCGGGCAAGTCGACGCTCATGAGGATCCTGGCCACGCTCTCGCGGCCAACGAGGGGCCGCGTGACCTGGAACGGCTCGGATCTCGCGCACAAGCCCGACGCGCTGCGGACCGTGCTCGGGTACCTGCCGCAGGACTTCGGCGTCTATCCCAATCTGAACCCGGTCGAGTTCCTCGAGTACCTCGCTGCCGCGCGCGGCATCGATTCCGCGACCGCGAGGAAGCGCATCGAGACGCTGCTCCTGCTCGTGAACCTGAGCGACGCGCGCCGGCGACCGCTCGGCGGCTTCTCGGGCGGCATGCGCCAGCGGGTCGGCATCGCTCAGGCGCTGCTCAACGATCCGCAGCTCCTGATCGTGGACGAGCCGACCGGCGGCCTCGATCCCGAGGAGCGGGTGCGGTTCCGCAACCTGCTCTCGGAGCTGTCCGGTGAGCGCATCGTGATCCTCTCGACCCACATCGTGTCCGACGTCGAGGCGGTGGCGACGCGCATCGCACTGCTCGCGCACGGCCGGCTGCTCGCCGACGCTCCGCCCGAGACGCTGGTCAAGGCGGCCGAAGGCCGCACCTGGGAGTGCCTGGTCCCGGCCGCCGAGCTGCCGGCGGTCCGCGAGCGCCACCGGATCGCGAGCCAGATCCGCCGCAGCGACGGCGTCCAGGTGCGGATCGTCGCCGACGCCGAGCCGGTCGCGGGCGCGCGATCGGTGCCGCCGAGTCTCGAGGACGCCTATCTGCTGCATATGGATCGCGCGCGCGCGACCACGACGGCCTGATGACACTGCGGCCGCGGAGTCTCATCGCGATGGCGCGCGCCGACCTCCTCGAGCGCGTGCGCCGGCCGGCGTTCATGGTGACGCTCGGCTTCGCGCTCTGGGCGGCGAACCTGTTCACGCCGCCGCTCGGGGCTCCCTACGTGACGCTGCAGATCCACGGACATCGCGGCATCTACAACTCGGAGTGGGTGGGCGCGATGACGGCGATCCTCTGCGTCATGTTCTTCTCGATCGCTGGCTTCTACCTGACGCGGAGCGCGGTCGACAACGACCGCCGCACCGGCGTCGGCGCGATCCTCGGCACGACAGCGATGAGCCGGCTCGAGTACACGCTCGCCAAGTGGCTCGCCAACTACGGCCTGCTCGCGGCGATGGTCGCGGTGGTCGCGATCGGCGCGGCAGCCATGCAGATGGCGCGCGGCGAGGACCGTCATCTCGACCTGCTCGCGATCGCGACGCCGTTCGCATGCCTGGTGCTGCCGGCGATGGCGATCACGGCCGGCGTCGCGGTGCTGTTCGAGACCGTACCCGGTCTGCGTGGGGGCCTCGGTAACGCCGTGTTCCTGTTCACGTGGATGCCCGCGATCGCGGCGGTCCAGCTCCGCACGGAGGCGCCCAGCCCATGGAGCGATCCGCTCGGGGTCAACATGGTGCTGTGGCAGATGATCCACGCCGCGGGCGAGCAGTTCGCTGACGTGCGCGCGAATCCCGGCTCGTACAGCATGGGTTTCACGTTCCGCACCGGCGGCTGGCACCTGACGACGTTCCGCTGGGACGGACCGGAGTGGACGCCGTTGATTCTCGTCTCACGGCTCGTGTGGGTGGTCTTCGGCGCGGGGCTCGCGGCGGTCGCGGCGATCCCGTTCGATCGCTTCGCGGGTGAACGCGGGCTCGCGAAGAAACGTGCGCGGGCGAACGGCGCGGCGGTGGCCGTGGCCGGCGAACCCACCACGCGCGTCCTGGCGGCGCACGCCTCGGACCTCGTCGCGCCGGCACAGCGCGGGCGCGGCGCGCTCGGGAGGCTGGTCGTTGCCGAGTTGCGGCTCATGTTCCATGGCCTGCCGCGGATCTGGTTCGTCGTGCCGCTCGGGCTCGTGATCGCGAGCGCGTTCGTGCCGATCGCGGCGGCCGGCAAGGTCGCGGGCATCGCCTGGGTGTGGCCGGTGCTCCAGTGGTCGCAGTTGGGCAGTCGCGATCGGCGCCACGGCACGGAAGCGCTGATGCTGTCGTCACCGCACCCGATCGCGCGCCCCATGGCGGCGGCGTGGATCGCGGGCTTCGCGCTCGCGCTCGCGATGGGAGCGGGGCTGTCGTTGCGATCGCTGCTCCACGGCGACGTCATGACGTTCGCCGCGGTGCTCGCCGGGGCCGCGTTCGTGCCGGCGATGGCCCTGGCGCTGGGCACATGGACCGGGGCGTCGAAGACGTTCGAGATCCTCTACCTCGTCCTCTGGTACGCCGGCCCGCTCAACGGCATCCCGTTCCTCGACTACGCCGGCGGAACGGGCGCCGGGGCAGCACGGGGCTTCGCCATCGCGGCTGCCATCTTGCTCGCACTGGCATGTGCGGGCCGCGCACGGCAGCTCAGGCGCTGAGAACGCTCCAGGATGCTGGGAACGTGCAAGACAGACTCGTCCCCGGGGAACGAACCTGATGCAGTGAGCCGTCCCAGCCGCTCGTTCCCTTCGGAGGATAACTTGCGCATCCCCGAGCAGGCGAAAGTCGATCGCGTTCGCCCCGGCCTGAGATCGATCGTGTCGATCGTCGCCGCCAGCGTCATCGTGGTCATGAAGGCCATGTCCTGGGTCGCCAGCATGAGCGCGGTCGTGGCCGGGGTGTTCATCGGCGGCTGCCATGTGCAGCAAGGCGCGGCGTTGCACCATGACGCGGTGACTCCGTCACCCGCTTCGGATCCGCTCGCGAGCCGCGCCGGGTATCCCGCGCACTGGTGGGCGCCGGTGCCGAAGGAGGGAGCGCCCGCGTGGGAGATTCTTCCGCAGGAGGCGGGTCCGGGCGAGGTCATCCTCTCCAAGCGCCACGAGCTCGGCCTGCTCTCCAACTTCGCGCCGACGCCATTCACATTCCACGGCCGGTCGTACGCGAGCCTTGAAGGTTTCTGGCAGATGATGCTCTACCCAGAGGGCGAGAACGACCCCCGCGCGAAGTACCCCGGACTCGAGTGGAAGTACACCCGCGATCAAGTCGCCGCAATGACGAGCTTCGAGGCCAAGACGGCAGGCGAGCTGGCCGAGGCGAACATGCGGACAATGGGAATCGGCTGGGTGAGTTTCGAGCGTCGCCATTTCGGCTATCGATCGCCGAAGCCAGGCGAGCACTACCGGCTGATCGTGGCGGCCACCCGCGAGAAGGTCCGGCAGAACGCGGACGTGCAGAGGGTGCTGCTCTCGACCGGGGACCTCGTCCTCAAGCCGGATCACCACCAGGAGCCCGACGCGCCTCCCGAGTGGAGGTACTTCGAGATCCTCACCGCGATCCGCGCGGAGCTGAGGGCGAAGCGTCGACCCTGACCCGGCCCCGGTCCGGTAAACCCCGCAGCCGGCGCTCCGAAGCTCGTGCGCGCAATGCTCGGTCCGCTACTGAGCCTGTTCCATGGACCGCGCAGCATGGGCCGCGCTCGGGTCCGCGATCAGCATTCCGCCGCGCACCGTCGCGCCGATCAGGATCGCCGCGCTCACGAGGACGATGTTCTTGATGATGTACTGCCCTTCGAGCGTGGGTGCGATCGGGAACCGCGTGAACGTCTCCTGAGGGAAGAGCACGAGCGGTGTCACGGTCCCTGCCATCTGGAGCAGCAGGAGCAGGATCGTGCCGCGCAGGAAGCGCCCCGTGAGCAGCCCGAGGCCGATCGTGGTCTCCAGGATCGCGAGCAAGGGAACCGAGACCGCCGGGCGGACCTGCCCGAAGCTGAGCGCTTCGATCGTGCGTGCGGCGAGGTCCTGCGCGGGGCTCAACCCGGGGAAGAACTTGAGAACTCCGAACCACAGGAACACGACCCCGATGCTGATGCGCAGCATGGTGATGGCATGACGCGAGGTCCAACGCGTGAGGCGAGTATCGAACGCTTCGAATCTCGGGTGCGGCGTTTCCAAGGAGCCTCCGATCGGGGACAT